>CAYTBK010000004.1:0-25250 GCA_964436005.1 uncultured Acidobacteriota bacterium
ACGTCGGCCAGCGCTGGCTCCACGCCTTCCGCTTCGCACGCCTCGCCTTCGGCGGAGGTTGAGGCCAAAAATCATTGAATGATCAGGCAGACCTCTATCAGGTCCACGATATCGATGGCCCCATCGCAATTGGCGTCCATAGCGGATTCGAGAAACCTCTTGGGCACCTTCCGACCGGCAAACCAATCGAGCATGAGGTCGTAATCTTTGACGTTGATGACGCCATCTATATTCACGTCACCCATCATGTCCACTTCGACGGTTTCACTGTCCACGTAGCCGCAGTCGGAGAACACCCTGACCCAGAACGTTTCCATCCTGGTAAGGAAATTGGTGACAAGATTCGGGGAGTCGCTTCCCAGCGGGTACGAGGTGATGCCACGCCCCCCCAGGTACCATTGATATCGGAGAGATCCCGTACCTTCCGCCTCAACATGAAGATTCGCTTTGTCCCTGTAACAGACCGATGACGGGCCGAAAGGCTGGCGAATGATCACCGGAGGAGGGCATAGGCTGATTGTCCTCACCAGTCGGAATCCCAAGGAGGTGCTCCTGTACTGCGGGAAAGCATGCCATCGATTGGCGGAGCGGGCGCAAGAGGCGAAAAGATCCCAGGAACCGCCCCGGACAGCCTTTGCCGAACCTGAGGAATCTCCCCGGTAATCCACCTGCGCACCTGCTGGATAGTTCCAGACCCAATCCCAGCACCATTCCTGAACATTCCCATGCACATCATGGATGTTCCATGGATTGGCCTGCTTTGTTCCGACTGTTTCCGTATGGCCACCGGAGTTTGGGAAAAACCAGGCAGCCTCTTCCAGGGATGGATACAATCCGGGAATATCAGTTAAACCGCATGTTGTTATAGAATAATATAGTTCCGTTTTCCAAAACGGGGTGAGAGTACCCGCCCGGCAGAAATATTCCCATTCCGCTTCCGTGGGAAGCCGATAACCGCCTGCATGAAAATTGCACCATATCCGGCCGGTACAGACATTCTGGTCTGTCAGGGGAACCAGGAAGGAGGAATCCTTGTAATAGCAGGGCGTCAACCCATTCTGCACAGAGAGAAGGTTGGCAAAAACCACTGCCTCGTACCAAGTGACCCGCTGTACAGGATCGTTGGCTCCAGGGCTCACCGATTCGTCAGAGCGATCGTCAGGAAGAGTCGTTTGAACGCCTTGAAGGGTCGCCCACATCAAGCGTGTCACTTCCGTTTCCATTACAGCCAGGGGCAAAGTCAGGGTATGGGAGAAAGTCGGCCCCTCGTCAACGTCCCGGCAGGGCTCCCCTTCCGGCGATCCCTGAATAAAGCTGCCATCCGGCACGCGCCTCATGTTACCAACGATTGGATCCACGCCCACAAGCTCTCCCGCTTCTCCGAAACCGACATATAGGCGAATTTCCCCCTCCGTGTCCATCATTGTGGAATACCGCTGAGCGTAGGACCCGGCGCAGAAAACGAGGGCCAACAAAGCAAGCAGCCAGAACAGGCGGAACAATCTTGGCGTCCAGAGCATGAAACCTCCTTCTGGCGAACATCTATGCCGCCATGCTATTCCTTTGTCTACATCTTTGTCAATCCCTGCCCTTGCGCAAGGTTTGCGATCAGGTGTGCGGTGTGGTATATGACGGTTGGCGGGAATTGCCGTTAAACAATCGGAGTGGTCGCTACCCTATTCCGTTTCCCATCGGAATCAGGCCAAGGGGGCCACACCGTTTCAAACAGACTCAGCAAGGAAGAACAACTGGAGGAATGGAATGAGAACAGGCATCGTTGGCCTCAAGCAAGTCGGCAAAACCACGATCTTCAATCTGCTTACCGGCGCAACTGCCGAAACTGGCGCTTCCGCCCGACCGGAAGTGAACACCGGCACGGCCAAAGTTCCAGATACCCGAGTGGATAAGCTCTCGGCGCTCTTCAAACCAGTGAAAACCACCTGGGCAAGCGCCCAGTACCTGGATCTGCCGGGAGTCGCCGCAGAAGACATGAAGGAAAACACTTTTCTGGCCGGTCTCCGGGCCGTCGATGCGCTGGCGCACGTGGTCAGGGCCTTCCACGACGAGTCGGTTCCCCATAGCGCCGGTTCCGTCGACCCAGCCCGGGATGTGGAAAACATGGAACTTGAAATGATCTTCGCCGACCTGTTCCAGGTGGAACGAAGGCTCGAGCGCCTGGAAAAGGATCTCAAGAAAATCAAGGACAAGGAACTGCAGGCGGAGCAAGACCTGCTTCTACACTTCAAGGCCCACCTGGAAGCCGAAAAGCCCCTCCGGGAACTCGATCTATCCGCTGAGGATGACAGAAGGGTGCGCGGATACACTTTCCTCTCGCAGAAACCGATCCTCCACATCATCAACATGGACGAGGACGACGCATCTGCCCTGAACTGCGCTGCCTCACAATTCGGCCTTGAATCCTGGGTCGGGAAAAAAGGGGTCGTCATTACCGGAGTGTGCGGAAAGATCGAAGAAGAGATCTCCAAGCTTTCGCAGGAAGACGCCCAGGCCTTCATGACTGACCTCGGGATTACCGAGTCTGGTTTGAACCGCCTCCTCCGAGAGAATTACCACCTCCTGGGGCTCATCTCTTTCTTTACGGTCGGGGAGGACGAAGTCCGGGCCTGGAGCATCCGGCAGGGAGCCAATGCCCCGCGCGCCGCGGGAACGATCCACACGGATCTCGAGAAAGGTTTCATCCGGGCCGAGGTCGTCCGCTGCGAAGACCTGCTGATACACGGTTCATTCCACGCGCTGAAGGAAAAAGCACTTTTCCGCCTGGAAGGGAAGGACTACATCTTACAGGACGGGGATGTGATGCACGTCCGATTCAATGTGTAGGGAACCGGCCATGAGCAACTCGAGAATAATCGCCGGGGCAGTTTTGGGAATGATGGTTTGCTGCTCCCTGGCCTTCACGCAGCTCCCCAAACCGGGGGATGACGCATGGCGCTTCCTGGACAGTGACATCAACTCCCTGGCTCGTCAAGGAGAAGCCGCCGCAATCAAGGGAGACCTGCAGAAGGCGGAATCCTTTTACCTGGCCTACTTGCAACGGAATAGCAAAAATTCACGTATTCTTTACAATCTCGCTTGTTGTTATGGTCGGCAAGGCAAGGCGCTTCCGGCCGCCGAAGTCCTCATGCGTGCCGTGAACGCTGGGTTCACAGACATTTCCTTCATTGAAAAAGACCAGGATTTTGAGAAGGTTCGTTCTTCGGCCGCTTTCCAGGAGGCCCTCAAGCAAGCCCGTCTCGCTGTGTCCGACATGGGCAAGTCACTCTTTGTGGAAGCGCCCCGCATGATGACCTGCCGATACCGGCTCCCCGCCGACTTCAGGCCGGACCAGGCCTGCCCGCTCGTCATCGGTCTGCACGGCAACGGTGGAAATGCAGAAATCTTTCTGCGTTCCCTGCCGGCGGAAATTTTTCGGGACATGATCTGCGCGGCGCCGGAAGGAGCATACGCGAGGTGGGACTTAGCCTATCTGCCGGGGAAATCTTGCAGCTGGTTCCTGGAAGGCGTCGACAAGTCTCTATGGTCCAAAGTGGATCCGCCGACAGAAAAATACCTTCTCAATGTCATTGCGGCCTTCAACAGCCAGTTCAAGATCTCAGGAGTGTACCTGCTGGGTTTCTCCCAAGGTGTTGCGGCAGCGTACATGACCGGCATTCACAACCCGTCTCAAATCAAGGGGATCCTGGCTTTCAGCGGCGATTTCCCCGAGGAGTTGGTTTCGACCCAGGATCTGCAGAAGGGAAAAGACATTCCGGTCTTCATCTCCCACGGGAAGTCAGATACCGCCATCAAAGAGTCGTTCAGTCTCAAAGCGCTGGAGTTGCTCCAGCAGCACGGTTACGATGTGCAGTTCTGCTCCTTCGATGCCGGACACGTTATCCCCCCTGACGTCCTGAAAAAAGCTGCCTCCTGGATCCGGGAAAAGAAAGCGAAACCATGATCATTGCGGCTTCGACCGCCCGCTCGAAACAGTACTCGAGTCCAATGGACTCCAATGCCATGTCGCCTCCCGCTCGGCCGCGGTTTCGTTTTTTTCGTCCGCAGGATCGAAGCATCCCGAGCGATAGCCTTCGAGGTCCACGGTGACAAACCGGTACCCTAATGCCTTGAACCGGCTGACCAAGACCTGCCGAACCGGCGCATCGAGCAGGACGCCAAAATCGGCAGGGTCCATTTCAATGCGCGCAGTGTCTCCGTGGTCGCGCAATCGGTATTGCTTCAATCCCATCTCCTGAAGGAATTTTTCCCCGTTTTCCACCCGGGCGAGTTTTTCCGGCGTCAAAAGGGTATCGTAAGGGAAGCGGGTGGCCAGGCACGGCTGAGAAGGTTTTCCAGCCGTGGGCAGTCCGGCGCGGGCCGACAAGAGTCGAATCTCCTCTTTCCCGAGCTCCACTTCGGCCAAGGGGTGCCCGATTCCCAGTTCCATCGCCGCCAGGCGCCCGGGACGATAGGCCTGAGCATCATCAGCATTTTCCCCATCGACGATCGCATCCACGCCGAGAGACCGAGCGAGCTCCACGAAATCGGCAAACATCGCCTTCTTGCAATGATAGCAACGGTCAACGCGATTCTCACGGAAGGCCTCCACGGAAAATGGGTTTTGGGGGACTGTGTGCAAAGGCACACCCAACAGGTCCGCCAGGCTCGCCGCTGCTTGCACCTCGTCATGCTGAAAAGAAACACCCGTACCGATGGCGGCCTGTACGTTCTCACCCAAAACCAGCCGGGCGGATCTCAGCAAGTAGGTGCTGTCCACTCCGCCGCTGAAAGCGACGAGAAGACTCCTTTTTCCCCGCAAGGCTGCGAGCAGCGATTCCTCTTTTTGCAGCGAGAGCCTCATATTGTCTTCCATCTTTTCCGTTCCGGCCTCCGCGACGCCATTATCGCCTCCGCCACCGAAATCGGGAAGAGAAATCCCCCAGGCTCCTTTCCCGTCACCCTGGAAAAAAAAGCCATGCTCAGATCTCATGGAGGTCCTGCAAACGCCCAAGAAAAGCAATGGACACCCAACAACTGTTCAACCCGATCAACCTCAACATCAGCAACACAACAGCTCGCGACTTCGAAGGCAATAGCCGGATATCTTTGGTATATCGGCGTTCAGCATTCCTTGGATTTCTGGGTGTCTTCATTCCTGAGTTATTCGTTGTCCTCGATGCCGTGTCGCCTGTCACCGTTGCTTAGGCCAGAAGCGGCAAGGGAAGTTCTGGGACAACCGTCCATGGATGTCCCTGACCCGTCCCTGACCCGACGATGGTGGGTGTCCATGATTTTTCCCGATTTTCGGGAGCACGGTCCAGCACTTGGAAAAGGCGGCTGGCTTGTATTATCATTGCCCCCAGAAAGGAAAAGGCCGTAAGGCCGGCACCGGAAACATGACAACCGGCGCGGGGAGGACATATGGATTGCCGAATCTGCGGAAACTGGCATGACGGGAACCTGGAAAACGAAACGAATTCGGATCCTGCCTACGGCTGCCGGGAATTTGGTCCCGGCGTTTTGCGGGAGGATGCCGAAAAGTGCGCCCTGTTCATCAAGCGGGAAAACCTCTTTGTCGAATGCCGGACCTGCGGGCAGACCGTCCCCCGGGTTTGCGTGCTGTTCGGAGAGTGCGCCAACTGCACCGACTCTGACTGGAAATGCCTGGAGTCCTGCCAGGCCGAGGCCCTCCGGGAAGGCTGTCGCCATTGGCAACGGCTACAGAAGGAGGGGAAATCCGTGGCGGTAGACGACGAGATCGTGGTCGTGCACCCCGAAGTCGCCCCAACGGCGCCGCCCCAGTCGCCGCTGTCCATCGCCGCTATTTACGACGCCCACCTGAAGAGCCTGGGCAGGACCGAAGGCCGGCGAAAAGGGAAAAGGTGAGGCGGTGCACATTTACGGGCTCACCGAAGGATTAAAACACAGTCAGATCAGCGCCCTGGAACGCTTGCAGCGACGCCGCATCCCGCCGCAGATGCTCATCACGCCGGAACTGGCCGCCCGGATGGCGGAAATTTCGGCGGAAACCGGCCGGCAAGTGGCCGTTCTCCTGAACAGGGCCGGCAGCGTGGAGTACGTGGTCGCCGGGAATGCCAGAAGCATCGAGCTCCCCGACCTGAAGCGCTCCCGTGTCGGGCGCAAACGTTTTCGTGGCCTTCGCTGCATCCACACGCACCTGGACGGCTCAGGCCTCTCGCGGGAAGATTTGACCGACCTGGCACTCCTTCGCCTTGACACCATGAGCGCCCTGGAAGTTTCACCCGACGGCGTTCCCCGCCTCCTTCACACCGCCCACGTTCGCCCCGCCCCCGCTGCCGGAGAAACCCGAGAGGAAGGTGATTTCTGGACAGTCCTGCCCCCGGTGCATGTCCATAGTCTCGACTTCGATTACCAGGCATTCATCCGGGACCTCGAGGCCGAATTTGCCCGAAACGCTCCCGCCGGCCTGGGCGATGAAGACACGGAACGCGCCATCCTCGTGGGGATTACCACCGGAGACCCGGAGATCGAGCATCTCCGCCTGGAAGAACTCCGGGAACTGTCGCGTACGGCCGGAGCCAACGTGGTGGACGTCTTCCTGCAGCGCCGGAGGAAAATCGATCCGAGAACCCTCCTGGGCGAGGGAAAGCTGAGGGAAATCCTTATCCACTCTCTCCAGACCGGCGCTTCCCTGCTCATTTTCAACCAGAACCTTTCCCCCAACCAGGCCCGGGCCATCAGTCGCGAAACTGACCTGAAAGTGGTGGACCGCACCCAGCTCATCCTCGACATTTTTGCCCGGCGAGCCAGGAGTCAGGAAGGGAAACTCCAGGTCGAACTGGCGCAACTGAACTATCTGCACCCCCGCCTGGCCGAAGCCGACGACGCCCTGTCTCGGTTGACCGGCGGCATCGGGGCCCGCGGTCCGGGAGAAACCGTACTGGAAGTAGGGAAGCGACGCATCCGGGATCGAATCGCCTTTCTAGAGGACAAGATCGAGGGGATCCGGAAAGCCAGGACCCTGCGCCGTCGGCGCCGGAACCGGCGCGCCGTGCCCGTGATCTCCATCGTGGGATATACCAACGCAGGCAAATCCACCCTTTTCAATCGGCTGACCAATGCCAACGCCCTGGCCGAAGACAAACTTTTCGCCACGCTGGATCCGCTGAACCGACGCCTGCGCCTGCCGGACGGAACGGAAACCGTCCTCTCCGACACGGTGGGCTTCATCCGGGACCTGCCCAAGGAACTACTGGAAGCATTCAAGGCCACATTGGAAGAAATCGAGGACGCCGACCTGCTCATCCACCTCGTCGATTCCTACAGCCCGGACAGGGAAGAACAGGTCCACGCGGTGGAAACCCTTCTGCGCGAGTTGTCGCTGGACGACATTCCCCGGCTCTTCGCCTGGAACAAGGCCGACCGACTCGATGGCTCGGAGCGCTCCTTCCTTGCCCGTCAGGGCGGCTTCGTCATTTCCTCCCTCACCGGAGAAGGGCTGGAGCCCTTCCTCCGCGAGGTGGAGTCATTCATCGGTCAGCAGCCTTAAAATCCCTTGTTCAACAGTCAAACGCATTTTCAACTTCGAGCCTGACCTGGCGGTGCGCCAGGCTCTTCCCATCGGTCCTTCTTCGCCGCTATGACAACCTACAGGTTGCGCAGCCAGAAATCCAGCATGACCTGATAGACATGCTTGCGCACCTTAGGGGAACCGATACCGTGGTTTTCCAGCGGGTAAATCATCATCTCGAACAGGATTCCCGCCTCCTGAAGTTCCCGGGCCGCGCGCCAGGCGTTCTGGGGGTGGACATTGTCGTCGTACGTCCCGTGGACGAGCATGAGCTTGCCGCTGAGATTCTTCAAGGTCAGTGCCGGAGCGCTGGCGTCGTAGCCCTCCGGGTTGTCCTGTGGACGTCCGAGATGGGACTCGGCAAACACCGTATCGTAGTAGCGGAAATCGGAAACTGCCGCGACCGCTATGCCGGCCTTGAACTCCTTGCTCTGGCTCATGAGGGCGAGAGTGAAGGTGCCCCCGCCGCTCCAGCCCCAGACCCCGACCCGGCCCGGATCCACCCAGGACTGCGCCTTGAGCCAGCGGACAGCGGCGACGATGTCGGCGACCTCACGCGAAGCCAGCATTTTCCCGTGCGCATCATTCTCCAGAGTCTTGCTCAGGCCGGTGGCGCTTCTGTTGTCGACAGAAATGTATACGTACCCGTTCGCGGCAAGCACGTTCCCGAAATAGAGATCCCGGTTCCAGGCGTTGAGAACCACCGGAGCACTGGGCCCGCCATAGACGTAGATGATCACCGGGTACTTCTTGGACGGGTGGAAGCCCTTCGGCTTGAGGAGGGAAGCCGGCAGCGGGAAGCCGTCCCCGGCGGGAATGGTCATGTATTCGGCGAAGGACAGGTTGTACTTGGCCACCAAATCATTCCGAGGCGCCGCCAGGATGGCCAGCGTGTCCCCGTTGGCCCGCCGGAGAGTGAGCGATGGGGGCTGGGACCCGGACGAATAGGCGTCGAAGAAGTACTTGGCATCGAGGCTGAAACTCACCCGATGGCTGCCGTTGCCGCTGCTGACACGAACCGTTTCCCCCCCGTCGAGGGACACCCGGTAAAGCTGTGGCGCCAAAGGAGCGGTGGTGATGGCCGTGAAATACACCCAGCCGCCCTTCTCGTCCACTGCACACACGCCGCCGTGCACCCAGGCGAGCCCGCTGGAGGAACGCACCATCATGTCCCCCTTGGTCAGCTGCCGGATCAGCTTTCCCTGGACGTCATACAGGTAGAGATGGTTGTGCCCGTCCCGCTCCGACGCCCACAAGAAGCGCTTTCCGTCGGACAGGAAGCGCAAATCGTCCTGGGGACTCACGTTGCAGGGGTTCGTCTCCGTCAGGATCAATCTGGTTTGGCCGGTCCGGCGATCGGCGAAGAGAAGGCGGACCTCGTTTTGCTTTCGGTTGGCCACCTGTAAGGACACGTTTTGCGAATCAGGCAACCAGCTGACGCGGAAAATGTACTCGGGCGCCGGAGGCAGGATTTTCACCGCCGTGATCTTGCCGGTGGCAACTTCCACGAGGCACAGCTTTACGATCGGGTTCGGGCCGCCGGCCTTGGGATAGCGCTGGCGCATCACATCGGGAGTGGCCGGTTCGATGCCGGGAAAAAGGGATTCCGACACGTTGGACTCGTCGGACTTCAAAAACGCGATGGAGGCACCGTCCGGAGACCACCAATAGGCGGAATCCTCCCGGCCGAAAATTTCTTCCCAATAGACCCAGGACAGGGTGCCGTTGAGCAAATGGGCGCTGCCGTCCCGGGTCAGCGGCTTTTCCTTTCCGGAAACCAAATCCGCAATGACTAGATTATTGTCCCGGACGAAAGAGACATGGCGGCCGTCGGGAGAAAAACGCGCACATTTCTCTTCGGCGGCCGTACGGGTCACCCGCTTGAAAACCGAGGTGGAGAGGTCCAGCACGAACACGTCGTCAGCGATTCCATAAAGAGCCCAACGCCCGGTGTTGTCGATTTCCTCGGGCATGCCCAGGATGGGCGGGGCCTCTTCCTTTCCCGTCAGCAGCGGCTTGAGCGATTCCATCGCCTTGGCCGGATCCAGGGCCGGCGAACGCTTCCCGGTGGCCGGGTCGAGCTTCTCCAGGACCGGTTTCCGGTCCGGCTGCGAACGGTCCAGGATGAGTGCATTGCCGTCAGGCAGCCAGGTAAAGATCGGAGTGGCCATCATGGCCCGTTGGAGAGAGCCGAACATCGTATCCAGGGTGAGTTTCTCACCGGAAACCGGCGCCGACGGCGTTTCTCCCCCTTGGGCCGGCAACAGGCCGGTGAATAGAGTCAAACCCAAAACCAGCACGGTCCAGAGCCCACAGGCGGCACGCGTCATCCGTCTCCTGTCCATGGCAACCTCGCTTTGATGATGTACTTCCCCCTCCCGGGAGAAGAGAGCCCGTCTACGGGGCAAACGGGCGGAGTGTTTCTTCCGCCGGGCCGCGCGGCATCATGCCCCCGTTGCGCGATTCGCCCTTCGTCGCCCGGCGTCGGCGGCCGGAGCCACCGAATCGGACAGCAACTGCCGGGCCGCATCACGGGAAGCCCCCGTGATCGTTTCGCCGCCCAGCATCCGTGCGACTTCTTCCACGCGCTCTGTTTCCGCCAACTGCCGGATGCCCGCCGTCGTCCTCCCCGCCTGGGCCACTTTTTCCACCAGGAAATGGTGATCGGCGCAAGCGGCGATCTGGGGGACGTGGGTGACGCAGAAGGTTTGATTGAAGCGGGCGGCTTCATGCAATTTGCGGCCCAGTTTGGCGGCTGTGGGACCGCCTACGCCAGCGTCCACCTCGTCGAAGACCAGGGCGGCCCCCCTCTCGGTGTGAAGAACGAGTTTGAGGGCGAGGGCGATACGCGACATTTCCCCGCCCGAAGCGATCCGGCGCAATGGGCGGGGCTCTTCGCCGGGATTCGGGCTGACCAGAAACTCCACTTCGTCGAGACCGACGGCCGGACAGGATTCCGGGTCCCCGGCCGGGCGGAACTGGACTTGGAAGATGGTTCGGCCCATGGCGAGATCGGCCAGGTGTGCCTGCACGCCCTTCTCTATCCCGACAGCCGCCTTCCGCCTGATCTTTGCCAGCTCCCCGGCCGCTTCGGCGTATTCTTTTCGCCGCGCCGAGAGCTCCTGGACGATGGACTCCCGCCGGGCGTCGCTGCCCGTCAGGCGGTCCCGTTCCGCCACGGCCCCTTCCAGGTGGGCAAGAACGTCGTCCAGGCCCGGTCCGTACTTGCGTTTCAAGCGGTCCAGGGCTGCCAGCCGGCTTTCGATTTCGTCCAAACGGTCCGGGTTGTACTCGATTCCCCCGGCGTAGTCGCGCAGTCGGCCCGCCACGTCCTCCACCTGGTAGAGGGCCGAGCGCAACGATTCCGCCAAGGGCTCCAGGCGGTGGTCAAAGGAGGCCGCCTCCTCGAGCGGGCGCAACACGCGGTTCATGGCTCCGGTCACGGAATCCTCCGCCTCGAAGAGCACTTCGACGCCTTCCACGGCGGCCCGCTGCAGCATCTCGGCATGCACCGCCACGGCGCGCTCCTCCTGAAGCCGCTGATCCTCGCCGGCCCTGGGAGTCGTTTCCGTGATCTCGCGGATCTGGTATTCCAACAAGTCCAGCCTCTGGAGACGACTGTGCTCGTCCCGCTCGATTCCGGTGAGTTCCCCCTCCAGCGCGGCGATGCGGGCCGAGATTCCCCCGACCTGTTCCGTCAAGTCCTTCCGGCCGTGCGAGTCGTCCAGCAATTCAAGATGATAACGGGGTTGCAACAAGAGACGGGTGTCGTTCTGACCGTGAATTTCCACCAGGTGCTCCCCCAGTTTCCGGAGAAAGGCCGCGTTGACGGGCGAACCGTTCACGATGGACCTCCCCGAGCCCGCGGTCGTAACTTCGCGCCGGATCACCAGGCCCTCGATGTCCCAATCGATGCCCTGCTCTTCCAGAAGGGCGATGGGCACCCCCTCTTCCGGAAGCTCGAACACACCCTCCACGACCGCCTTGGCCGCCCCGGTGCGGATCATGTCGCCGGACGCACGTCCGCCCAGGAGAAGGCCGACGGCATCCACTACGATGGACTTGCCGGAGCCGGTCTCCCCCGTGATCACGACGAGGCCGGGGGAAAACTCCACATCGAGGGTTTCCACCACGGCGATGTTGCGGATGCGAAGATAACGGATCATAGAGACTCCCTTTCCAGCGGTCGCCAGGAAATCGAACCGCGATTATATGCGCACGCCGGCCGGGCAGGCAACGGGAATGTCCGGCCGCCCGGCGGCCAGGCATCGGCGGAAAGGATATGAAACCAGATAGTGGACAGCCAACCGGCCACGATTCCAAAGCCTCGAGCCGGGGAGAAGGAACCGCCCGGCACACAGCCCGCATAATTCACGCATTTTCCTTTTTATCCATATGTTGCAGATATATGCGCAACAGGTCCAGCCCCCATCGAATTGGTGGGTGTTTGCGTTCTTTTCGCTGGATGTCCACCATCTGGCGTCCACCAGCCGGCGCTTACGGCTTCAGGGACTGTTGGGTGTCCACAATGTCCGCGATGCTGGTCGACAAACTACCTGGAGACTCTGCGCCCCACCGAAATGCTGGGTGTCCCCAATCTATCAGCCGCATTCGGCAACGGTGACAGCGCTCAAGCCCCCGGGAACAGGAAGGGAAAACGCGCGTATCAATTCTTTCCGGCCCCGGCGGGCCAAATCGGCAGGAAGGGCCCGAGGGTGCTCCGCTCTTGCGGAACGGGCGGCGTCATCGTACAATCTGCGCTCGGTCCCCACGGATGGCCTCCAGGCAGGGCAGATCCGGTAAGACAAGGGGCCGCTCCCGGGAAAGTCGAAGCCATCCGGACCCGGCTTTCGGGAACGGGCGCGTTGCGTTCCGGTTTCGGGTAAGCCCCGCCACGCTTCCGCGATTTCGAGTTCCCCGCCATTGGGCACAAGAGGCAAAACGCATGCAAAAAAACGGCAATCATACCGCAATGGAACCCGCTGCCGGCAAACCCCTGGCCCTCCGTCGACTTCTGCGGACAGCCATCGGCATCCTGGCCACCGGGCTGGGAGCGGCCTGCCTGGCCGGCGCCTGGCCGCCCCCCTCGAACGCATCCGGAAACGGGCCGGCCACGCAGTCTTCCCAGGTCACCCCCGCCGCCCAGCCTGCCGCCTCCCCCTCCGGCCCAGGCTCCCAGGGCACGAAACCGACCCGCCGAGGGAAAAGGCCGGTCCTGATCATGGACGACCAGACCACCGTCGAAAAGGGCCCGGTATCCCTCGACGAGGCCCTTCCGGACCCGAAGAAGGCGGCGGAAAGCTTCCGCGTCGGGAATTTCTACTTCAAACGCGGGAATTACGATGCCGCGGCCGCCCGGTTTGCGGAAGCCGTCCGCAACAAGCCCGAGTGGATGGATGCCCGGAAACGACACGTGGAAGCCCTGGCCAAGGCCACTCAGTGGAAACAGGTAGGCGCCACGGCGGAAGCCTACGCCAAGGATTTCCCGAAGCCGAAGGACGCCGAGTACTTCCGCGAAATGGCCGCCAAGGCGGCGGAAGAACTGCGCCAGGCTCCGCCGGAAGACCCGGGTAAGCCGCGCGAACCCCACAAAAACCCGCCCACGCTGTGGTAGAGGAGATCATCGATGCGAAGACAGACCACGCCGCCGTCCATCCAGCCCGCGCAAAGCCTGCGCCACGCCCTTTCCGTGGTCTGCGGAGCGGCACTACTGCTGCTGGCCCCCTTCGCCTTCGCGCAGGACGGTCCCTTCAAGTTCCGGATCGTGAACACACCGTTGACGCTGGAGGCCGGCCAACCGGGCAAAATCCAGGTGGAGATGACGGCCGCCCCGGGCACCTACCTGTATGCCGACCAACTTTCCTTCGCGGTGAAGGCGCCTTCCGGCATCACCGTCAAGCCGGCGGTCATGCCCGCCGCCCACGAGAAATTCGACCCGGCCACCGAGGAGACCAAGACGGTCTACGAGGGCAAGGGGCTCGTGTCCATTCCCCTCGCCGTCGCCGCCACCGCCCCGGAGAAGGGTAGCCTGGCCATCACCGTGGAATTCCAGGGGTGCGAGGCCACCCGCTGCTTCATGCCAGACACCCTGCGACTGACCCTGCCCTTCACGGTCAAGGGAGGCTCGGCTGCCGCCGAAGCGACGGGTCCGGTCACGGCGGAAGCGACCCCGGCTCCGGCCGAACCGGCCACTGCCCAGGCCCAGCCCGCCGCTTCTGCAGAGCAGGCCGGGACAACCGCCGCCAATGCTGCCGAAACCCCCAAGAAGGAGGACTACGGCAGCCTGCTGGCCTTCCTGGCCCTCTTCTTCGCCGGCGTCATCACGAGCTTCACGCCCTGCGTCTACCCGGTCATCCCGGTGACCATCGCCATCTTCGGCGCCAAGAAAGCCAAGAGCAAGTTCCAGGGCTTCCTCCTCTCCCTCTGCTACGTGCAGGGGATCTGCCTGATCTACGCCATCCTGGGCGTGGCGGCCGCCTCGTCGGGCGCCGTGTTCGGGCAGTACATGAGCAACCCCTGGGTCATCGGCAGCATCGCCGGCTTTTTCGTGCTCCTCGGCTTCTACATGGCCGGGGTCTTCCAGTTCAACCTGCCCTCCTCCTGGCAGACCAAGGCTTCCCAGATGGGCGGCAAGGGCTTCGTGGGCGCCTTCGTCATGGGCATGGTCAGCGGCGTCGTCGCCGCGCCTTGCACCGGCCCTGCCCTCGCCGGCGTACTGGCCTGGGTGGCCACCACCGGGCAGGCCATCATGGGCTTCTTCCTGCTCTATGTCTACGCGATGGGCATCGGCGTGCTCTTCCTGGCCCTCGGCACCTTCTCCACCCTCATCGGGAAACTGCCCAAGTCGGGCGACTGGATGGAAGTGGTCAAGGGAATCTTCGCCGTGACCATGTTCGCCGTGGCCCTGTTCTATTTGAAAGACCTTCTGCCTTTCCTTCAGGCCCCCGCCCTCTCGAAACTTACTTTGTTCTGCACCGGAATCGCATTCCTCATCTCTGGTTTCGTTTCGAAAGGTCTGAAAGTGGATCTACATCAAAGCAAATTCGGAGGGAAAATTCGTAAAATCCTGACGATTGCCATACTCACCGTCGGTGCGCACCTCTTGGTGGTAGGTTTCACCCGCTTCGACGGGAAGCTGCCCTGGCGGCACGACCTGGCCCCGGCCCTGGCCGAGGGTGCCGCTTCCGGCAAACCGGTGGTGGTGGACTTCTCCGCCAGCTGGTGCGCCGCCTGCAAGGAACTGGAGAAATACACCTTCAGCGACCCGGCCGTGGCAGACGAAATGAAACGGTTCATCCTGGTCAAGGTGGACATGACGGAAAAGACACCCGAAAACGAGGCCCTGAAAGCCAAATACGGCATCGTGGGGTTGCCGCAGGTGGTTTTCTACGACGGCCAGGGCGCGCTGATGGCAAAGCCCCGCGTCGGGGAGTACATCTCTGCCGGAGAGTTCCTCGAAGCCCTGCGCCAGGTCCGGTGAGGGGAATGGAAACGAATGGGATGCCGGGGAAAAGCGCCGGGCGCCGCCTGCTCCACCTGTACAAGGACTGCCATCCGGTCAAGGGCGGCATCGAGAACCACCTGACCGAACTGTCCCGCGCCCAGGCCGCCCTGGGACACGACGTGACCGTGCTGGTGGCCGGTCCGGCCGGGCGGAGAACCGAGGTGACCCAGGAAGAAGGGGTGACCGTCGTCCGGGCCAAGCGCCTGGCGACCCTCGCCTCCACGCCGCTCAGCCCGGCCTTCTTCCGCGAAGCGGGCCGCCTGAGCGCCGACATCGCCCACCTGCACTACCCCCATCCGCCGGGCGAAATCGCCTGGCTCTGGAAGCGCCCGGCGCCCCACGCCGTCCTCGCCTACCACTGCGACGTGGTGCGCCAGAAGAACATCATGCGCTTCTACGGTCCGCTGCTCCGCCGGGTCCTGTCGCGAGTCGACCGCATCACGGTCAACAACCCGACCCAGATGGACCTCCCCCTGCTGGCGCCTTTCCTCCACAAGTGCTCGGTGGTCCCGCTGGGCATCGACATCACCCCCTTCTCCCCGCCAACGCCGGAGCAACACACGGCCAGCCGCCGTGCATTGACCCTCCCCGAAAAGAGCGACGTGCTGCTGTTCATGGGCGTGCTGCGCTACTACAAGGGGCTGGGCACGCTCATCGAGGCCATGGCCCGCTTGCCGGAAAGAGTCACCCTCCTGGTGGGAGGGGACGGCCCCATGCGGCAGGAGTGGGAAAAGGCGGCGCAGCGCTCGCCAGCCGCGGAACGCATCCGGTTTCTCGGGCGGGTCCCGGACGAGCGGATGGCCACCTGCTACCACGCCGCCGACGTCTTCGTCCTGCCCTCCAACTCCCGGGCCGAAGCCTACGGCCTCGTGCAGATCGAGGCCATGGCCTGCGGTGTCCCCAGCGTGTGCACCGAGGTGGGCACGGGTACGTCCTGGGTGAACCTGCACGGTGAAACCGGCATCGTGGTGCCCCCCTGCGATCCAGAGGAACTGGGCGACGCCCTGCTCGCCCTGCTGAACGAACCAGACCGCCGGCGGGCCATGGGCCTGGCCGCCCGAAAAAGGGTGGAAACGCACTTCACCACCGGCATCATGGTCCAGGGGTACGAACGGGTCTACGAGCAGATCGGTTTGGCGACGCAAAAGAGCGCGGCCGTCTGATCCTGGCCCCCCTGCCCGCCGGCGGCTGGCCGAGAAGCAGGCCAAGACAGGAACACCGGCAAGTGATATAATGCTTTTCCTGTGTTTCGCATTGCTTCCGAGAGGGGATTCATCATGGCGGGACCTCCGAAAAAACGGTTGGGCGAGATGCTCCTGGAAGCGGGGGTCATAGACCAGTACACCCTGGACCAGGCCCTGGAACTGCAGAAAAAGAGCGGCCGGAAACTCGGCACGGTTCTGATGCAGGAAGGGCTCATCGACGAGCAGATCCTTCTGAACTTCCTGCGGAAGCAACTCGGCGTGGACGTCGTTTCCGGCGCGGATCTCGATATCGACGACAAAGCCTGGGACAAAGTCCCGGACGAGCTCATCAAGAAGTACACCATCCTGCCCATCAAGCTGGAGGGGCGCGAGCTCACCATCGCCATGTCCGACCCCCTCAACGTGATCGCCATCGACGATCTGCGCTTCGCCACGGGGTGCCAGCGCATAAAGGTGGTGCTGGCCGCGGAGAAGACCATCGAGAACATCATCGTGGAGCGGTTGCACACCAAGGGCCTGGTCTACGACATCATCGACCACGGAGAACTGTACCGCCGGGCCATGGAGATGATCGACAAGAACCTGGTGGGGGACCTGCCCGTCGCCGAACCCCAGGAAGAGAAGATCTCCACCCATGTCATCCAGATGGAGTCTGAATCGCCGCCCATCATCAGCATCGTCAACTACATTTTTTTCGACGCCTTCCAAAGGAAAGCCAGCGACATCCACATCGAGCCCTATCAGACCTTCTTCCGGGTGCGTTTCCGCATAGATGGAATACTCTACACAGTCCTGACGCCGCCCCAGCGCCTCGCCATGTACATCGTGTCGCGAATCAAGATCATGAGCGACATGGACATTTCGAAGCGCATGGTCGCTCAGGACGGGCACCTGGCCCTCAAGATCAAGGAGGAGAACATCCACTTCCGGGTCTCGACCCTCCCCACCGTCTACGGCGAGAAGGTGGTGCTCCGCATCCTCCGGAAGCAGAAGCACCTGGAGGACATAAACGCTCTCGGCTTCGTACCCGATGTACTGGAGCGCTACAGCAAGATCATCAAGTCGCCGCAGGGCATGGTCCTGTTCACAGGTCCCACCGGCAGCGGCAAGACCACCACCCTGTACGCCTCGCTCAACCACGTCAACAATCCCAACACCAACATCATCACCTTGGAAGACCCTGTCGAGTCGACCCTGTACGGCATCAACCACGTCCAGATCCGGCACAACTACGGCCTGGAGTTCGCCGACGGCCTGCGGGCGATCCTGCGCCAGGACCCCGACATCATCTTCGTCGGCGAGATCCGCGACTCCGAGGTGGCCGAAATCGCCCTGCGGGCTTCCATGACCGGCCACATGGTCTTCTCGACGCTGCACGCCAACTCCACAGCGGAGACCTTCGAGAGGCTCCTGGACATGAACGTGCAGCCCTACCTCATCAGCAACACCGTCCTGGCGGTGGTGGCGCAGCGGCTTCTCCGGCGGATATGCAAGCACTGCAAGGAACCCTACGTCCCCCCGCCGGAGGCGCTGGAGGAATTCGGCCTGGACGAGAGCTTCCTGCAAGGGGTCCACCTCCACATGGGCAAGGGCTGTTCCCAATGCATGGAGACCGGGTACCTGGGCCGGGTGGCCGCCTACGAGGTCTTCTTCATGTCGAACTCCCTGCGCGCCATGGTCAAAGCGCGGGAAGGCGCGGCCGTCATCCGCCAGCAAGCCATCGAGGAAGGGATGCAGACTATCGTCGCCGACGGGCTTGGGAAGGTCCGCTCGGGCATCACCACGCTGGACGAAGTCCGCCGGGTGCTGGTGGCCGAAAGCGCGTAATTCCCGTCCCGGTGCGGTCGCCTGCCCCCCTCGGCGGTCGTCCGTCATTCCGTTTCCAAGTTCATTTCCTTGAAAAATGCGAACACCCAACCATCTGGTTCTACCGGTTGCTCACAGTCGGCATCAGGACGGGTCGCCGGCCTGGCGATTGTGGACACCCACTCATCGACGATTGTGGACACCCACCCGGTGACGATTGCGGACACCCGCTCAATGGCGATTGTGGACAGCCGCTCATCGACGATTGTGGACAGCCGCTCATCGACGATTGTGGACACCCACCCGGTGACGTTTGCGGACACCTACTCCGGGGAGCTGTTGGGTGTCCACAGCCATCGCCATTGGGTGTCCATTTTTCGGGTGGCCACAAACCCTTCGATTCCAGGCACACCGGCGGCGGTCGTCGTGGGTGTCCACAACCGCAAGCAGGAGGGCATGAGCGTGGACACCCAACAGATCTTTCCGGCGGGGTTTCATGATTTCGCCTGCAGTGGGTGTCCATGATTCCGTAGATGATTCCGAAAGGTGGGTCTATCCACCATCTCCCCATTCCGGAAGGTGGGTGTCCACTATCTTCCCTTCCCAACCGCCAGCCAGACATGGTGGATAGTAGTGAACGCCCAAACATTGGAAAGGGTGGGAAGACGCTTGTGGACACTCACTCGGTGACAATTACGGACACCCACTCAGGGAAGAGGGTGGGTGTCCACAGCCATTGCAATTGGTGTCCATTTTTCCGGTGGCCACAAACCCTTCGATTCCAGGCACACCGGCGGCGATCGTGGTGGGTGTCCACAACCGCGACAGCATACCGGTCATTCAGTCAGTGGATCCGGTGGGTGTCCACATTCTCCGCATCAACGTAACTGTTGGTTTTCATGATACTGCTGTTGGGTGTCCGCAATCGCCCTCGAGGCGGGCTGTCCAAGGCGGCGCACCCAGTTTCAAGCCGGCTGCACGATGAAAATTCAACGGAATTTCGCCCCACCTTCAGTGATATGATGCAACAGAACTTCGGACTCTGGAGGGGGGGATGCGCAAAGCAACGTGCAAAGCGATGGCAATCTTGTTCATCGGCTTGATCCTGCCGACCTGCGCGGGAGAACTGCAGGGGCAGGACGAAGCAATTTCGAAGGAAGTCAACGCCCGAATCGACCGAATCGTCAGTGCCCTGTCCCAGGGAAACCCGGACGCCCTGAGTGAACTGGCCCCGATGCTGGACGACTCCCGTGTGTTCGTCTGGACGCTAGGCTCAGGGACCCTCACGACCAAGGTTCAGAACGCCGCCCTCTACATCCTGCAACAGAACACTAGCCTGGTCGGGTTGCCAGCCGGGCCCGACCTCACGGGGGACCGACTGAGAGCCTTTCTGGAAGCCCCCCCGCATCCCCTGTCATTTTCCCACGAACTGCGGCAGGTCATCGATGTCCCCCTGGAGCAGCGCGGATGCGAATACCGGTTGTTTCCCGCCACAGCGACAGACATCCAAGACCTCACCCTGGAAGCCTGCCAAGGCAGTTTGGCTGTGGGGCTATCTAAAAAGAACTATTACAAGACCGTCGAGGCCATCGAGAACATGGGACGAATCCGGACCACGGCCAGCCGGCAGTTCCTGCTGGAGTGCGCCGCCGGCAAGCACTGGGACCAGGGGAAAAACGACCGGGAAACCCAGGTCTGGTCCGCCATCGCCTACGCCCTCGGCTCCTTCGACGACCAGGAGGCGGCCCGCGCCATCGTTGCGATCCTTCGTCAACATCAGGTGTATTCCTTTGCAGACGGCCTGATGAGCCTGGCCAGGATCACCAACGTAGGGTGTTTCGAACAAAGGGAGAAACTGGACCAGATCGTGGACTGTTACGCGTCCCTCCTGGACCTCTACCCCGACATCCGGGCGCTCAAGCGGCAGGGGTACCGCCTCTCTTCCCCATCCGCCCTTGCCGCTTCCCCGGATACGCCGGACTGGTGGGGAGGCATCCTGCTGGAGGCCGAAGACCGGTACTGGATCAAACTCAACGCCATCTATGATCTGGCAGCATCGCGTGACGCAGTGGCGCTGCGGTACTTGGCCAGCCAGGAGTACCAGGGCATCCACGTGATGCACGAATACAGTGCACGGAAACTCGTCGACATCGTCGGCCTTATGGAGAAGCTCACCGGCGTGCGGGTGGAGGTCCGTGACGGCCGGGGCCAATGGACCACCCAATACCAGGATTCGCAGGCCAGGCTGAATTACTTGATCTACTGGCAAACCCATTGGAGAGATTACCGGTGGGACGAGAACGCGAAATGCTTCGCCAATCGGAAGGAGGCATTGAACCCGCCCGACCCTTTCGACCTTCATTTCCGCGAGCTCTGCTCATTGGATGACCAGGTCGCCATGCGGGCCTTCCGCTGGCTCACAGAGGCCGACCCCCACGAGATCGCCGAACGGATCGGCAAGTACAATCTGCGTGACATCCTTGAACCACGCAGTAACGCTCTTCCAACGTTCTTCGACCGTTTTCTGCCCCAACAGGCCCTCTTCACGGACTACTGCCGGAGAAACGGAATCGCCTACGTTCCCTCCGCAGAGCTGGAAACCCGGCTACGCGAACTCTTGGGCAAAATCCCGCCATCGAAACGGCGACGGCTGGAGAACGATTTGATTTCCAGAATGCGCTACGAGGACCTGGCCCCCATCGAATACTGGGGTACACTTTACGGAGATACATCCAATTTCACCTTTTCCGTCGGCAGGATCCTGGACATCTACTATTCGGACCACTGGAGCGAAATCTGCTCCACGCCCGAAAGGCTGCGCTTCTACCTAAAAAAGTCCATCTGGTTCCAGCGGCTGGGGATCATCGGCCTCTGCCAGAATTATCTGAACAAATTCAACCATTCACGCCCAGAAGTCTACGCTTCCCTCCTGAAGATGCTGGAATCCGAAACGGAAGAAGAAGTCCGGGAAGCCATCCGCACCATCCTCAAATGGCATGCCCCCGAGACCGCAGCCGGAGAATCCATCAAATCGAAAATCGCCCTCGACGAGTTCCTGGCCCACCCGGCAACTTTTGCCCCAGAGCAGATCCCCATCGTCGACCTGAAGCCCGAACCCGCCTTCTACCGGCAGATCGTCGACCGCATCCTGGTTGGCGGCGACGCGGAAACCCTCACCCGGTTAATGGCTTTGCTGGAGCAGAACGGGTCATTGGAAATGGTTCCCGAACTGATGCGGCTGCTCAATGTCCATACGGTCTTGGACCGGGGCTGGATCAGCCGGCACGACATGGCGATGAACGACCACGGCATCGAGTACGAACTCCGGATCTGCGACCACGCCGTCGCTTTGCTGGAGCAGCTCTACCAGCACGCCTTCCCGCTGCCGGCACTGCCTGAGGTGAAAGGGGGCATCGTATCCGCTTCGTACCGGCCCGACGCCGCCCTAGCCCGCCGAGGCGACACGGCCGAGGCCTGGAAGGAGCTTTACAGTAAGGACCCCACCGGTTTCCGGGACTGGGGACAAGCGTTCTACCGGCAGGAACTGGAGGCCATCCAGCGGAGGGATTCGCTCGAATTGGAGGAGATCGGCGCCTTGCTCGAATCGCCTTGGTTCCTCCCGGAACACAAGGCAATGCTGCTCGGGTTGCTCCCCCGGGTCAAACCCCTCCCTTCTCTGCAGACGCTCGCAAGCGCAGGCAAGATCCTCTCCCCTGACGATTTGAAGTATTTTGAGAACCTCGCCGTGAAGGCGGATGACTACGACAGCGTCTTCAATCTATTCCCCAAGACTGACCCGACGGTGCTGCTGCGCTTCATCCGGAAAACCGTCAAGCATTACTCCGAAAAGGACCGCGGACTGATCTATTATCACCTTATCTACAATACCGAATTCTATCGATGGATGAAGCAGGGGTTTATCGGAAATTCCTGGCGGGAGGAAATCCTCGACGCCCTAGAACGACGCAAACGGCAAAAAGACCTCCCCGAATACGACTCGGAAAGGATGGAGGTCCTTTGTTTCCGGGTAAGGACCCTGGGGATGCCCATGGCACGAAAGATCGCCTGCCTTCTGGAAAACCGGTCCGCCTTTGTCAAGGAATTGACGGCCGACCTCCTCTCAGAGATCACCTGGCAGGATTTGGGAGCCTATCTGGACCACTTCTCGGAACTGCCCCTGGAAGGCTATTCTTGCGAATCATTCTTCATCAGGGACCTGGGGATCCCCCTGGACGAAGTGACACCGGAGGTGATCGCCAGGTTGGCCAAAGAGTATGCGTCCATGTCCGAAAAGGAGGTCTACGCCCACTATCTCGCGTTGGCGGGAGTGGATTACCAGAACACCGACGGGTCGCTGGATTTTGCCCGGATCGACCACATTCTGAAACACGACGTCACCGAAGCGTTCGTCGGGGGTGGGAGCTGGATAAATACCTTCCAGGTCTGCGCGGTCATTCGGATGCTGGAACTGCACTTCGGCGAAAATCTGGGCTACCCGGAACTGTTTGACAATTTCGGGAACGGCATCAAAACCCGTTGGACGACGGTGGACTGCCGGGTGGCGGACTGGAGAAAACACCTCCGTGACAAGGGGGTAATCAAGCTGGATCCGTACGAAACCCCCTCATTCAATGAAAAAAAGTAATTTCAGGGGATCGAAGAAGGGTCAGGGATGGGGAACATCCAGCTGTCACCCCGTTGCGCGCCCACGATCTGCACTGGCGATTGTGGACACCCACTCGTTGGCGATTGTGGACACCCACTCCTGGGAGAGGGTGGGTGTCCACAGCCATCACAATTGGGTGTCCATTTTTCCGGTGGCCACAAACCCTTCGATTCCAGGCACACCGGCGGCGGTCGTGGTGGGTGTCCACAACCGCAACAGCATACCGGTCATTAAGTCAGTGGATCCTGTGGGTGTCCACATTCTCCGCACCTGCGGCCCGGGGAAGGCCGCAAGATTCAGAAATGCGGCCTGAAGGGCCGCCATAACTCAATCCCCTGGATGGGCCAACCTCCGCCCCCCACAATGGCCTCGTTGGTCATTTCCAGGCCCGGGAAAGGGTCCTCAGTGCACCTTCTTCGCCGGGTGGTCGCCGTCCTGGTGGAGGACGAAGCCGGTCGCCTTGCCGGTGGCTGGATCCACCACAAAAGTGAGGGAAGCCTCGGCCACCTTGAAGAAGAAGTCGACTGGAGACGAGGCGAACACCGGGAACTTCGGCTGGCCGGTGGCCTGGGCCATCAACTGGCCGCCCTCGCGGGTGAAGACCATCTGAAAGCCGGAGACCAGTTCGTAGGTCCCAACGTAGCGATCCAAGATAGCGGCCTCCACCTGAATTTCCTGGCGCGGCGCCGGCACCTCGGACGAGGTCTTCTTCGCCGGCACGTCACGGCCGTTTTGGTGCAGGACGAGGCCGCTCACCTGGCCCTGGGCGTCCGTCTGGAAAGACAGTTGGGCGTCCACGATCTTGTAGAAGAATTCTTTCTCGGTTTCCGGGTAGATTTCCGCCACGCCCTGACCGGTCAACTGGGCGCTCAGTTGGTCGCCCTCCAGCCGGATGATGAATGCCACGCCGGCGGTGATCTCGTAGCGGCCCACGTAGCGTAGCAGGAGCTCGCGGGCCATCTTGATCTCTTTCCGCGGTTTGGCCTCGACCGGCTTGGTGGGGGGCAGGGGCAGGCGCGGGTCCAGTAGGTGGAAGCCGATGTCGTCGATGCTCTGGGCCTTGTTGAAGAGGATGACCACGGCCCGTTTGGCCTTGGGATAGAGGCCGATGAAGGAGTGGTAGCCGCCCGTCTCGCCGTTGTGCCATACCAGCGTGTCGCCGGACGAATTCTTGAGATGCCAGCCCAGGCCGACGGCCAGGTCGGGCATTCCCGTGTCTTTCTGGCGTTCCTGGGCCAGCTTCAGGGCCGGTCCGAGGCCATCCGTTCCCGGGGCCAGGTTGGCCGCGACGAACTTCAACAGGTCGTCGGCGCAGGAGCGCAGGGCGCCGGCGCCGGCCAGGGTCGGCAGGTCCCAGTTGGCCACCCGCTTCCCGCCCGCGTCATGGCCGGGGGTCAAACGGGCCGCCATCGTCGGCGTCAGGGTGATGCCCGAGTTGTCCATCCGCAGCGGCTGGAGAAGTCGCTTCTTCATCACGGTTTCATAGTCGGCGCCCGCCTGAAGGGCGATGACGTGGCCGAGCAGCCCGGCCCCCAGGTTCGAATAGGCGTATTTCGTGCCCGGCTCGGAGGTCAGTTTGCAGCCGCCCAGGAACTCGTACAGCTGGGCCACGGTGTAGTCGGCATACGGGTTGGACGGGTCCTTGGGCATCAGGTTGCCCGGCAGTCGGGGTAGCCCCGAGGTGTGGGTGGCCAGGTCGAGCAGGGTGATTGGCTTGCCCTGCCAGTCGGGCAGCTGGACGTTGGCCGGCAGATACTTGCGAACCGGGTCGTCCAGCTTGACCACCTTCCGGGTGACCAGGTCGGCTAGCAGAATGGCGTTGAACGCCTTCGTGGCCGAGCCGATCTCGAAGACGGTGGCGCCATCCAGGGCCCGGTGCTTCTCGTCGGCCTCGCCGGCCACGATGATGCGGCTGCCTTTTTCGTCCAGGATGCCCACGACCATGCCGACGCCCGGCTGATCCTGGTCGATCCGCTCCCGCAGCATCTTCTGGATGTCCTCCCCCCCGGCTGCCGGAGCCTGGGCCAGCAACACGCCACTTCCCGCCAGCAGCGCCGCCAGCAGGATGGTCCAATTTCTCATGATTCGCTTCTCCTCCGATTGATAAAAATGAAGTACAGGTGATTATAGTGAGAAGGACCGGGGAAAGACAAGACGGTATTCATGCAATCAGGCAAGATGGGAAAAATCAAAAGGGCGGCCTGAAGGGCAACAATTCCCGTATCACAGGTTCGGTTTCAGATATCACTGTGGCGCTCCAGTTGCCGGTGTAGAGGAACCATTCCCGTTCGGTGCTGAAGGGGAATTCGATGCGCTCGGATGGTGCGCCATGGGTCAACCACCCTCCGGAAAGCACCTCGAACAGAAGATAACCAGACCGGTAGCTTCCGGAAGTCCAATACAGGGTCAGGTTGGATTCCTCAAGCACGCATGGCGATTGTGGACACCCACTCATCCACGATTGCGGACACCCACTCATCCACGATTGCGGACACCCACTCATCCACGATTGCGGACACC
>CAYTBK010000004.1:25350-80041 GCA_964436005.1 uncultured Acidobacteriota bacterium
CACTCCTGGTAAAGGGTGGGTGTCCACAGCCATCACTATTGGGTGTCCATTTTTCCGGTGGTCACAATCCCTTCGATTCCCGGCACACCTGCGGTGATCGTGGTGGGTGTCCACTTGACCGCGCACATGCCGAAAATGAAACCGCCGGGTGGGTGTCCACTTGACCATTCCGCCGTTTGGGGCTATGGTTCACCTATGAAAGACCTCCGCCGACAGAAAGCCACCTCATTTTTTCTGATCCTTGTCTGCGCCATGCTGAAAACGATCTGGCTGGGCGCCGGGGAAAGCCAGCCGCCGGCCCGGGGCGGGGAGATCGGCTCTCCTGTCATCACCAACTTCGACCCGGAGCAGTACCATGCCAGCGCCCAGAACTGGGTGGCCGTGCAGGACCGCCGGGGGGTCATGTATTTCGGGAACTCTTTGGGCGTCCTGGAGTTCGACGGGCGGCGCTGGCAGCTCATCCCCACCCCGGCCAACGCCATCGTCCGGGCCCTGGCCTGCGGGCCCGACGGGACCGTCTATTACGGCACCATCGGGGACTTCGGCTACCTGGCCGCCACCCCGTCTGGCCGGGTGGAGGCCGTCTCGCTGCGGGAATCAATCCCGCCGGCCGACCGCGATTTCAACGACATATGGCAGGCCCTGTCCAGCCCGCAAGGCGTCTACTTCCTCTCCACGACCAAAGTGTTCCTCTTCGCCAACGGCAAAACGCAGGCTGTTTCGGGCCAGTTCACCACCTCCCAGGCCTGCCTGCTGAACGGCCAGCTGTTCCTGGCCGAAAAGGGTAAGGGCATCTGCATGCTCCAGAACGGGCAGGTCGTCCCCATACCCGGCCTGGAGGGGGTCTGGCGGAAAAGACGCATCGCCCTGGCCCCCTTCGGGCCGCACCAGTTGCTGGTGGCCAACTCCCTCGGCGAAATGCACCGGGTCGACCTGAGCGCCTTCTGGGACGCCTCCGCCAGGCGCTACGACCTGAGCCGTCCGGCGGCCGAGGGCGCCGTGTCCGTGTTCCCCTGCGAAGCCGGCCCCTATCTCCTTGAAGAAAGCTGCTTCCTCTACCGCCTGTTCCCCGTCGACGGGAACACCTTCGCCATCTGCACGCTGAAGGGCGGGATCATCTTCATCGACCGTTCCGGGGCCGTCTCGCGCGTCATCAACACCCAGCGGGGCCTGATGGACGACACGGTGGGCTTCGCCTTCGTGGACGCCTGCGGCAACCTCTGGGCGCCGAACAATTCCGGCATCTCCCACGTCGAACTGAGCGTGCCCCAGTCGGTGTTCGGCCCCCGCAACGGGCTCAACGGCGTCTCCATCAGCGTGCAGTCCCACGCGGGGCGCCTATACGTGGGCACGTTCCAGAAAAGCTGCGTACTGGCCCCCTACCGCTTCAGCGGGGAGAACGACCGCCAGCGTTTCGACGCGATCCGCAACGGCCCCAACGAGATTTGGCAGTTCCTGGTGGTTTCCGGGGACCTCATGGCCGCCTCCGGCCAGGGGCTGTACAAGATCGTCGGGGAGGAAGCGTTCCGCATCCCCGGTTCCACGAGCAACGCCTATTGCCTGGGCGTTTCCCGCCGCTGGCCGGACCACCTCTTCGTCGGCCTCATGGGCGGGTTGGAGGTCTTTCGCCGTTCCCCGGAGGGGGCCTGGATCCGGGTCGGCCGGATGGCCGGCACGGAAGACAACATCCGCAACCTGACTTAGGACGGTAACGGCGACATCTGGGCCGCCACCGATGCCAAGGGATTGCTTCGTTTCCGGATGGGGGAAAACAGCCCCACACGGCCGACAGTGGAACGTTACGGCGTAGCGGACGGGCTGCCGGAACTGTCCGCCCTGCAGATCGAAAGCTACGGAACCATCCTCTACGTGGCCTCGGCCAAAGGAGTCTACCGGGGCGCCATCCCCCCGGCGAAGCCCGGTGCAGCCGACCGCATCCGCT
Source organism: uncultured Acidobacteriota bacterium (assembly GCA_964436005.1). GTDB lineage: Bacteria > Acidobacteriota > JAAYUB01 > JAAYUB01 > JAAYUB01 > JAGNHB01. The sequence continues at coordinate 27,293 of CAYTBK010000004.1, forward strand.
TTTCGGCCGACCCGGTCCTGTTCCGGCCTTTCGCCAGCAAGCCGATCTCCGTCTCCAGCCTGGCCATTGATCGCCGGGGAGTCCGCTACCTCAACACGGAACAGGGAGTCCTCCGGATAACCCCCGGAGAGGGCGGGCGTTTCCAGGTCGAGCGCAACCCCTTCACCGGTCTTCCGATGTTGGACTTAATCGTCTACCTCCACCCCGACGGCAGCGTGTGGATCCCCGGCAAGGATCTCTACCGCGTCGACCCCCAGGCCCCGAAAAACTACCGCCAACCGTTTCAAACCCTCATCCGCAGGGTGACCGCCAACGCCCGGCGAGCGGTTTTCGAGGGCGCCCACGGAAGGCCGGGCGCCGCCTTCGGCAACCGGGCGACCCTCTTCACCGCCGACCAGCCCCCGCAAGACGTTCCGGAACTCCCCTACACCGAGAACGCCATCACCTTCGAATTCAGCGCCGCGTTCTATGAAAAACCAGGCGGGACGAGCTTCCAGTGCTACCTGGAAGGCTTCGACGAGGGGTGGGGCGCCTGGTCGAAACTGGGCAGCAAGGAGTACACCAACCTGCCGGAAGGGTCCTACCGCTTCCGGGTCAGGGCCCGGAACATCTACGGGGCCATCGGGCGGGAGGCCGCCTTCCGCCTGCGCATCCTGCCCCCCTGGTACCGCACGTCCTGGGCTTACATCCTGTGGGTGATCCTCGGCGGCGGGCTGCTCATCGGGGCGGTCCGGCTGTACACCTTCAAATTGCGGCGGCAGAAGCAAATCCTGGAGGACCTGGTGGCCGAGCGCACCCGGCAGCTGCGCGAGGCCTCCCTGACCGACCCCCTGACCGGCCTGCGCAACCGGCGGTTCATCTCGGAGATCCTGAGCAACGACGTCTCCGCCTTCGTCGGCTTCAAGAGCCATCTGCAGAAGGCCCGCAACAACCGGGAAACAGATATGGAAAATGCCGTTTTCGGCCTTTTCATGGTGGACATCGACCACTTCAAGAAAGTCAACGACACCTACGGGCACGAGGCGGGCGACCACGTGCTCAAGCATTTCGCCGCCATCCTCTCCGGCTCGGTGCGGCAGGACGACACCGTCCTGCGCATGGGCGGGGAAGAATTTTTGGTCGTTTTGAAGAAGACGAAGCCCGACTACCTGCCCGTCTTCGCACGCAAAATCCTCGACAAGGTCGCCGCCACCCAATTCGATCTCGGAGACGGTTCGGCCATCCACAAAACCTGTTCCATCGGTTACGTGGCCTTCCCGCTATACCCGGAAAATCCGGAACTGCTCACCTTCGAACAATCCATCATGGTGGCCGACCTCGGCCTGTACCACGCCAAGAAGAACGGACGCAACCAGGCCGTGCGGGTGGCGGCGGGACCGAACGAGCCCGACCGGGACGACGACACGCGGATGAAGGCGGTCACCTCCCTGGAATTCGCCCTGGGAAAAGGCTATCTCCGCATCGGCACTGTCATTCCCGGCGGCGCAGAAAGCTGACCCCCGGTTTTCCCTTCCCATTTTTTCTTGCCGGTGAAACGGAACAGACCGTATGATGAAAACGGCAATTCTTTCGCAACCCTGCAGGCGGAAACCCGGGGCACCCCCTCGGTTGCTTTCGGGCGCCCCGTTCCGCTTGATGAGCTGAGCAAGGAGGAGCGACCATGTCGGAACTGCGCAGAACCTTCTATCTCGTCCTGGCGATGCTCGGCCTCGCCGCGTCCGCCATTTCCGCCCCCGGCCGGCCCGCCACGGCGCAGCCGGCCGCCGCGCTCCCCGGCGACGCCGACGGCGACGGCACGGTGAACGAGAACGACCGGGCCCTGGTGGCGGGGCTCGTCGACGGGAGCCTGACCCCCGACCAGGTGCCCGCCGCCTACAACGCCGACGTCGACGGCGACGGCGCCGTCGATGTCATGGACCTGTTCCACGTCGCGATCTTCCTGAGCAAGCCGGAAGCGGCCCTGCCGACCGTAAGCACCCGGGAGCCCGGCGCCCTGACGCCGTTCAGCGCCACCGCCGGCGGCGAAGTGCTCGCCGACGGCGGACTTCCCGTTTTCGCCCGGGGCGTCTGCTGGGTGGCCACCAACAATCCCGCCACCGTCGCGGACAACCGCACACGGGACGGGGCGGGAACGGGCGCCTTCTCCAGCGCCCTGGCCTTGCGTTCCGACAACCGCCTGCAATTCTACCGGGCCTACGCCACCAACATGCGGGGGACCGCATACGGGGAGGAGATGTCTTTCCTCCCCCCGGCCTCCCCCCTGCAGGTGACCATCACCGAACCCACGGAAACGTCCGTGCAGGGGCAGGTGCGGGCGCGGGTTTCCGTCGGCCCCGAAGGGGCGCGGGTGAACAAGGTGGAGCTGTACCTGGACGAGGTCAAGCTCTCCGACATCATCTTCCACCCCTACGAGACCACCTGGGACACCACGACCTGCACGGATGGCGCACACGTCCTCAAGGCCATCGCCTACAACGGGGTAAACCAGGCGTTTCAGGCGGAAGTTCCCCTCACCGTCCTTCAGGGCCCGCCCCGGGTCGGCGCGAATCGGACCGGCCTGGTCTTCGGCTCAGCCCTGCACCTTGCCAAACGCCTTGACGAGCAGAGTCCCCTTCCCGACACCTTCACCACGCCGGCCCAAACGTTCCTCATCGGGAACGAAGGCGGCGGAACCCTTCATTGGACCTTGCAGTACGACGCCTCCTGGCTCGCCTGCACACCGCCCAGCGGCACAGGAAGCGGAACCGTCACGGTCACGGTCGATCCCTCCGGGCTGACCCCCGGGAACACGTACATGGCCACCCTCTACCTTCTGGCCGCGGGTTCCACCGAGCCCCCCCGGCAGATCCCGGTCGTATTGAACACATACCCGGCAACGGAGGGCAACCCGTTCGGGGCCTTCGAAGCCCCGCTCGACGGCAGCAGCGTGTCCAGTTCCATCGCCATCACCGGCTGGGCCCTGGACGACATCGGCATCGAACAGGTCTCCCTCTATCGGGACCCGGTGAGCGGCGAGAGCGGTCCCGTCTATATCGGCGACGCGATCTTCGTCGACGGCGCCCGGCCCGATATCGAGACCGAATACCCGTACTATCCCCGCAACTACCGGGCGGGTTGGGGCTACACGCTTCTCACCAACTTCCTTCCCAACGGGGGCAACGGCATCTATACCCTGACCGCCGTCGCCAAAGACGTGGAAGGCCATTACACCACCCTGGGCACAAAGACCATCTACTGCGACAACGCCCACTCCGTCAAGCCCTTCGGCGCCATCGACATTCCCGGCCAGGGGTACACGGTGTCCGGGATGTTCACAAACCTGGGCTGGGCTCTCACCCCCCAACCCAACAGCATCCCCCGCGACGGGACCACCATCGACGTCCTCATCGACGGGGTCAGCGTTCCGGCCCATCTCTATTACGACGTCGGCCGCAGCGACATCGCGACGCTCTTCCCCGGCTACGCGAACAGCGCCCGCGCCGGCGGCTTGCTCGATTACAACGTGATGAACTACCGCAACGGCATCCATACCATCCAATGGGCGGTCACTGACAACGCCGGCAACACGGACGGGATCGGAAGCCGGTACTTCTCGATCAACAACTCTTCCGGCTCCCTGCAGTCAACCGGCGGCGAAATCTCCCCGCGCCTGCGGGCCCAAGAAAACCGCCCGAACGAGGCGCACCCGCCGGAACGGCCCATCCTGGTGCGCCAGGGATGGCCCGCCGACCGCGACCTTTCATTGAATCCCGATTGCAATGGTGAAATATTCATAACCATGCCGCCCGGCAGCCGGGTAGAAGCCCACCTGTGGCCAGAGACCGACAACTCCCTTCGCTGGACGCGGGAGAACCTGGCCGCCGGGTGTGACCTCGCAGACGCGCCCACTCTGGCGCCGGGCAGGAATAGCGTTCAAGGTGCCCTTCTGGCCGGTGACGGTTTCCGCCCTCTGCCCGTCGGCGCCAGCCTGGACGAGGCCCGGGGGATCTTTATCTGGCAGCCGGGGCCGGCGTTTCGGGGAAGTTACCGGTTCTCTTTCCTGACCGAAGCTGCGGACGGGAAAAGTTACCGGACTCTGGTAAACGTGGAAGTCGGGGAATAGGGCTGTGGAAGGTCGATCCCTTCCCGTTCGGTCTGCAAGCGGGGACAGGGTCAGGCGAGGTCTTCCGCTCCGGAAGGAGCGTCCTCGGGGCGCTCGGCATCCGACTCAACGCGATTGTCCTCTTCCGCGGCGGCCGCCAGCCGCTCCACCCGTTCGGCCTTCCGGCGGGCCGCCTCCACCTGCCCCGCGGCGTTGTCCGTCTCCTGGAACAGCTTCCCGGCCAGGTCCAGTTCGCCCTTTTCCAGGTGCAGGTGCGCGATGTGGCCGATCCGGCCGCGATCGCCCAACTCCCGGAAAAGACGCAGGGCGTTGGAGAGGTCCCCCTTTTCCAGGTGGCGCTCCGCCAGGGTGCGGAGGGCCTTCTGGTTGCCGGCGGCATGGTAGGCCCGCTCGGCCGGCTGGATCTGCCCGGCCTGGAGAAAGGTGTCCCCCAGGGCCGAAAATTCGGCGGGAGGGATTCCCCCCTCGAAGACGGCCGCCAGCACCTTCTGCGCTTCCCCGAAGTTGCCCCGGGCGGCGTGGAAGGACACGACCCGCCGCAACCCGTCCCGGTCTTCCGCCGAGCGGAAGAGTTCCATGGCCTTCTTGGGATTGTTGTGATCCAGGAAATGCTGGGCGACCTGGGAGATGCCGGCCTTGTGCCCCTGGCGGGCGAAAACGTCCAGGGCTTCCTGCGTCCGCCCGGCCGCCAGCGCCTCTTCCCCTTCCCGCAATTCCTTGCCTCTCTTGGTGAAAGGCCTCAACCATCCTGCCACGGCGTTCCCCTCCGCTCTGTCCGGATCCAGTTCCGGTCAGAAAGATGCTTCCGTCACCAGCGTGAGCGGCATTTCCTGGTCGCCCCGGAGAATCTTCACCGCGATGGATTCGCCCTTCGGCCGGCACAGGGAGTTGTAAATACGGTCGAACACGTACTGGTCGGCCGGAATGCCGTTGATCTCCGTCACGATGTCGCCGGGCACGATTCCGGCCTTTTCCGCCGGCGTCCCCGGGATCACGTACTGCACCATGATTTTACCGCCGGACTTCACAACATACATCCCCGAGGTGTTGTGATAGGCCAGGTCCTTCTCCCGCTCGTTGGGCGCCAGGTACAGCTCGGAGCGGGTGAAATCGAAGCCGCAGGAATAGCGTTTCCAGAATCCGCAGCCGATCCAGCTGTCCCGGCTTTCCGCCAGAAGGCCGGCCGGGAAATGGGCGACGCAGGTCAGGCAGGCGCTGGGGGGGGCCTCCCCGCACTGCATGGCCTCCGCCTTACGCACCGTCACCGGCAGGCCGTAGATCAGGCCGAGCCCCAGCGCGTCCGCCTTGACCCCGCCCTTCTTCTCGAGCGTCTGGGCCAGGGGCGACTTGCCTGCCAGGAGAGCCGCCGGGTTGACGGAGGTGGAAACCAGCAGGTTGGCCTTTTCCCCGTCGATGCTGCACGGGACCACGAACACGCCGTACTGGTTGGCCATGGGGATGGGGTTTCCCTTCTTCTCGGCGGCGAAGTCCTTGGGGTGCATGATGCGCAGGTTGTTGTCGGGGATGTCCAGAAACACCATGTTCTGGCGGAAGAAATCAATGCCGAGGACCCCGTGGATGGCCTGCTGGACGTTGGCGCAAAGGGGGATCATGTCGGTGGTGTGGAAAAGCCGGGCCTTGAACTCGGCGGTGGTCTGGGCGTCACGGAACTGGACCGCCGGGATCTCCACCAGGCCGAAAGTGGTCGAGGGGTAGTTGACGGCCTCCTCGAAGGAGCCGACGGGCGAAAAACCCAGCTGGGCAGCGATTCCCTTGTCGATGACGGAGAACGGCAAGCCGAAATCCACCAGGAAAGTCAGGGGCGTCTCGTTGATCCAGGCGGTGGCCAAGGGCGAACCGAAGCAGCTCTTCAGCACGAGCCGGAGCGGTTTCTTTTCGGCCGGCGTGAAGCCCTTGGGCTCCGCCTTGATCGCGAAGAAGGCATCGGTTCCGCCGCCAAGCTGGACATCGCTGAATTCCAGGTAGATGGGATTGGAGCCCGGCCGGCGTATCTTCACCGGCATCTTGACGCCCCTTACCTCGCGATGCTCCTCGAACCGGCAGGTCATGCTCTTGCCGTCCGCGTCCGCGGCCGTGAACGAGTTGATCAGGAACGTGGACGAAGAAAAAGCGATCTCCATGGAAAGATCGTTTTCGATGATGAACCGCGCCACCACGGCGTCGGGCGTCACCTGCAGGCGCACGTCCAGGCTGGCCAGGGCTTTCAGGTACTGCATCCCCAGCACGAAACGCACGGCTTTCCATTGCGCCAGTTCCGCGCCCTGGAGGTTCCGGACCCACCCGTTCAATTCCTGGACGGTGCCCGTTTCGCCGGTGAGAACGCCTTTTTCCGTCCAGCTCCCGAAGCGGTGCTCCACACCAAAACGGTCCGGAGACGCAGACAGGAGCGAGACTTCACCACGCAACCCGTACCGGTCGACGACGCCGGTCATCTGGATCCGCTCGATCTGCCCCAGGGCCGCCGTGTCCGGGCTGATGGCCGCCCGGTGCTTCTCCAGGAGCTCGGCCACGTCCAGGGAGAGAGCTGCCCCGCAGCACAGGGCCGCTACGCACAAAGCCAGTGGAAAGCGAAACGTTCGATATCTCATGGATGAACTCCGGAAACTTGGTTTTCCGAACAATGGTTTCTTCCGAATCTGGCGCCGCCGTTTCCCCTGGCTTCTGCCGCTCCCATGCCCGGGGTCAATCCATCCTCCGGCGGAAAAGGAAATTGTCGGTGACTCGGAAACGCCCGACCCTGGCCGTCAGGAGCACCAGGGCGTCGTTCTGGATCTTCTCCAGCGGCACGGCCGTGACGGGGTCCATCACGCCCGCGTAGAGCACCTGCAGCAAGGGGGTGCCGGTGAGCTTGCCCGTGAGGTACTTCAGGATGTTCTTCACCGAGGTTTCCCCGGCCAGGACCATCTTGCGGCATTCCATCAGGGCATCGGCCAAGCCGATGGCAGCCTGCCGCTCCTCCGCCGTGTAGAACCGGTTGAAAACGGAATAGGCCATGCCGGTTTCGTCACGGACGCAAGGCGTCAGCACGACCTCGGTAAAATAGGCGTAATCCCGGATGATGCGCTTCAGCAGGAAACCGTCCAGGAAATTCTTCTGCCCCACGACGAAGAAATCCGGACGGAACAGGTTGATCATCTGGAAGAGAGCGGTGGCCAGTCCACGGATGTACCCCTCGCTCTCGATCCCCTGGAACTGCTTGATCAGGCGCTCGGGCAGCACGAAAGTCCGGTGGGCCGGGGGGAATATGTCTTCGGGGGAGGCGAAGAAGGCATAGTCCACGCCTTCCGCTTCCAGCTTTTCCTTGTCGCTGTCGTGTTCCCGCTCGAAGGCGGTGAGGACTTCCGCATCCGTCACCAGCATGGGATTGGCGAAAACCATGACCATCACCGCGTCGCCCATCTCGCGCGCCTTGCGGATCATGGCGATGTGGCCCTCGTGCAGCAGCCCCATGATGGAGAGGAAGGCCGTCTTCTTCTCGTTCTGCCGCAGGCTGGCCAGCGTCCTGGCGATGTGGGCCCGGTTTTCGAAAGTGACCATTTTCACCTCTTGGCCGTCGGCATGTAGTAGTGGATTCCCACCAGCGGCTTGGAGCGGAGGAAGTTGGCCAATTCCTCCACGTCGTTTCCGGAAGAGAAAACATCCATGTTCGTGTTGTCGATGATGAGCACGGGCACCTGCATCCGTTCCTGGTACTTGTAGAAGAAGTGCTCGTAGGCCTCCATCAGGCGGGAAAGGTAGGCGGGGGTGATCCGCAGTTCCATGGCCTTGTTGCGCTGGAGCACCCGGTTGACCAACACGTCGAGAGGCGCCTTCAGGTAGATGACGACGTCCGGCTGCACCATGTAGTCGCTGACCGCGTCGAAAAGCATCTTGTAGATGAGCAGCTCGTCGTCGTTCAGGTTGATGTTGGCGAAGACCTTGTCTTTCTCCAGCAGAAAGTCCGACACGACGCACTGCCCTTCCGGAAAATTCCGGGTCAGTTCCTTGAGGGCGGCCACTCGCTGGGCCAGGAAAAACAGCTGGGCCCGGAAAGCCGCGCCCTGCTTGCGCTCGTAGAAGGCCTCCAGGTGCGGGTTCTTCCAGGGAAGATCCATGACCTGCTTGGCTTTGAAGCATTCGGCCAGCTTTTCCGCGAGCGTCGTTTTCCCGGCGCCGATGCAACCTTCAACGATCAGGTACTTGAAATTCATGAGCGATGTTTATCCCCTCCGCAGGGACGCCTGGCGCCAAAATCTGGTTTCCGGGCGCAATTATAGGGGAATGAGAGGGAAAGTGCAACAACTTACCACACGGCTCCGGTCCGGGCAGCCCCGCACCATGTCCTCGAGGGTGGCGCCGGTGACGGGGTGGGTGAAGCCGGGCGGCGCCACTTCCGAAAGCGGCACCAGGACGAACCGCCTCCCGCCGGCTCGCGGGTGGGGAATTTCCAGCCCATCTTCCGACACGATCAGGCGGTCGAAGAAAATGATGTCCATATCGAGGGTCCGCGGGGCGTTGGCATAAGGGCGGGCGCGCATCTCGGCCTCCTCCAGCGCCCGGAAAGCCTCCAGGACGCCCCGGGGGGAAAGCTCCGTATCAAAGCGGACGGCGCAATTCATGAACCAGTCCGGATCCGGGCAGGCGACCGGCTCGGTTTCGTACACGGCGGAAACCGCTGCGGGAGTCAACCCGAAGGCGCGGCTTCCCCGTATGCCGTTCCGCAGGTGGCCCAACCGGTCGCCGACATTGGAACCGAGGGAAGCGAGCACAATGCTCAATACCACCTCCGGCCCATGTTGCGCAGCGGCCCGAACTCCCCCACCCCCCGGAGATAGAGGGAAAAACGGATTTCGTTGTCGTTCGGACGGCCGACCAGGTTGTAGCGGATGTATTCCGCCGACAGGCCGATGCAGTCCAGGTGGTAATCCAGGCGGACATAGATGTTTTCCACCTTGCTGGTGTCCATGTTGTAGGCGACGTTGAACTCCCCGCTCAGCCCTTTGCCCTTCCGGCCAAGGCCGAAGGAGGACTGCAGATAGTGGTTCCGCATGAGGTCCAGGTCCAGGTTCTTCACCCGGATGTAGGCCAGCGAGGTGAAGATCCAGTCCCTGGCGCAGGTGGCCGAAACCGACCAGGCCCCCACCTGCTTGTGCACGGAGTCGTACTCCACCCGGGCCTCGCCGGAAACGCCGGAGGCCGGGGAGAAGGCAAACTCCGCCTGCAAAGGGGAAAAGCGGCGGGGCACGGAGGGAGAAGAGTACGGGCTGAAGGAAAGCCAGGGGGAAATGCGGTTGTCGCGCCCGTACTCGAGGTCGCCCCCGAAATCCGGGTCGGCGAAGTACTTCTGGCGCAGGCACAGCCGCGCCCACTCTCGCGAGGAACCGTCTCCCCGCTTCCCGAACCAGCGGTTCACGAAATAGTACTCCACCTCGTTGGTGTTGGTGAGGATGTCCACGGAATCGAAACGGATCACGCGTTCCAGCGAATCGGTGTGGGACTGCCACCGCCAGGTCGCGCCGAACTCCATGACATGCTTGAGGGTGACGTCGCCGAAGTGCCAGAAACCATACAGGCGGGGCCCGTCGACGTTGACCTCCAGGGCGGCCATGCGGCGGAAGAGAACCCGGCTGGACGTCGTCGGGGAATCCTCCTCCCCGGGCACGGCCGGCGGCAGGCTGTCGCTGTAGTACGTGGCCCGCAGCGACGGGACCACCGTCACCCGGAGCAGGTCGCCCAGGTGGAAGGGCAGGAACAGGCTGGGGTGAACGTCCATGCGCACGACCGGCTTGGGCGTGTTGAAAGACTCCTCCACGGAACTGTCGGCGCTTGTCCAGTGCACGTCCTTGTCCAGCAGAGAAACCCGCCCGTCGAGGTAGAACCAGACCGGGGCGTCGGCCAATTGCTTGCCCGTCACGCCGACGTAGCCCTCGGGAAGTGACCTTCCGAGGTAGCGTGACCCCGGCAGGTAGAGGCGCAGCCGGTCGAGGACCGCATGCACCATGAAGGTGTCCCAGGTCCTGATCACGTCGCCGTGGAGGATCTCGTCGGGACGCACCAATCCGGCGAAGGTGTCGGACCAGGTCTGCCGGAACTGCATGCTGGTGGTCAGGTTCATCTGCACGGCGCCCCGGAAGCCGTCGCCGAAGGCGAAGACCGAGTTGGTGTAGAAGGCGCTGCCGCCGGCGTCCTCGCGGTCCTGGACCGAGTAGGTGGCGAAGTCGATGCTGGTCAGCTCGGACAGTTCGGCCCGGAAGTGCGTGCCGACGCCGAACCCGCGCTTGGAGTAGTACTCGCCGGTCAGGGTCACGTCGGCGCTGCGCCCGAGCACGACGTACACGGACTCGGAAGCCTCGAACCCCTTGATGTTGGAATTGCCGGCGCTGGGGAAGGTCAGGCCGGTCTTCCGCCCTTCCTGCGGCACGGGGAACTTCACCCACGGCAGGTAGAAGACGGGCAGCCCGAACAGGCGCAGGACCGAGCCCTTCAGGGTGGCGTTGCCGTCCTTGACCACGCGGGCGTGGGCGCAGGAGAAGGACCAGTGCGGGTGGTGGTCCTTGTTGCAGGAGGTGATTTCCCCGTCCTCGAACACGTAGACAGACTCGCTCTCCCGGCCGGCCACGGCCGTGGAGAAACGGAACCCCTCCATCCGCCCGTGCAGCCCCCGGAAGGAGCCGGTCTTCTCCTTGACATCGAAGGAGAAGCTGTCGGAGTGGATCTCCTCGCCCTTGCGGCGGAAGGTCACGTGGCCGTCGCCCGTGGCCTTTTCCGTGTTGGAGTCGTAGGTCACGGAGTCCGCCAGCAGTTCCACATCCCGGAAGCGAACGGAAACGTTCCCCTTCGCCTGGTAGACCCCTCCGCCGGACGTCTGCTCGCGGGAGCGGATGGTCACCACCCCGTCCCGGAAGGGAATGGCGGTTTCCACTTCCTGGGCGGCGCTCTCCTGCTCGCCGAGGGCGGCGAGGGCTCCTTCCTCGCCCGACGGCAGGACCCAGGCCCAGGCCAGCATCCCGCAGGCGGCCAGGAGAAAGAAACGGGCCCAGGCGCCGCGGCATCGTCCATTTTCTTTGCAAATGTTCATTTCAAGCATCATAGGCGAGAAGCACCACCTCTGCGGGCATCCCCTCCGTTCCGGCTCACCCGGCCGGAACGACGCCGGGCCCCCCCGGCGGAAGGGTTGGCGAAGTCTTTACATATCCAGGCCGATGTCCAGCCACCGGGCCCGGGTGATGACCGCCGAAGTGGACACGAAATCCACCCCGGCAGCGGCCAGGCCGCCCAGGTTTTCGAGCAGGACGCCGCCGGACACCTCGGTGAAGGCGCGCCCCGCAACGAGTTTCACGGCCTCGGCCACCGTCTCGAGGGACATGTTGTCCAGCATGATGATGTCGGCGCCGGCCTCCAGCGCCTCGCCGACCTGCTCGAGGGTTTCGGTCTCCACCTCGATCCGCACGGTGACGGGGACGTTCTTGCGCACCTGCCGGACAGATTCCAGGATGCCCCCGGCGACGGCGATGTGGTTGTCCTTGATGATCACGCCGTCGAACAGGCCCAGGCGGTGGTTCATCCCGCCGCCGACCCGCACGGCGTATTTCTCGAACCGGCGGAAACCCGGGGTCGTTTTGCGCGTGTCCAGGAGGCGTGTCCGGCTCCCTTCCAAAACCCCGGTGTAACGCCTCGTTTCCGTGGCGATGCCCGACAGCCGCTGCAGGATGTTGAGCGCCGTCCGCTCGCCGGAGAGGATGGCGGAGGCGGGCCCCTTGACGGTGGCGATTTCCGCCCCCGGGGACATCTGGTCTCCGTCCTTGAAGAAGACGCCGGCCCACTCCACTTTCGGGCTGAGGATCCGGAACGTCTCCAGCGCGAAGTGCAACCCCGCCAGAACGCCGCCGTCCCGGGCGACGAAACGGGCCTCGATGTTCCGGGCCGCCAGCCCCGGAAGGCTGGCCGTGGTCAGATCGCCCGTGCCGATGTCCTCTTCCAGGAAACGCCGCATTTCGCTTTGCAGGTGAAGATCGATCATATTATTCCACCCATTCCGCTTGAATGTTCTCGGTCACGGTTCCCCGGAAGACATCCACGTGCCGCTTGTTGGCTTCGTCCCGGTCGGGGTAGTCGGCCCGGTAATGCCCGCCCCGGCTGCATTTCCGCTCCCGGGCCGCCGCCGCCACCGCCAGCCCGGCGAGGAGCCGGTGGCGCAGTTCCAGCGCCTGCAGCGAAGCCGGGCGGCCCAGGCCGGCCAGCAGTCCGCGGATGTTCTCCACCGCCTCGGAGAGCCCCTCTCCGGTCCGGATGATGCCCACCTGGTCCCACATCAGGTCGCGGAAGGCGGCCAGCGTCCGCTCCACCTCGCCGTCGCCGGACAGCGGAAGTTCGTCGGGCACCGGACAACCTTCCGAGAACAGGACGTCGCTCCCCGGGGCGACCAGCAGAGACGGGTCGGCCACGAGCTGTCGCCCGGCCCGCATCCCGAAGACCAGGCCTTCCAGGAGCGAGTTGCTGGCCAGCCGGTTGGCGCCGTGCACCCCCGTGCAGGCGGTCTCGCCGGCGGCCAGGAGCCCGGGCACCCGGGTCCGGCCGGCCGTGTCGACCTTGACGCCCCCCATGAAGTAGTGGGCGGCCGGGGAAACGGGGATCGGCTCCCGGGCGATGTCGACGCCCTCGGCCTGGCACTTGGCGTACAGCCCGGGAAAGCGTTTCCGCAGGAAGGGCGCCTTGAAGTGGGTCATGTCCAGAAAAACATGGTCGGCCCGGGACGCCTCCTGCTCGCGGAGGATGGCCCGGCTGACGATGTCGCGGGGGGCCAGTTCGGCCATGGGGTGGTAGCGCGGCATGAAGCGTTCGCCCGACGCATTCCGCAGCAGCCCGCCTTCCCCCCGCATGGCCTCCGACAGCAGAAAGCGCCGGGAACCGGGCCGGTGAAAGCTGGTGGGGTGAAACTGAACGAATTCCATGTCCTCCAGGACCGCCCCCACGGCGTAGGCCATGGCGAAGCCGTCGCCCGTGGCCTGCTCCGAGTTGGTGGTCCGGCTGTAGAGGTTGCCCGCCCCGCCGGTGGCCAGGAAGGTGGCCCGGGACCGGATGGCCAGCACGCGGCCGCTCCCGCCGTCCACGGTGAAGGCGCCGCGGCAGGCGCCGTCGTCCACCGCCAGGCCGATGGAGGCGTGGTTTTCCAGGATGCGGATGCGCGGCATGGAAGTGGCCTTGCGGACCAGGGTGGACATGATCTCGTGCCCGGTGGCGTCGCCGTGGGCGTGCAGGATCCGGTTCATGCGGTGGGCGCCCTCCCGGCAGAAGGCCAGGTCCTTGCCCTGCCGGTCGAAGACCGCCCCCCACTCGATGAGCTGCATGACGCAGAGCGGCCCCTCCTCCACCAGGGTGCGCAGAGCCTCCTCGCGGCAGAGGTAGTCGCCGGCGCTCATGGTGTCCTGGAAATGGAAGAAGGGGGAGTCCTCCTCGCGGATGGCGGCGGCGATACCGCCCTGGGCGATGTCGGTGTTGCAGTCGAAAAGCTTGCCCTTGGTCACCACCAGAACATCGTAGGCCGCCGCCAGGTGGATGGCGGCGCTGAGCCCGGTGATCCCGGAACCGATGACCAGGATGTCTGTGTGCAAGGTGTCAGGCAAAATGATCCTCCCGGCGTTTCCGGATTGTCGCACAGCCGGCTGCAAATGGGAAGGGCCATTTCCACATGGATATGCAGGGTGGGCAGGACGGGGCGACGGGCGGACGGGCGGATTGGGCGACGGGCGGACGGGCGGATTGGGCGACGGGCGGACGGACTCGGGCGGACGGGCGTACCGTCGTCCATCCCGTTCCTCCTGTCCATCCATGTCCCGTCTCGCCGGCCCCGTCGCCCGATTCTGGACACCCACTCTCCGACGCCCGATGCTGGACACCCACCCTTCGACGATTCTGGACACCCAACCTTCGACGGGACACTCCCGATTGCGCCCGATTGTGGACCCGATTGTGGACACCCACTCTCCGACGAGACTCCCGATTTTGGACATCCACCCCAATCGCTTGAACCGCTGCACTGGCGGAAACCGGAGATGGTTCTCCCGGGGGCGCCGCGGCGCAGGGGCCGAGCGGGGAAGGAAAACGGGCCGGAAGCGGAACATGGATGCACCGGATGGACATGATGGACAGGATGGCGATGTCCCCGAATCCTGCCCATCCCGTATATCCATGTAAAACCAAACGATACGATTCCGGCATCAGAACGCCGGCCGAGCGCGTTGGTTGGGTGTCCACAACCCGAGCGCGTTGGTTGGGTGTCCACAACCCGAGCGAGATGGTTGGGTGTCCACATCCCGATCGAGATGGTTGGGTGTCCACATCCCGATCACAATCCTCGCCCTCGCCACCGCCCTTCCCCGCGCCCCTGCGCCACCGTGAGAGAATCCCGACCGCGGACACCCACGGCTTGCGACAGGTGGGTGTCCATGACCATCCCGGGGGCACAGAATGGTCTGACCTTACTTGGGTGTCCTGAGCTGTCCCGAATGACAAGTGGGTGTCCGGGAATACCTGGAGAGGCGGCTCAGCGCGAAGGCGAAGAAACCTGCCCGGCCCGGTCCAGGCGGACCCGCAACCCCACCCGGAAGCCGATGCCGGGCATGGGCACGCCCTGGATCTCCTCGATGCGGGCGTCGAAAAGGTTCTCGCCCTCGGCCGCAAGGGTCAGCGCCTTCCAGTTCCAGGCCAGCCGGGCCGACATGGTCAGATAGCGACGGCCGGACGCCCGCACCTTGCCCTGCAGGGCGGCGGTGACCGAAAGGCCGCGCCCCGGTTCCAGGCAGGCCGCGGCGTCGACTCCGTGCCGGAGGCAGTCCAGGGCGTAGCGGGACTCGAAGCCGCCCTCCTCCGCCGAGACGTCCGTCCAGGCGTAGCTGCCCCACAGGCGCAGCCCCGCCGCCGGCCGGCTCTCCAGCGAGGCCGAGGCCCCCAGGCAGTTGAGCCGCCCGATGTTCTCCGCTTGCCAGGGATCCGTGGAGTGCCAGCGCACCCAGTCGATAACGTCCCGTTCCCGGCGCGCATACACCGTCGTCTGAACGAGCAGGTCCGGCCGCAGGGCCCAGTCGAACCCGCCTTCCACGGAAACGCTCTTTTCCGGCACGAGGTTCGGGTTCCCGATTTGAGCAGGGCTAGAGTAGTACAGTTCCGTGAAAGACGGCACCCGGAACGCCGTGCCCGCCGCCGCGCGCAGGCGAAGGTCGTCGCGGAGCTGCCAGGCCAGCCCCAGCGCCGGCAGCGCCCGGCAGCCCCAGTCGGTGTAGGAATCCAGCCGGAGTCCCGCCTCCAGCTCCACCCCCTCCGCCGGGCGCCACTCCGCCTGCGCCGCCAGGCCGCCCTGGCGACGCTCATGGTTCCCCAGCCTCGGGGAGACGATGGAGGAATCCGAGAATTCCCCGACCACGGCCACCGTCCAGGAGTCCCCCCGCAGGGGCGAGGAGACGGCGCGCACCAGGCTGTTGACGGTGGTGTGGCGGTTCTCGTACAGGGACGGGTTGTTCCGGTACAGCACGAAGTGGTCGTCGTGCTCCTTGCGGAGCACCGACACCGTCAAGGGGCCCGGGAAAAGGCCAGGGTCGTTGAGCGTGACGGATCCCGCCAGCGCGGAAACGGCGGTGTCCTCCCAGGATGGGTAGTTCCCGTAGAACCCCTGGGCCCCGAAGCGGTTCTCCTGCCGCATGCCGGAGACGGAAGCCCTCCCCCAGCCGAAGGCGGATCCTCCGTTGGCGTAGAGAGTGCGCACGTCGTAATCGCGGTTGGGAGCGAAACCGTCGGAGACGTCGGTCCGGCAGGCCACGGCGGCGCCGGCAGGGCCGGATGAGACGGATGCGTCCAGCGCCGCCGAGCGGTTCCCGAAGGACCCGCCCCAGGTTTCCGCCGAGGCTCCGGTGACCCAGTCCTTTTTCGTGACGATGTTGATGACGCCGCCCACGGCGTCGGCACCGAAAAGAACGGCGTGGGAACCGGGGACGACCTCGATGCGCTCCACCCGGCTGAGCGGCACGGGGATCTCGGTGTTGAAGTGAGCCGTCTGGGCGTCGTTCCACCGCAGGCCGTCCACGCAGACGAGGACCCCGGCGTAGGACGACCCGCGCATCTGCACGTCGCCGCCGAAGCCGCCGGGCGTACGCGGCGTCAGGTCCACCTGGGCCACGTAGCGGAGGACGTCGCCCACCGTCAGGGCGCCGACGCTGTCGATGAACTCCCGGTCGATGACCACCGTCTCCTTGGCCGCGTCGCCCGCCGAAGCGGGATCGACGACCCCCTGAACCGTGACGGTTTCCTGAATGGGCTGCACCTTTGGGCCCGGATTCTCCGGCCCCGCCGGCGCCGGCGCCGCACAGGCAAACAGGGAAAGCAGCCAGAGCAGACAACGCGTTTTCATGACTCGCGGTCCCGCCTTCCGCCCAGACCGTTCCGGGCCAAAATGGGAGACAGTATACCCGAGGCTGCAAGCCCCCTGCTCTTGCCTGGATGCCCGATGCCCGTCACGGGGGCAAGGCGGCGCGGGGGTGGCCGGAAAATCACGGGAAGTCAAGCGGAGGCATCGAGGGGCAGGATGATCGGGATGGGAAAGGCAACTTCCCGTCCTGCCTGTTTCAGCGCCCCGAGCATGGCGGTGCACAGGCCCCGGCTCCTCCCCCGCCTTTCCGGACACCCAACAGGTGAAGCATTTCTGGACATCCAACAAGTAAAGTCGTGGACATCCGCCTCTGCAATGGGCGAGCAGTGAAGTCGTGGGCGCCCACTCCTGACAGGGGCAAGCAGTGGACAAGCTGTGGACACCCACCCGTGGCAGAGGGTGGGTGTCCACACCTGGCCCGCGCCTGGCATTCGGTGGGTGTCCACAGGGCGGAAATATTTGCCGACCCGCAGTGTTTTCTTCGTAACTATATTTATTTGTTTGGATAACAATTTCGCCACACCCCGGCCGGCAGCGGGGCGGAAAGGTTTGATTTTACCGGAAGGCGGTGGTATAGTCCGGCGCTTGCATCCGGCTGCTCTGCCGGCAGAACCCGTTGGGGCTTCGGCATAGAGAAACCGGCGTCACTCCGACACGGGAGGATAATCCATGTCTTCGCTCAGAGAGAAAACGCGTGAACTGCTCGACATGATCGAAAGCGCCCGCCAGGGCGGCGGGGCCGACCGCATCAAGGCCCAGCACGACAAGGGCAAGATGACGGCCCGGGAACGGCTGGACATCCTGCTGGACCCCGGCTCCTTCCATGAACTGGACATGTTCGTCCAGCACAAGTGCACGGACTTCGGCATGGAAAAGCAGGTCTACCCCGGCGACGGCGTCGTCACCGGCTACGGCACGGTCAACGGCCGGTTGATCTACGTCATCGCCCAGGACTTCACCGTCCTCGGCGGGTCGCTCGGCAAGAAGTGCGCCGAGAAGATCTGCAAGGTGATGGACCTGGCGGTCCAGAACGGCGCTCCCTGCGTGGCCCTCAACGACTCGGGCGGCGCCCGCATCCAGGAAGGCGTCATGAGCCTGGCCGGCTACGGCGACATCTTTTTGCGGAACGTCAACACCTCCGGGGTGGTCCCCCAGATCGCCGTCATCATGGGCCCCTGCGCCGGCGGCGCGGTGTACTCCCCCGGCATCCAGGACTTCATCTTCATGGTCAAGGGCACCAGCCACATGTTCATCACCGGCCCCGACGTCATCAAGGCGGTGACCAAGGAGGAGGTGACCCAGGACGAACTGGGCTCCGCCGCCACCCACAACTCCCGCTCGGGCGTGGCCCACTTCATGGCCGAGGATGAGGCCGACGCCCTGCAGAAAGTCAAGACGCTGCTCGGCTTCCTGCCCTCCAACAACCTGGACCTGCCCCCGCTGGTGGAGACGGCCGACGACCCGGGCCGCATCTGCGACGAACTCTACGAGATCGTGCCCCTCGACCCCATCAAGGCCTACGACGTCAAGGAAGTCATCCGCTCCGTCGTCGACAACGGGTTCTTCTTCGAAACCCAGGAGCACTTCGCCCCCAACATCACCGTCGGCTTCGCCCGCCTGAACGGCCGCTCGGTGGGCATCGTGGCCAACAACCCCCAGCATTTCGCCGGCACGCTGGACATCAGCGCCTCCGTCAAGGGGGCCCGCTTCGTCCGCTTCTGCGACGCCTTCAACATCCCCCTGGTCGTCCTGGTGGACGTCCCCGGCTTCCTGCCCGGCAAGGACCAGGAGTTCAACGGCATCATCCGGCACGGCGCCAAGCTGATGTACGCCTTCAGCGAAGCCACCGTCCCCCGCGTCACCGTCACCCTGCGCAAATCGTACGGCGGCGCCTACATCGTCATGAACTCCAAACACATCGGGGCCGACCTGAGCTACGCCTGGCCGTCCGCGGAGATCGCCGTCATGGGCCCCGAGGGCGCCATCAACGTCATCTTCCGCAAGGAACTGGCCCAGGCTGAGGACACCACGTCCAAACGCAACCAGTTGCTGGACGACTACCGCAAGAAGTTCGCCAACCCCAAACTGCCTTCCGAGCACGGGTTCATCGACGAGATCATCCCGCCGCACCTGACCCGCGTGCGCCTCATTTCCGCCATGGAAACCCTGCAGGGCAAGCGCACGCACAAGCCGGCCCGCAAGCACGGCAACATTCCGCTGTAGGAGGGATGCCATGAAGAGAATCCTGGTGGCCAACCGGGGCGAGATCGCCCAGAGCGCCATTCGCTGCTTCCGGGAAATGGGCATGGAGACCGTGGCGGTCTGCTCCGATGTCGAGCCCGACGCCATCCACGTCCGCAACGCCGACCTCGTGCAGGTTCTCCCGGGGGGCCACATCTCCCAGAATTACAATTCCATGGAGCGCATCCTCGAGTGCGCCAAGATCGCCCGGGCCGACGCCGTCTACCCCGGCTACGGCTTCCTCTCGGAAGTGCCCGAGTTCGCCAGGGCCTGCAAGGAACGGGGTTTCACCTTCATCGGCCCCGACGCCGAAACAATTGACCGCTGCCGCCGCAAGCCGGACTGCCTGGACGCGGCGGCCGCCCTCGGCTACTCCACCCCCGTACACTCCATGGAGATCGTCAACGAGGACGACCTGGTGGTCAAGGCGGCCGACATCGGCTACCCCGTGTTTCTGAAACCGGTGTGGGGCTCCGGCGGCCGCCGCATGATCAAGGCCACCCGCCGCGAAGAACTGCTGGATCACTACCGGGCCCTCCTGCGGGAGCGCGAGATCCGCAACCTCACCGTTTCCCTTTATCTGGAAAAGTACATCCGAAGCGCTGTCCTCATCGAGTTCCCCATCCTGGCCGACCGGCACGGCCACATCATCTATCTGGCGGAGCGGGAGTGCGCCATCCAGCGGCGCTTCCAGAAGGTCATCTCCGAGTCGCCCTCCCCGCGCCTCAAGCCCGAAACGCGCCAGGCCATGGCGGAGGCGGCGGTGGCCATCGCCCGAAAGCTCGGCTTCACCGGTTGCGGGGCGGTGGAATTCCTGTACGAACCCTCGGGCAAGTGGCATTTCCTGGAAATCAACGCCCGCGTGCCGGTGGAGTATGCCCTCACCGATGTCGCCTGCGGCGTGGAATTGCTCAAGGAGCAGGCCCGCATCGCCCTGGGGGAGAAACTCCGCTTCGCCGGCCCCGGCGTAACCCCCGTCAACTGTGCCATCGAATGCCGCGTCAACGCCGAGGATCCCGAACGAGGGTTCCGCCCGTCGGCCGGCGTCATCACCGAGTACTACCTGCCCGGCGGCTTCGGCTACAGCGTCCATTCCAGCGTCCAGAAGGACATGCGCGTGGACATCTACTTCGACCCCATGATCCTCAAGCTGGACTGCTTCGCGCCCACCCGGGAGGAGGCCCTGGCCAAGATCCGCTACGCCATGAGCGGCATCCGGATCAAGGGCATCCGGACCAACATCTCCTTCATCCGACGCCTGATCCACTCCGACGATTTCGTCGGCCACAAGCTGAGCTGCGACTTCCGCGTGGAAGACTTCCTCACGCCGCGCTCCAAGGACGCGGAACGCCGGGAAGTGGCCGCTGTGGTCACGGTACTCGAGCACGAACTGGCCGCCAGGACCAAGACGCCGTCCTACCGCCGCTCGGGCAGCGAGAGCACCAACTGGAACATGGCCGGACGGCTGGCCCTGGTAGCCCGGCGCGACCTGTAGCCCACAGGAGGAGAACGATGAAATACCGCGTTTGCATAGACGACAACAACTACACCCTCATCCTGCAGGACATTTTCCCCGAGCCCACCCAGGAGATCCCGGTGGAGGTCGGTTACCACACCTACCAGGCGAAGATGATCGAGTACGACGTGGATAAGGGCGTCCGCTCCATCCTTCTGGACGGCATCCCCTACGACGTGGAGTTTTTCCGGAATTCCCACGGGGCCGTGGAAGCCGTGAAGATCGACAACGAGACCTACTCCATCAACGAGATCCGGGCCGGCAAGCTGCGGACGGCGCCCGCCCTCAAGGAAACCGTCAAGGAGGGCCAGGTCAAGGCCTTCATGCCCGGGCTGATCACCCGCGCGGAAAAGAAGTTGGGCGAAACGGTGAAGGAGGGCGAAACCATCCTCTACCTGGAAGCCATGAAGATGGAGAACGCCATCGTGGCGCCGCGGGACGGGACGGTGTCCCGCATCGCCAAGGAATCGTCCACGGTTTTGACGGGGGACATCCTCTTCACCGTAGACTAGGCCCGGAGACCGGTCGGGCCGGACCCGGGACGAACTCTTCACCTCTCAGGAGCGGCCATGTCCAGACCCTTCGTGCATCTGCATGTGCATTCCGACTACTCGCTGCTCGACGGCGCCTGCCCGGTGAAGCGGCTGGTCGGCAAGGCATCCTCCATGGGCATGACCGCCCTGGCCCTGACCGACCACGGGAACCTGTTCGGGGCCGTGCAGTTCTACGAGGCCGCGCGGGCCAAGGGCATCAAGCCGGTCATCGGCTGCGAGGTGTACGTCGCCTCCGGTTCCCGCCACGACCGCAACAGCCAGACCGACAAGCGCTACCACCTGGTGCTCCTGGTCCGCGAGGCGGCCGGCTACTACAACCTCTGCAAGCTCGTTTCCCTCGCCTATACGGAAGGGTTCTACTACAAGCCGCGGGTGGACTGGGAACTCCTCGAGCAGCACGCCGAGGGCTTGATCGCCATGTCGGCCTGCATCCAGGGCGAAATTCCCATCCTCATCGCCGCGGGCGACATGGCGGGAGCCGAAAAGGCCGCGCTCCGGCACGAGGCCCTTTTCGGCAAGGGCAACTTCTACCTCGAGGTGCAGGACCACGGCCTGCCGGAGCAGAAGGAGATCAACCCCAAGATGCGGGAGCTTTCCCGCAAGACGGGCATCCCCCTGGTGGCCACCAACGACTGCCACTACCTGGACGCCACCGACCATTTGGCCCAGGACGTGCTGGTGTGCATCCAGACCGGCAAGCGCCTGCACGAGGAGAACCGCCTGCAGTTCTCCTCCCACGAGTTCTACTTCAAGTCCGGCGACGAGATGGCCGAACTGTTCCCGGACATGCCCGAGGCCCTCGACAACACGGTGGCCATCGCCGAGCGCTGCGCCTTCGATTTCGACCTGGAATCGCAGCACTACCCCCGTTTCGCCATCCCCGCCGGCATGACGCTGGACGACTACTTCGAGCAGACCGCCCGCGAGGGCTTCGCCTCGCGCATGATGTCCCTGCGGGAAGCCGAGTCCGCCGGGTTGCTGCACTACCCGCTGGAAGACTACGAAAAGCGCATGGAGTACGAGATCGGGGTCATCAAGAAGCTCAACTACTCCGGTTACTTCCTCATCGTCTGGGACTTCATCCGCTACGCCAAGGAAAACGGCATCCCCGTGGGCCCGGGCCGCGGCTCCGCCGCCGGCAGCCTGGTCGCCTACGCCATGTACATCACGGACATCGACCCGCTGCAGTACGACCTGCTGTTCGAACGGTTCCTCAACCCCGAGCGCATCTCCCCCCCGGACATCGACATCGACTTCTGCAACCGGCGCCGCGAGGAAGTGATCCGCTACGTCACGGAGAAGTACGGCAAGGACTGCGTCAGCCAGATCATCACCTTCGGGACCATGAAGGCCAAGGCCGTGGTGAAGGACGTCGGACGGGTCATGGGCCTGCCCTACGCCGAGGTGGAGAAGATCACCAAGCTGATCCCGCCAGCCCTGGACACGACCCTGGAAAAGGCCCTGGCCGAAGAGCCCAAGCTGGCCGAATCGGTCAAGGAGGACCCGCAGGTCAAGCAGCTCATCGACATCGCCCTGCGGCTGGAGGGATTCTCCCGGCACAGCTCGGTGCACGCGGCGGGCGTGGTCATCGCCCCCCAGCCGCTCATGGAGATCGTGCCGCTGTGCGTGGGCAGCGACGGCGTGGTCACCACCCAGTACAACATGAAGGACGTGGAAAAGCTGGGCCTCCTCAAGATGGACTTCCTGGGCCTGATCACCCTGACCACCATCGTGGACGCCATCCAGCTCATCCGGGAGACCGAAAAGCGGGACATCGACATCGCCAACATTCCCATCGACGACAGCGCCACGTACGACATCTTCTCCCAGGGCCGAACGTCCGGCATCTTCCAGTTCGAGAGCGGCGGCATGCGCAACTACCTCAAAACGTTGAAACCGACGCGTTTCGAGGACCTCATCGCCATGAACGCCCTCTACCGCCCCGGCCCCATCAAGGGCGGCATGATCACCGACTTCATCAACCGCAAGCACGGCATCAGCAAGGTGGAAGTGCCCATCGCCGAGCTGGAGCCCATCCTCAAGCCCACCTACGGCGTCCTGGTCTACCAGGAGCAGGTCATGCAGATCGCCGTCAAGCTGGCGGGTTTCTCCATGGGCGACGCCGACACCCTGCGCAAGGGCATGGGCAAGAAGATCGCCGCCATCATGGACAAGATGGAGCCCAAGTTCGTCGACGGCTGCGCCGCCCGCGGCATCGACAAGACCAAGGCGGCCGAGCTGTTTGCCCAAATGCGCGCCTTCGGCGAGTACGGCTTCAACAAGTCGCACTCGGCCGCCTACGCCTGGGTGGCCTATCAGACCGCCTGGCTCAAGGCCCACTTCCCCGGCGCCTTCATGTCGGCCCTGCTCACCAGCGAACAGAACAACACCAAAAAGGTGGTCCAGTACATCTCCGAGTGCAAGAGCATGGGGATCGCCATCCTGCCGCCTTCCATCAACCAGAGCCGGAAATACTTCTTCCCCGTCCCGGAAGGGATCCGCTTCGGCCTGGGCGCCGTGAAGAACGTGGGGGAGGGCGCCATCCAGGCCATCCTGGACGCACGCGCGGAGGGAGGGCCGTTCAAGAGCTTCACGGACTTCTGCTGCCGGGTGGACCTGCGCCACCTGAACACCCGCGTCATCGAGAGCCTGAACAAGGCCGGCGTCTTCGACGAACTGGGCTGCAACCGCGCGCAGGTGGCCGAGATCGCGCCGCGCACCATCGAGTTCGCCCAGACCCGGCAGAGAGACCTGGCCCGCGGCCAGGCCAGCCTTTTCGACATGCTGACCGGGACCGACGAGGTTGCGGACGAGGAAGAGAGCCTGCGCGACAACCTGCCCCCCCTGGACAACTGGGACCCCAAGGTCATCCTCCAGTACGAGAAGGAGATACTGGGGTTCTACATCTCCGGGCACCCGCTGGACGCCTTCGACGACATCCTCGGCGTGGCCACCGACACCTTCCTCGGCGACCTGGCCGACCGGGAAGGCGGCGGCAACGTGCGCACCGGGGCGGTCTTCTCCTCTCTCGCCGTCAAGAAGACCATGAAGGGCGAGACCATGGCCAACGGCGTCCTGGAGGACAAGACCGGCACGCTCAACGCCGTGATCTACCCCCGCACCTACGCCCAGTACGAGGCCTTCCTACAGACCGACCTGCCCCTGCTGGTGAGCGGCGCCTTCCAGCGGGACGGAGAGAAGGACCCCGAGCTCATCGTCAACGAAGTCTCCCTCCTGTCGGAGGTGCGGGAGAGCTCGGTGGGCGCCGTGCGGTTGGAGTTCGACCTGGAGCTGGTGACGCCCGACGCCGCCCTGACCCTGGTGGAGCTGCTGAGCGAGCGGAAGGGCGAGTGCGCCGTGGAGTTCGTCCTGCGCAAGCGCGAGGCCGGCACGGCCGTCCTGCGGCGCAACGGCTTCCTCAAGATCAAATGGAACCGCGAGATGAAGGAACTGTTGGAGAACCTTCTGCCGCCCGGCTCCGTCTGCCCGCTGAAGTAGGCCCCCGCCCGCGCAGGGCCGCGAGGCCGCGAAGCCGGTCGGCAGCCGGAAAACGCTCGAAACCGCCCGCGGATCCACCCGGGTGCGGGGCAAGAAATCCCGGACACGATCGCAACATGGATGGACAGGATAAACAGGATGGGAAAGGTCCCGGTGTCCTGCTCATCCTGTATACCCATGTAATAATATTACATTTGAGAAAAATCGGAAGTGACACCCACCTGTCGAGAAGCTTGGGTGTCCAGGCCTGTGATCCTGTCCGGCCGCAGAACCGGCCCCAGATTCGTGGACACCCACGATTCCGGATTGGCCGGCACCTTCCGTTCGAGCCCCGGGCGACGGCCGATGTTCCTGGCCCGCTTTATCCTCGGGTGTCCAGGCTTTGGCATCGCTGGGTGTCCAGGCTTTGCCTTCGTCGGGTGTCCAGGATTCGGGTGTCCAGAACCGGCTCCGGCCCATTGGTGGGTGTCCACAGCTGGCACACAGGACAACAATGGGTGGGTGTCCACATCCGGCATCGGTCGCGACCAGGAAAGTTGTTGGGTGTCCACAATCGGGTCCGTCCTGTGCCACTGTGCCCCCGTGAGAGCATTGCGCTGCGTCCAGGCGCCCACTGCCCCCAGGCGGGTGTCCAAGTTCGTTGCGATTCCTGAATTGCCAACATCCGCTCATTCCGAAGCGGAATGGTGGGCACCCACCCAGGCCCAGGCGTCAGGATGGCCTGGCAGCCTTGCGCATCAAATTCATTTTTCCTTCATGTTTCATCCGGCATCGCCGGGGGCGCGGTCCGGGAAACGAGGATCTTGTCGACCCGGGGGCCGTCCATATCCACCACTTCGAACCGGTAGCCCGATTTCTCGAAGGCGTCCCCGGCGTGGGGCACCCGTTTCATTTCCATGAGCACGAAACCCGCCACGGTGGAGAAGGCCCGGGCGGCCGGCCCCGGCTCGGGCAGGCCGAGCCTCTCCGACAGCTCGTCGAAGGCGAAGGCCCCGTCGACAAGCAGGGAACCGTCCGCCCGCTCGAAGACCGGCGCTTCGCCGCCGGAAGCCTCGGCCCCCGGCAAGGCGCCGAAGATGTCTTCCACCAGGTCGTGCAGCGTCACGATCCCCGCGGTGGTGCCGTACTCGTCGAGCACGAGGGCCAGGTGGACCCGGTGGTCCCGGAAGGTTTCCAGGACGTCCAGGGCGGACTGGCTGGCCGGAACGTACACGGGCGGGGAGCAGAGGCCCTCCAGGGCCGGGAAAGGAACGGCGGCGTGGGCGCGCCAGTAGTCGACGGCGTCCAGGATGCCGGTCACCTTCTCCAGCGACCCGACGCAGACGGGCCAGTGGGCGTGCTTGCCCGCCGCGATGCGGGCGTGGACGTCCTCCCGGCCGGTCTCCGCGTCCAACCACTCCACGTCCAGGCGGGGGGTCATGACCGAGTAAACGTCCCGGTCCCCCAGCCGGAACACGTTACGGATGAGTTCGTCGGCCTTCCGGTCCACCGTCCCCTGCGTGACGCCCTGGGCGATGACGTAGCGGATCTCGTCCTCGGTCAGGGCCTCTTCCCGCACCCCCGACTGCCTGAGCAGCCGCAGGGCCAGGCGGGTGGACCAGCCCAGGAACAGGGCGAAGGGGCGCACGACGGAAGCGGCGCAGCGCATGACCGGGGCCACCCGGACGGCCACCGCCTCCGGCTTCCGCATTCCGAGAGCCTTGGGCACGAGCTCCCCCACCACCAGGGTCAGGTAGGTGATGCACAGGACGGTCACGGCGTAGGCGATCTCGTGCGCCCAGCGGCCGACCAGGGGGGCCTGCGCCAGCAGCGGGGCCAACGCTTCGGCGATTTCCACCCCGCCGTAGGCGCCGGCCACGATCCCCGACAGGGTGATGCAGATCTGGACCACGGAAAGCAGGGTTTCGGGGTTCTCCTGGAAGGACAGGACGGTGTCGGCCCCCCGGCAGCCGGCCTTCTTCATCTGGGCCAGGCGCGGCTTGCGGGCCGACACCACGGCGATCTCGGACATGGAGAAAAACCCGTTGAACAGGATCAGGGCGAGGAGGACGAGGGCCATCACGAACATGGGTCACTCCCTCAGCCGACGTAGCTCTCGTCCTGCTCGATCCGGCTCAGCACCCAGTCGAACTCGCCGGACGTCACGCGGGCCGTGCAGTGGGCGCACACACCGGCCATGTTGATGTCGAGCGGCGCGCCGCAGCGCGGGCAGGAGAGGTCGGCCCGGGCGGCCCCCGCCTTCCCCGCGGCCCGGACGAAGGTCCAGTACTCGCTGTAGGCCCGCTCCATGGTGCGGGACCCCGACACGAGCCGTCCCGATTCTTCCATGGTGTAGTCGAGACCGGTGGCAAAGACCCGGACGGTCAGGCTGTCGAACCAGGCGTCGGTGGTCAGTTTCACCGGCTCCACCCCGGTGATCCGGGCGTTTTCGGTGATGTTGCGCAGGCGCTGGGTCCGGTAGGCGTTCACCCAGTACACCTGGGTCTGGAAGAGGTTGTCGCTGAGGAAGGGCCGCATCCCGGCCAGGTCGCGGGCGGTCCAGGCCTTCTGGAACTCGCCGAAGACGAGGTACAGCCTCCGCATGAAGTTGTCCAGGGAAAAGCCCGGGTCCCGCTGCTGCAGGGCGGACAGGGCCTCACCCAGGTTGGGGTCGACCCGGGTCGGCCGATCCGTGCCTTCCTCCGCCACGTCGGCGGTGAGGAGGGGCGCCCGGCTGTCCCGGGACAGGACCGAAACCGACTGGACGAGCCAGTCGAAGGCGCCGTTGTTGACCTGCCGGCCGCAGTAGGCGCACTGGCCAGTGGCGGCGGCGTCCACCGGGGCGCCGCAGCCGGGGCAGCCCAGGGACCGCGTCTTGTCCGGGGGGCGGGAGCGCGCACCCTTATCGCGGTTCATCGTCCAGATCTCCCGGGAGTACATGCCCCGGCGGAATCCGTTGCGGAAAGCCTCGGTGTAGTTCGCCTCGAACAGGACGCGCAGCCGGATCCGGGGCGCGGAGGGGTCGTCGGTCCCGGAGACCTCGAGGATGCGCATGGCGCCGATCACCACGTTGTCTATGGCGGCCAATTCGCCCTGCGGCATGGCTGCGATGACGCCCGGGGCGAGGTAGGGCGAAAGCGTTCCCAGGGCGCCCGTCCCGCGGGCCCTCTGGAACTCGGTGTACAGGGTGTAGAGGAAGTCCTCGAAGGTGACCAGGGAAAAGGCCGGGTCGATGTTCCGGATGGCGTCGACGGCCGCCCCGCCGGCCGGCCGCCCCGCCTCTCCCCCTGACAGCCGCAACGGCTCCGGCTGGTCCGACGACGTCGACCAGCCCATCTGGGCCTTCTGCTTGCCCGCCAGCACCAGGAACAGCACGACCAGCACGACAACGATGACGCCGAGCAGCGGATAGTGGAAGAGCAGGGCGATGAGCTGGAAGATCAGCATGGCCCCCCCGCCGCCGTTGCCGCCCCCGCCGTGGCCGCCGCCTCCGCTTCGTCCGCCGCTGTAGGAGTGCCCCCCGCCGGGGCGCCCGAACGCTTCCGCCGCGAAAACAAGCAACAGCACGGCCAGCAGGCCGTTCCGGACCAGGGCGCCCGAAGCGCGGCCCCAGGTCCACCCGCTGCCGGATTGCGAGCCGGAAGGCTCACGCGAAGGCGCGAAGGGCGCGAAGGGTGAATTGCATATAAGATAAATTATTGAATTTCCAAAGCGACGAATTCCTTCGCGCACTTCGCGCCTTCGCGCGGCATTCCCGGCCTTCGCCTGAGATCCGGAGGAAGCGGGAGCAAGGGGCTTGTTCATGCGAAGGTCACCTCGTCGGGTAATTCGTTCGCGTCGTCGGCCTGGCGGGGATGCCGTTTCGCCAGGACGGGGCCCATGGCCCGCAGCGCCGCCAGGAACGGCCGCACGTCGGAGTGGCGCCGCACGCTTTTCTGCAGGGAGTCCAGGACTTCTTTCCAGTCGGGGTCCGCCGCGGAGAAGAGGATTCCCCTGTCGCAGACCACCTCCACCCGTCTCTCCAGCAGGGAGGCGTACACCAGGACCCCCGTCCCCCCTTCGGTGCGGAAGACGCCGCCGTCGAAGAAGGCCGAGCGGGCGGAGCGCCGCACGTTTTCCTCCATGTGCTTCCGGCAGGTGAGCCAGCGGCGGAGGCAGGGGCAGAACGAGCACAGGAACGCCCCGAGAAGGTAGGCGAAAAGGACCTCCGCCGGCATGGTCTCCACGGGGAAGGGCGTGGGCGCAAAGAGGAGGACGCAGAGAAAGCCCATGGCGAAGAGGGAACCGAACAGCAGGTCGGCCGCCAGGTAGCGGCCGGAAAACCTGCGCACGCAGATGACCACCTCTGCCGACGAGGCCGCCTCGACGGAACGGACCGCCTCCACGGCGCCCTTTCGCGCCTCGGGACTCAGGAACCCGGACTTTCTGGCCATACCGATCCTCCTTGCCGCCGACACATCGTATCTTGTCCGATTGTACCAACGAATTGCGTTCCGGGCATCCAAAAAGGCCGGGCCGCGGGCGTGGGCATCTTGAATCCCTGCCGGGCTTGGGCTATGATGCCCGACCGTCGGATCGGAAAGGCCTGCGAATCGTCTTCCGCAGACCTCCACCAGTGGAGGAATCACGACATGCCCAAGTCTCCCGCTCAGTATTACCCGGTGGAAGCCTTCAACGACTTCCGCGAAATGCTCATAAATTCCCGCGAAAAGTGGGGCCCCCGGACCGCCATGATGGAGAAGGTGGCCGGCAGCTGGGTCCACGTTTCCTTCAACCAGCTCTTCTACGAGATCATGGCCTTCGGCGCCGGGTTGGAAAAGCTCGGCCTGCGCCGCCAGTCCCACGTGGCCTTCGCCTCGGAAAACCGCGTGCGCTGGGGCATGACCTACCTGGCCACCGCCTGCGCCAACGCCGTCTGCATCCCCATCGACAAGGATCTCAAGAGCCAGGAGTTCTTCCACATCCTCTACACCACCGAGTCGGAGATCTTCGTCGGCTCGCAGAAGTACGTCGACATGGTGCTGGACATGCACCGCAAGCTGCCCCGCCTCAAGGTCATCGTCAACATGGACGACCGGGCCGACAACGCCACCGTCCTCGCCTTCAGCGAGGTCATGGAAGACGGGATGAAGCTGCTGGACAAGAGGAAGACGAACTACCCCTACCACGTCATCGACCCGTCCCTCCCCGTGGCCATCCTGTTCACCTCCGGCACCACCGGGGCCGCCAAGGGCGTTATGCTGAGCCAGCGCAACATCATCGCCGACGTCACCGGCATGATGAAGGTCATCCCCCTCCGACAGGACGAGACCATGCTCAGCGTCCTGCCGCTGCACCACACCTACGAGTGCACGGCCGGCCTCATGGTGCCGCTGAGCCATGGCCTGACCGTCGCCTACGCGGAAAACCTCAAGCGGATACCCGACAACCTGGTGGAGACCCGGGCCACCGTGGTCCTGGGCGTGCCCATCCTCTTCGAAGCCATCTACAACCGCATCCGGGAACGCATCCGGGACAAGGGGGCGGCCAAGTTCAAGATCGGCATGGGACTGGCCAACCTGTCGGAACGGCTGCTGAACATGGACATCCGCAAGAAAGTGTTCCGCCCCCTCCACGAGCGCCTCGGCGGCCGGCTCAAGCTGCTCATCAGCGGCGGGGCCGCCATCTCGCCGGAGGTCTCCAAGGGGTTCCGCGACCTGGGGCTGCTGCTCATCCAGGGCTACGGCCTGACCGAAACATCCCCGGTGATCACCCTCAACCAC
Source organism: uncultured Acidobacteriota bacterium (assembly GCA_964436005.1). Classification (GTDB taxonomy): domain Bacteria; phylum Acidobacteriota; class JAAYUB01; order JAAYUB01; family JAAYUB01; genus JAGNHB01. The sequence continues at coordinate 57,363 of CAYTBK010000004.1, forward strand.
ATGGACTTCCACAAGGACGACGCCGCCGGCCTGCCCCTGCCTGGCGCCGAGATCAGCATCCGGAACGGGGAGATCTGCGTGCGCGGCCCCATGGTCATGCTGGGCTACTACCAGAATCAGGAGGCCACGGACGAGGTGCTGCAGAACGGCTGGTTCCACACGGGGGACCTGGGCTACATCGACGAAGACGGTTTCGTGTTCATCCAGGGCCGGAAGAAGGCGGTCATCGTCACCGCCAACGGGAAGAACATCTACCCGGAAGAAGTGGAGGCCCAGTTGAACCGCAGCCCCTACATCCTGGAGTCCCTTGTCTGGGAAGGGCCGCAGGCGGACAAGTACTGCCAGGAAGTGCACGCCATCATCGTGCCGGACATAGAGTACTTCGACCGGACCATGGGTCGGCACGGTGCGAACGTGTCCGAGGCGGAAGTGGAAAAGACGCTCAAGGCCGAGGTGAACCGCCTCTGCTCGAATATGGCCAACTACAAGAGGGTAAAGCGGTTCACGATTCAATGGCAGGAATTCGAGAAGACCACGACCCGGAAGATCAAGCGTTACCTCTACACCAGCAAGATCCGCCCGGTCGGCAGCTCGCGGAACTGACGGGGGCCGGGCGCCGCGGCGCCCGTTCCCGGGAAGCAATGCCCAGCCCACGGAGGTCAGCCTCATGAGAACCGGTCTGTCCCGGCCCGCCGGCGCGCTGCTGCTCGTCGCCCTTCTGGGCGCCGGCGCCGTCGCCGCCGAAAAGAAGAAGCCCCAGCCCGACGTGTCGCCCTACCGGCCGAAGAACGTCTACGAGTACTACCGGCTGATCCCCGACGAGATCTTCCCGGCCGAGCATGTCCCCGACCGGGACAAGGCCATCGTCGTCAAGGACGTCGCCAACGGCTACCTGCGCATCGAAGGGGAGTGGGAAGGGTTCGGCGAGGTGGCGCTCTTCCGCCTCCAGGACCCGCGGCGGGCCCTCATCGGCGTCACCCGGGCCGACTGCGGGCCGGAGTGCACGCAGATCGTCCGTTTCATGGAGTATTTCGCCGACCAGTGGGTCGACCGGACCATGGCGGTGCTGCCGGAAGTTTCCCCGGCGGAGATTTCCGAGCGCTACCGGAAGCTCAAGGCGCCTTCCGACCCGGACTGGGGGGACGCCGTGCCCACCCTGCTCCTGCTCCCTCGCCGGGGGACCACCCTCAAACTGGTGGTGCAGCCGGAATTCGTGAAAAAGGAGCTCGTCCTCTTCACCTTCTCCTTCGACCGCGTCCAGTTCAGCCTGAACCCCTTCTGAGCCGCGCCGCCCGGCGGAGTGCATTTTTTCAAACACGTCCTCTCCGCCCGCGCTCGGCCGCCCCGACAGGCTCGGGGTGACTGTTCCCGCCCTGCTTTGGGTTTCGGCCGCCTCGCCCCCGGGGCACAAAGGCCGGCGCTTCTCCGCGACCGGACCGCCACCATTAATCTCACTAATCATTCATTTTTTTAGTGAGATTAGTGGTTTTTTCTGCGGCGCTCTGGCGGACCGCGCGCCGCACTCCAGATTGACGGGGCTTCGACGTTTAGGGTAGAATCCCCCCATTCCCGATGGAGGCGAACCGAGTGAAGATCATCAAGAACATCCTTTTCCCGACCCAGTTCACCCGCTACTCCCTGGACATCCTGGAGTACGCCATCCTCTTCGCCCGCTCCCTCCACGCCCGGCTCCACCTGCTGCACGTGATCACCAGGGACGCGACGCCGTCCTTCGACACCCTGAACGAGTTCTTCCGCTCCGTCAGCGAGAACGCCGACAGCATCGTCACCCGCACCGCCCTGGACCAGGTGGATCTCATCAAGGTGCACATCAAGGAGTCCGAGGTGTGGAAGGGGGTCGTGCGCTACGCCCACGAGGCCGAGATCGACCTCATCATGATGGCCGCCCGCTCCCCCGAAACCCCGGCCGAAAGGTCGCTCAGCCACACGGCCATGAGTGTGCTGGAACACGCCCCCTGCCCCGTCATGCCCATCCGCCTCCCCGAGGAGCGGAGGATGCACCAGAGCCGGTTCGAGATGACCCTGCAGGAAATCAAGAAAGAACTCTCCGCCCACCAGAAGTGACGCCCCCGGAGACCGGCGCCCCCCCTAAAAAGGCGGCGCGGAAACCGCCAGAAGCCAGTTTCCGCGCCAACAAAACGACGGGAATATTCCATTCGGATTGAGGCCGGCCGGGAGCCGGCCGTTTTCACTTTCGGGTCAGCTTGCCCACGGGCATGACGTAGAGAGGCGCTTCCGCCCGGGTCATGTTGACCACGAGGCGCAGCTGGAGGTCCGAGAAGGCCCCGATGGCGCAGGTACCCATCCCCATGGCCGTGGCCTGGAGGTAGACGTTCTCTCCCGAGTGGCCGAGGTCCATGCACACGTACCGCTCCTTGCCCCGGTTGCCGTACTTTTTCGTCGTGCGCTCGTAGACCGCCGAGTAGACCAGGGAGACCGGCGCCTGTTTGACCATTCCCTGCCCCAGACAGGCCTTGCAGAGAGCGGCGCGGACGTCGCCTTCTTGCACCTTGACCAGGGAGTGGTTTTCCGGGGTGTACAGGTACACGCCGGCGGGCAATCCCGTCACTTCGCCGGCCACCAGGTACACTTCCAGCGGATAGAGCGCCCCGGCGGACGGGGCGGTCTTCAGGCCGCCGCGCAGGAAGGGCGGGGCGTTGTCGATCTTCTGGCTGATCCCGTAGGCGGACCAGAGCAACTGGGACACGTCGGCCAGGGTCAGCGGGTCCTTGGCGTACTCGCGCACCGAACGCCGCTCCTGGAGGGCCTTCTCCACCGAGCAGGCGCCGTCCCGCTTCGGCTCGGGCAGGGCGATGGGCGTCCCCTCGTGCTTGGCCGGCAGTTTCGCCAGCGAGGCCTCCTCCCGGGCCTGCAGCTTCGCCAGCACAGCGTTCCAGCGGGCGTCCGCGTACAGGCTCTTCAAATCCGTGTCCTCCTTGAGCGTGTCCTGGGTGAAGTCGTCACCCACCACGGCCTTCTCGAGGTAGGCGAAGGCGGTGTCGGCCTGGCCGGCCTGGGCGGCGGTGCAGGCGGCGTCGTAGTACTCGTCCGGCTTCCCGGCGCCGGAGCGGAAGGATTCCTCGTACAGGGGGAGCGCCTCGGCGAACTTGCCGGACATGGCCAGGACGCGGGCCTTGACGGCGGGCGCGCCCATCTTGGCCAGCATGGCCTCGATGTTCTTCAGGGCGGCGGCGACGGCGTCGGCGGGAGATTCGGGGAAAGTGTCCACCGCGGTTTTGACCCGAGCCGCGACCGCCGGGTTGAGCGTTTTCATGTAGGCCTCCCGGGCCTCGGGCGAAGCCGCCTTGAAGACCCGGATGAGATCTTCGCCGAAGCCTTCGTTCGAGGTCATGATGTTGAGCACCCGGAACTCCACGGGCGTCATCTGCCCCATTCTCTTCACGAGCTCGTCCGCTTTCGGCGTTTGCGCGGCGGCCGCGGAAGCCAGCAGTCCCAGGCAGAGCAGGGACAGAATGAGCAACACGTTTCTTTTCATGAAAAACCCTCCTGAATGATGATCGCGGGGGAAAGGGCACAGAAAAATTTCAATCAGCCCTCGCCCCGCCTTTCGGAAAACGCTATACGTTGGCAGGAGGCCATTCTATTCCGGAAACAGAAAAAAATCCACCGCCGGACGTGATGTCCGCCGGCAGACCGGGGTTGACACGGCCCGTCTTTCGCTCTAAGATCCCCGCTGTTTGATCGGCTGGTACCCTCCAGGGGTTTGAAAGGGAAGCGTGGTGCAAATCCACCGCGGGCCCGCCGCTGTAACCGGGGACGAACGTCGCCAGATCCACTGTCCGAAACCAAAGGGTGGGAAGGGGCGAATCGGGAGGATGATCCGGAAGCCAGAAGACCTGCCGCCGATCCCATGACGGATTCCACGGGGGCATGGAATTCGCGACGGGCCCAGGCGCTTTCCGGCTCTTCACCCGCCACCAACTCATCCCCGTGAATCCGATCCTCACCGTGGAGTGTGAAATGAAGATCGGAACCGCAGTCTGTGTCCTGTTCTCCCTTTGCCTTCTCCCCTCTTTCTCTCCGCCGGCCCGCGCCGAAGAACCCGAAGACGTCGACGTGCCCAGGATCGAGGAGTCCGTCGTCGTCAGCGCGTCCCTGCAGGAGATCCCCGTGGAATGGGCCGGCAACGCCGTCACCGTCCTCACCGGCGAGGAACTGGCCCGCCGGGGCAGCCGCAACCTGACCGAGGCCGTCGCCGTCGCCCCGGGCCTGCAGATCAACACCACCGGTGCCGGCGGCGTGTCCACCCTCATGATCCGCGGGGCGGCCTCCGACGAGACACTGGTCATGATCGACGGCATCGCCCTCAACGACCCCACCGCTCCCGGCCGCGGCTACGAACTGGGGACCCTCTCCCTGGACAACGTGGAGCGGATCGAGATCGTCCGCGGCCCCCAGAGCGTGCTGTTCGGCTCCGACGCCATGGGCGGCGTCGTCAACATCGTCACCAAATCCGGGGACGGGCCGCGCCGGGCCATGCTGCAGGTCGAAGGCGGCAGCTACGGCTGGCTGCGGGCCGGAGGCGAAGCCTCGGCCAATCTCGCCGGGTTCCGCTTCTCCGCCGGGGCCTCGCTGGAACAGATCGACGGGTGGTCGGCCGCCTCCGACGCCATGGGCAACCGCGAAGGCGACGGCCAGGACGTCAAGACTTTGAACTTCAAAATCATGAAGGATTTCGGGCGCGGTTTCCAGGCCGTCGCGGCGGTCCACGCCAACCAGTTCGGCCAGGACCTGGATTCCTACGGCGGTTCCTTCGGGGACGACCCCAACTACCGCGCCGACGGGCGGGAGTCCGCCTTCCTGGGCGAACTCCGCCACACCTCGGCCGGGGGGACCTTCCAGCAGCGCTTCCAGTTCTCCTGGCTGGACTCCCACACCACCTACACCGACCCCGAGGACGAGGCGCACGCCGGGTCCTCGTCGTACGCGTACTACCGGGGGATCCGCAAGAAGATGCGCTGGCAGGCCGACTGGACCCGCTTCCGGCGCCATTTCCTCTCCTTCGGCTACGAGTACGCCCGCGAGCAGGGGCACTCCCTGTACGAGTCGTCCAGCGCCTGGTGGGGCGACAGCGTCTCGGTCTTCCCGGACACGGCCTCCGTCATGCACTCCCTCTTTTTCGAGGAGAGGCTGCAACTGGGCGACAAATTTTCGGTCACCGGCGGCGTTCGCCTGGACCACAACGACAGCTACGACTCCGCCTTCACCTTCCGCGTCAGCCCGGTCTGGGTGGTCCCCGGCCTGGGTTCCCGGGTGCGCTTCTCTATCGGGACGGGCTTCAAGGCCCCGTCCCTCTACCAACGCTTCGCCCCGGCATCGGAATGGGGACCGGTGGGCAACCCCGGCCTTCTCCCGGAAGAAAACTGGTCGCTGGAAGCCGGATACATCCACCCCTTCGAGAAGATCCGGCTGCAGCTGTCCGCCGGGTTCTTCCTCAGCCGGTTCAAGAACCTCATCGAGTACGCCTACGGCTACCAGAACGTGGGCCGGGCCTCTTCCCAGGGGGTCGAACTCGAGGGCAAGTGGTCGCCCCGCGATGACCTGGCCTTCTTCGCCAGCTACACCCTCACCGACGCCCGCAACGTACTGACGGAAGAACCGCTCATCCGGCGGTCCCGGCACACCGCCTCCCTCGGCCTGGAATACCGCCGCGGCAAGAACTGGTCGGCCAGCGCCGAACTGCGCTTCCGGGGCGCCCGGGACGACATGGACTACAACGCCTGGCCCTACGCCAGGGTCCGCCTCGATCCCCAGACCGTCGTCAACCTGTCCGTGACCAAGCGCGTCGGCGACAATGCCGAACTGTACCTGCGCGCCGACAACATCTTCTCGAACTCGGTGCCGGACGTGTACGGCTACACGGCCGACCCGTTCGTGATCCGCGCCGGAATCCGCTTGATTGTCATGAAATGAGGAAACTGTTTGCAAAGGGCGAGGAGACCGGTTTATAATCTGCGAGCCTTTTGGTTGATAACCGGCTCCTTGCGTTTTTGCCGAAAGAGCCTTAAATGACGTTCGGATGTCTTATGGACAAGGAAGAACGCAGCCAGAAACAGGAGGAACGGCGCCGGGCCGCCAGGATACCGCTCCGGGTTCCCCTCATGGTCGAAGGCATCGACCTCGACGGCAGCTCATTCCGTGAGCGGGCCGAAACAGAGAACGTAAGCCTGACCGGGGCCTGCATCAAGGTCACCCACCGCCTGGCCCCGGGCAGCATCCTACAGATCACCGCCGTGAATTTCCCCTTCCGCGCCGCCGCAGCCGTGCGCCTGGCCTGGCAGGACGAAGTCGACGGCGTCCTCAAGGTCGGCGTGGAATTCACCGACACCACCCAGAACTGGATTCTTCGTTGAAAGCTCCTGTCACCGACGCATCCGTTTTGGATGCGTACAACCGCGACGCCCTCGGTTTCCCGGGCCAGGCGGAAGGGCTCTACCGCCCCACCGACGAGAAGGAAGTCGCCGAGATCCTTCGCCACTGCTTCCAGACCCGCACGAGAATCACGCCGACGGCGCTCCGGTCCTCCACCACCGGGGCGGCGGTCTGCCAGGAAGGATTCCTCCTGAGCACGGAAAAGATGGCCGCCATCCGGAGCGTCTGCCCGGAGCGGCGCATCGCCGTGGCCGAACCCGGCGTCAACCTGGGCCTCTTCAAGCGCACGGTCGAGGAAGCCGGGTTGCTGTTCCCGCCGGACCCCACCTCCGAGGACGACTGCACCCTGGGCGGAGCCGTGGCCACCAACGCGTCGGGCGCCCGCACCCTCCTGTACGGCCCGACGCGGCGCTGGGTCAGGCGGCTGCGGGCCGTCCTGCCGGACGGTTCCCCCCTGGAGCTGTCGGCCGCGCGCACGGAAAAAAACACCGCCGGGTACTTCGGCTTTCAGGATCCCATCCAGTTCTTCGTCGGCTCCGAGGGGACCCTCGGTGTCATCACTGAAATCGAGGTCTCGTTGCTGCCCGCCCCCGTCGCGCCGGAGACTGTCCTGGCCTTTTTCCGGACCGAGGACGCCCTACTGCGGGCGGTCCCCCGGCTGCGCCGCAGCGATCTGTCCTTCCGCTGCCTGGAGTACTTCGACCACGCCTGCCTCGACCTCCTGCGCAACGCCCACGGGATCGCCCTCCCCGCTGCCGGAGGCGGCATGCTCTACCTGGAAGTCGGGCCCCGGCCCGGCGAAACGGCGCTGCTGGAGCGTTGCCTGGCATTGCTGGAGTCTTGCGGGGCGGAGGCGGATGCCACCATCCTGGGCGACACGCCGAACCTGCGCCGGGAAATCCGGGCCTGGCGGCACCAGGTGCCCGCCACGCTCAACGAGAGGGGGGCGGCCGGCAAAAGGCAGGGCGGCGGGAAAACCTCCACCGACTGGGCCGTCCCCTTCGACGATCTGGCCGGGATCTTCCGCGACGTCCGGGCCGCCTGCCCGCCGCCGGACCTCTGCCAGACCTTCTGCTTTGGACACATTGGAAACGGGCACCCTCATTTCAATTTTCTGGCCGACGGGCCGCCGGGGCAGGAAGCCGCCCGGCGGGCCGCCCACGCCATGTGCCGCATCGCCGTCGCCCACGGCGGAACCATCTGCGCCGAACACGGTGTGGGGAAAGTCAAGCGGGAATACCTGCGCTACATGTTCCCGCCGGAAGCGCTGCGCTGGATGGAAGCCTTCAAGGCGGCCGTCGATCCCCGGGGCGTCATGGCGCCGGGCAACATCTTCCCAAGCTAGGCCGGCGTCCTTTACAAGGCCGGGGCGGCGGTCTTGCGGAGGGAGTCCTGGGCCGGGGAGGCCCCTTTCGGCTTTCCCGAGTGCCGTGGGTGGTAGGCCCGGGCCGCATCGTCGTACGGGCCCATTTGCCTCCGCAACAGGTTCAGTTCCTCCCGGACCACGTCCTTTTCCTCGGACTGGGCCGCCGCGATGGCCAACTTGGCCTGGTCCTCGTAACTGGCTTCGTCGCCCAGTTCGAGGTACATCCGCGCCATCTTCAGGCGGATTTCCATGGGGTTTTCCACCTCCTGCTTGACGTCCTTCCGGAAAGCGTCCTCGAACTGATGCAACGCTTGCAAGAACAAGCCTCTGCGAGACGCCCCGAAGGATCGTTCCTCACCGATTTCGTACCAGCACTCCCCGATCAGGGCCAAGGTGACGCAATACTCGCGGTCCAGGCGCAACGACTTCTGCAGGACGTCGAGGGCCCGGTCGGGCAGCTTCCAGATGCGCAGGTACAACTTGGCCAGATTGTTGAGGATCACGGGATTGTTGGGGGCCAGCCGGATCGCCACCTGGTAGAAATATTCCGCCCGTTCGGCGTGCAGCTTGGAGACCGCCGGGGAAACGGCCACGCCTGCCCGCCACAGGTGGTAATCGGCGAGCACCTGGGCGGGGACGGCCCGCCACGGGCTGTGGGAAAACGCCAGGTTGAGGAAACGCTCGGCGTCGATGCTGAGCCGGTCCGCCGCCGCCGGTTCCGCGGACTCGGCTGCCTTCCGGTAGTAGTAACGGCCGAGGTCGGAGGCGTAGACGGCCTCGTTGGGGTTCAGGTGCAACGCTTCCCGGCCGGCCGCCACGGCCAGGTTCCACGCGCCCCTTCCGGCGGCGTACAGAGCCTCCTGCGAATACCGGTCGGCCTGGATCTTCTGAAGCCCGAAGCACCAGGCCAGCGCCAGCACGAACGCGCCCAGCGAGGCCAAAAATACCGGGGAGATGCGAACATCCCCGGCCGCGGCCTCCCCGGGGCCGCGGCGGGATCTCCGGAAGGCCAGCAGGGCGATGAGGCAGACGAAGGCAGCCGCCGGCACGATCACCACGTTGCCGATGGCCCCGGCGCGCAGGAAGCGCTCCGATTCCGGCTCGAGGGGGAATTCCGTGCACCCGGCCTGGCGGAAGGCCACCCAGACGCCGAAGACGACGATAGAGGTCAGCACCGCCACCCAGTAGCTCAGCAGCGGAGCCTCCGCCGGCCCGTTGGCCGGCTTCCGGGCGGACCGCATGACGAAGACCAGGAGGAACGCCCACAGGCAGAGCACGGCGACGATCACGCCCGCGGGCCCGGTGACGGTTCGCCAGAGCTGCCGGCCCAGGGAGATCCGTTCGTAGGGGATGGAACTGACGCTGAACAGGGCCGACGTCGCCAGCAGGGAAGCCATCAGCCCCACGGTGAGACCCTCCGGGAAGAACTCCCGGAACGGGCGAGCTTCGTGGCCGCAGAAAAAGGCGTGGCTCCGGAAACAGGACGAGAGCGAAACCAGCATCCCGGCCACGATCCAGAACCAGGCGTTCGTCGCCACGGTCAGAAAGCCGAATTGCGTCTCCACGAACAGCACGATCAGGGCGCCCAGCAAGGCCAGGAGGGAGCAGGTTTCCTCCCAGGAGCGGCCGCCGGCGGTTCGGTGGGCCCGCAGGGCGTACAGCAGCATCCCGGCGATGATACCCACGGCCCACCCCAGCATGGCGTACTCGACGCTTTTCAGCAGCATGAGCGCCCCCGCCCCGCCCAGGCCGCCGCCGCTCATGGACAGAAGGAGGTTGCGCTTGTTGCGCCGGGCCGGCGTGAAGCCGAGCTGGTCCAGGCCGAAGGCGAACAGGGTCATGAAAAGCAGGGAATACGCGGCGAACCCGAACCAGCCCCGCGTGGCCACCGCCTCCCACCCCTCGTTGTGGCACTTGTCGATCACGCTCGAGCGTGACTCGAGCCGGCCCAGTTCGGTGGGGAAATACGGGTCGAAGGAGAGCGACATCGTTTCCGGCCCGTACCCGATCAGGGGGCGCAGCCGGGCGTAGCGGTCGGGGTTGTTCTCCGCGTCGCGGAGCGTCCGCCAGGACACGGACATGGAGGAAACGCCGCGCCAGATGAGCAGCCGGACCCGGCTGTTGCCCCCCTCCTCGTCCAGGATATGGAAGATGTGGGACACCGAGGGCGGGACCTTGGCGTACTCCAGCAGGTTTCGGCCCACCAGGAGAAGGGCGACGACGGCGAGAGGGGCGAACAGGACGATGACGGCGGCCCGCTTTCTCCCCCGGCAGGCCAGGCCCAGGACGGCCATGACGAAGACGCCGGCCATCAGGGCCAGCATCGGCCCTCGACTGCCGCTCAGCAGGAGCGCCCCGGCCTGCAGGAAGGCCGCCCCGGTGAAACAGACGAACCGCTGCAACGCCTTGGACGAGACGACCGGATCGGGGGAGGAGACTTCCCGGCCGGTCAGGTAGATGTTCCGCAAAGTCAGGATGAGGGCGAGGGCCATCACCGCCCCGAGGAAGATCGGGTTCCCCAGCGAGCCGCCGACGCGCCCGAGGAAGTAGTTGGACCACCGGATGACGTCCCACCCCGCTTTCTGGCACATGGCATAGACCGCGATGGGCACGGTGGCCAGGGGAAAGGCGAGGAAGGCGTATTCCAGTTGCGCCCGCTTCGTCAGGAAGCAGCGTATGGACAGGAACAGGGACAGGCCCGCCAGGGTGGTCAGGACGCTGGTCCCCCTTTCGTACGCCCCGAAGATGCTGATCTGGGGGGAAAGGGAGAAGACGGCCGACACCATGAGGGAGAGGAAGAACAGCCAGACCGCCCGATCGACGTTCTTCAAGGCGAACCGGGCGGCCACGTCCTCGTGTTCGGGCGCCAGGAACAGCTGGAAGCGGCGCCGGAGCGCGGCCAGGGCCACCAGCACGGAGAGGCAGGCCGTCAGCCCGAAGGCGATGTGGAGGGTGGCCCGGTCCGGGTCGAAGCACCGCCGGGTGAACGGGTTGAAATACCAGGGCACCAGCAGGATGGCAGCGAGCCAGGCTGCTTCCGCCAAGCCGGCCACGTGCCTGACACGGAGGGTGGGAAACGGTTTGTGCATCTTTGTCCTGCCTTCCCCCTGAATCCTAGCGGGGCGGAAAAACCTTGTCAAGTGCTTCCGCTTTCCCGAAGACATTCGCAGACACTTTCAGTACAATGGGCTTTGACTGTCAAACATACCAGAGGAGGCTACGATGTCCGACGACATGCGGAAAAGGGAGAATCCCCAAACGGCGATTTTCGAAAGAGGTTACAACCCTCAGTGGTCCGAAGGCGCGGCCATTCCGCCAGTATTCCGCACTTCGACTTTCGTCTTCCGGTCGGCGGAAGAGGGGAAACGCGCCTTTGAGCTGGCGTACGGCTTGAGCGCTCCCCGGGAAGGCGAAAAGATGGCCCTCATCTACACCCGGGTCAACAATCCCAACTGCGAGATGGTGGAGGACAAGGTCTCGTCCTGGGACGACACCGAAACCGCCGCCCTGTTCTCCTCGGGCATGGGCGCCATTTCCGCCACCTGCATGGCCCTGCTGCGGCCGGGCGACGCGCTCCTGTTCTCCGACCCGCTCTACGGCGGCACCGAGTTCCTCTTCCGCAAACTTCTCCCCACCCACAACATCCAGGCGATCCCCTTCCCCGCCGGCAGCGACGGGAAGACCATGGACGACCTGGTCCAGGCCAACCCGAACATCAAGATGATCTATCTCGAATCGCCCTCCAACCCCACCATCCTGCTCACGGACATCGCCGCCGCCCACGAAGTGGCGAAGAAATACAGCACGCCCGACCGCCGGATCGTCCTGGCCGTAGACAACACCTTCCTCGGACCCATCTTCTGCTGCCCCAAGAATTTCGGCGCCGACATCATCCTGTACTCGGCCACCAAGTTCATCGGCGGCCACTCCGACCTGGTGGCCGGCCTGGCCCTGGGCCCCAAGGACCTCATCGGCGAAATCAAGGTCATCCGCACCATCTTCGGCTCGATCCCGGACCCCGACACCGCCTGGCTCATCCTCCGCAGCCTGGGCACCCTCCAGTTGCGCATGGAGAAGCAGCAGGAAAACGCCCGGAAGGTCGTCGATTTCCTCACCGGCCACCCGGCGGTGACCCGTGTTTCCTATCCCGGCCTGCCCGCCATGGGAGAGACGCAGAACACCCTGCACCAGCGGCAGTGCACCGGCACGGGTTCACTGGTCTCCTTCTGGATCAAGGGGGGCGAGGCGGAAGCCTTCCAGGTCCTCAACCGGGTGAAACTGATGAAGCTGGCCGTCAGCCTGGGGGGGATCGAAACCCTCATCGAGCACCCCTACACGATGACGCACGCCGACATGAGCGTCGAGGAAAAGGCGCATGCCGGCATCGACCTGAACATGATCCGGCTGTCCGTCGGCCTCGAGGCGCCGGAAGACCTCATCGACGACCTCGCCCAGGCCCTGGCGTGAAAACGGCGGGGGAAGCCCGCCCCGTTCCTCCCGCCGGGGATCACCCGGCGGAGGCTTTCCCGAAAGGTGTACTCTCCAAATGAAAGCAGGCGGCCAGTGGCCGCCTGCTTTTTTCTGCCGTCCTCGGTGGGGTTACGCGTCGTTCCGCGGCCCGCTCACTCCTGGACCCACTTCATGGCCTCGCGGGAATACCCGGCGATCTCGAAGTCGGTGTTCATGACGATGGCTTCCTTGGGGCACACCTCGGCGCAGCGCCCGCAGTGGATGCACCGGTCCAGGTAGATGGTCATCCGGAACTTCTTCACCGGCTTGGGAGGCGGGGCGTTCGGATCGGCGGAGGGGGAGGGCGTCTCGGTGGATGCCAGTTCGATCTCGATGGCCTCGGCGGTGCAGTCGCGCATGCAGGCCTTGCAGCCGATGCACTTGGCAGCGATGAAGACGGGATTGCCGCGGAAGCCTTCCGGCACCTTGGCCTTCTCGAAGGGGTACTTGCCGGTCACCGGCTTTTTTCTGAGGCACCGGAGAAGCTCCGGGATGAGTACGCCGACTTTGGACATGTCAAATCACTCCTTGCGCTTTCAGCAGCAATGCGATCAGGAACTGCACGATGCTCAGGGGAGCAAGGTATTTCCAGCTGAACGAGACGACCTGGTCGATCCGGATCCTGGCGCAGGCCGCCCGGATGACGCAGAGCAGGAAAACCACCACGAACGTTTTCAGGAGCAGGTAGATCACGCCGAGGGCGAACTGGGGTACCGTCTGAGGGTTCCCGTCTCCGAAGCCGCCGAGGAAGACCGCCGCGATCAGGGCGGAGCCGACGAGCATCAGGATGTCCTTCTGCAGGCGGAAGGCGGCCAGCTTCTTGCCGCTGTATTCCGTCAGGGGGCCGCCCACCACTTCGGTCTCGGCCTCCGGGATGTCGAAGGGCACTCGTTCCAGCTTGGCCTGCAGGGAGATCACAGCCACGATGAAGGCCAGGACCTGCACGGCCATGACCCAGGGCGAGTGGGACGCCCAGGGGAACTGGGCGATGGTCGCGATCCGCCAGCTTCCGGCGATGAGGGCCGGCGTCAGCAGGGCCAGGAAGAAGGGCACCTCGTAGGAGAAGAGCTGCGTCATGACCCGCGTGGCGCCCATGAGGCTGAACGGGCTCACCGAGTACCACCCCGCCAGGAACAGGACAAAGGAGGGGATGGAGAGCAGGTAGGCCACGACGATGATGTCGCCTTCGAAGGAGTTGAAGGCCGTCAGGTGCCACACCGGCAGGTACAGCCCCGCCGCGCAGACTGAGGCCAGGGAGACGGCCGGCAGCAGGTTGAACATGAACTTGTCGGATTTCGCCGGGGTGATGTCTTCCTTGGCCATGAGCTTCACGATGTCGGCCACGGGTTGCAGCACGCCGGCCCACCCCGTGTAGAGCGGCCCGCGGCGGTTCTGCATCCGGGCGTAGAGCTTCCGGTCGGCCCATTCCAGGTAGGTCGAGTAGACCGACTGGAACAGCAGGCCCGGAAACACGAGCAAGTACAGGCATACGGTGATCGCTTCCATTGCGTTACCTCTTGTTTACAAGCTGATTCCCTTGTTCTTGCGATACCATTCGACGCCGTGGCGCCGAAGCTCTTCCCAGGTGGTGATCCGGGAGCCCTTGCGCGGGTCGTTCAGCACGACCGTGGTCCGGTCCGTGCAGGAGTAGCACGGGTCGATGGACGCGATGGCGATGGGGATGTCCGCCACGAAGGCGCCCACCACCGACTCCACGGAGGATTCCAGGTTGGCCATGGTCGGGGCGCGGACCTTGACGCGCTCGGGCTTGTCGGTCCCGTTGCTGCGCACGTAGTGCACGTCTTCCCCGCGCGGGGCCTCGTAGCGGCTGACGGCGAAGCCCTCCGGCACCCGCCGGGGCACCTTGGGCACGCAGATGTCGCCCTCGGGCAGGTTGTGGAGGATCTGCTCGATGATCTTGACGGATTCCACCATCTCGAACACACGCACCAGCACGCGGCCGAAGACGTCGCAGTTGTCGTCGGTGACGACCTTGAAGTCCAGCTCTTCGTACGCGGCGTAGGGGTCCTCCTTGCGCATGTCCACGGGGATGTTGCTGGCGCGGGCGAAGGGGCCCACCGCGCACATCTCGCGGGCCCGCTCGGTGGGCAGCATGCCAACGCCCTTGATCCGGGCGATGAAGGTGGGCTCGTTGGTGCCGATGTGCGCATAGTAGTCGACGCGCTTCTTCAAGACGGGGAGGATGTCGAGGATCTTCTTGCGTTCCTCTGGCGAGATGTCCCGGCGCACGCCGCCGATGGTGTTGACGGCGTAGTTGACGCGGTTGCCGCCGATCTCCTCCAGCAACTGCATGACCAGCTCGCGGTCCCGCCACACGTACATGAACAGGGTGTCGAAGCCCACCTCGTGGGCCGCCACGCCAAGCCAGAGCAGGTGGCTGTGCAGCCGCTCCAGCTCGCAGACCAGCGTGCGGATGTACAGGCCGCGCTTGGGCAGTTCCAGCTTCATGATCGCTTCCACCGCCTGGACGAAGGCCGTGGTGTGCGAGTGCGAGCAGATGCCGCAGATGCGTTCCAGCAGGTAGATGATCTGGTAGTAGTTCCGCTCCTCGCAGGCCTTCTCCATGCCCCGGTGGTTGTACCCCATCCGGATCTGGGCCCCCACGATCTCTTCGCCGCGGATGTCGAATTCAAACTTCACAGGTTCTTTGAGAAACGGGTGTTGCGGTCCGACCGGGATCCGCATCGTGTTTTTTTCCATGGAGGCCTCCTCCTTGCGATTATTTTCCCGCCCCTATTTAGAGGCGGGTTCCCCCTGTTTCGATTCCTGCGGCTGGTTGGCCAGGGAGGGGCGCGGCAGGACGACGTCCTTCCGCAAGGGGAAGACGCCATCCGGCCAATCGTCCGGCAAGGCCTGCCGGCGGAGGTCCGGGTGCCCGTCCGGCACGATGCCGTACATGTCGTAGTTCTCCCGCTCGTAGACCATGGCGCCCGGGACGAAGTTCGCCAGGGACGGGATCTTCGGGTTTTCGCGGTCGGTGATCCTGACCCGCAGCGTGACGATCACTTCGCCGGCCAGGAAGTAGTTGACCAGGAAGCTGTCGCGCAGGTCCTCCGCCACGATGGTGGCGAGGTGTCCCAGCCCCAGCTTTTCCCGCACCGCCTGCACCGACGACACCAGCTCCTCGGAGGGGACGTCGAGCCAGAAGCGCCGCGGTCCGGTGACCGTCACCTCGCGCCCCGGGAACATTTCCTTCAGCAGCGATTCGTAATTCTTTTCCACCATGGTGTCTCCTCCCTCAGGCCGGGGTCTGTTCGAGCTTCGCCAGCAGCTTGGCCACGCCGTCGATGATGGCTTCCGGCTTCACCGGGCAGCCCGGGATGTAGGCCGAGACCGGGATGGCCTGGTCGACGCCCTCGAGGACGTTGTAGCAGCCGCGGAAGGCGCCGCCGCTGCAGGCGCAGGTGCCCACCGCCACCACAAACTTCGGCTCGGCCATCTGCGCGTAGATCTTCTTGAGCCGGGCCGCGGTCTGCAGCGTCACCGGCCCGCTGCAGATGAGAACGTCGGCGTGCCGCGGCGTCGCCTTGAGCAGAACGCCGAAGCGCTCCAGGTCGTAGTGCGGCATGAGGGAAGCCAGGATCTCGATGTCGCACGCGTTGCATGCGCCGGAATTGAAGTGCAATACCCAGGGCGATTTGATGCGCGCCCACTTGACAAGCTTCTTGAACATGCGACCTCCCTCAGTCGAAATCCATGACCAGGATGAAGATGGAGACGGCGATGGTGAACAGGTAGGCAATGGCCTTGTACGCCGTCACGCCGGCAGGCACCGTGGCCACCGTCAGGGCGGCGACGTGCATGATGGTGAAGAACAGGGCGGCGACGTAGAACTTGCCGTAGCCGAACTTGAAATGGTCTGCCTTGAATTCTTCACCGCAAGCGTAAACGTCCGTTTTCCCCTGTTCAGGCTTGAATTTCGGCGCCAGGAGCTTGCCGAAAAGGTAGAACAGGCCGGCGAACACCATGAACAGGCCGAAGGCGATGGGTGGGGAAAGCAGTATGTTGATGTCCATGGTTTACCCCTTCAGTTTGGATTGCAGCCGGATGTCCAGGGATCCGTAAATCTTGTGGGCCGTCACCACCAGTCCCAGCATCACGGCGGCCAGGATGGTCTCGACGATGATGAAGGTGACCAGCAGGGGCTGGACCATGTTCACGTTGAGCCGGTGCAGTCCGGCCGCGAGCAGGATCACGGTGATCCCCTTGGAGATGACCTCGACGCCCAGCATGATCCGGATGAGGCTGCGGTAGCTGATGAGCAGGTAAAGGCCCAGCAGGAAGATGAGGATTCCGGCGAACACCAGAGCGGTTACGGTTTCAGTCATGTTTCCCCCCGACTGCCTTGCGCTTGAAGATGGCCAGCACGGCGAAGACGCCGGCCAGGATGAGGCTGATCTGGCCCAGGATGTCCGTGGTCCGGGTGATCCAGAATTCCTCCCGGAAACCCTTGGCGATCTCGCCGATGCCTTCCGGTCGCAGGATATGGGCCGTGATCCATTTCACCGCGAAGAAATCCAGGCCGAGGAAGAGGAGCAGGAAGGCCGGCAGGAAGTAGACCGGCACCTTGGACTGCATGGCCTGGTCCGAATCCTTGGTCAGACTGATGGTGGACACGAACAGGACCGTGATCAGGCCGGCGCAGACGCTGAGCTCGAAGACGGCCGCCATCCAGGCGCCGTAGTGGAACAGGACCACGGAGAGCACCACGCTGGCCAGGGCCAGGCAGATGGCCGCCCGCAGCAGGTCGCGCACCATGCCGATCATCACGGCCAGCACCACCAGAAGGGCAAGTAAAACGTAGATCCACATCTCAGTTCCCTCCCAGTACGAATTTTGCCGCGGGTTCGACGAGGCGGGAGAGGACTCCACCGAAGAAGAGGCCCACCAACAGGCATTCCGCAGCCAGCAGGATCATGGCGAAGGACATGGCCGCCGGGACTTCCCGGATGTCCTTCCAGCGGATATTCAGTTTCCCGAAGAACACCTTCCGCTGGATGACCAGGAAGTAACCCAGGGTGAAGATGCTCATGACGATGGCCAGGGTCGCGACGAAGTACATCTTGGCCGCCAGAGCGCCCATGATGATGAGCAACTTGCTCCAGAAGCCGTTGAACGGCGGGATGCCCGCGATGGACAGGGTGCCGAAGACACTGGTGACCCCGGTGACGGGCATCCGCCCCTCCAGGCCGCCCATCTCGTCCATTTCCCGCGTGTGCAGGCGGAACTGCAGGGCGCCGCTGTTCAAGAAGAGGAGGGATTTGAACACCGCGTGGTTGAAGGCGTGGAACAAGGCGCCCAGGATGGCCAGTTCGTGCCCGATGCCGAGGCCGAGCAGGATGTAGCCGATCTGGCTGATGCTCGAGTAGGCCAGCATGCGCTTGATGTCGGTCTGGAAGTAGGCCACGATGGCCCCGGCCACCATGGAAAGCCCGCCCAGGACCAGGAACACCATCTGCATCCGCGCGGAGATGGGGAAAACCCCGTAGAAGATCCGGATCATGGAATAGATGCCGGCCACCTTGATCACGACGCCGCTCAGGATGGCCGAAACGGGCGCCGGGGCGGAGGGGTGGGCGTCCGGCAGCCAGGCGTGGAACGGCATCATGGCCGCCTTCAGCCCGAAGCCGACCACGAACAGGGCCGACACGAGGACGAACACGGGGTTGCCGTCGAAGCCGGTGGTGGCGAAGAAGCCCTTCAGGCCGTCGAACTGCAGCGTGCCCGTGTTCATGTACACCAGGCTGATCCCGATCAGCACCATGCCCGTCCCCACGACGGAGAGCAGCAGGTACTTGAGGGCCGACTCGATGCCGTCGTACTCCAGGTTGAAGGCCACCAGCATGTAGGAGGCGATGGAGGCCACCTCGAGGTAGACGTACAGGCTGAAGAGGTCGCGCACCAGCACCACCCCGTTCAGCCCCAGCATCAGCAGGAGGAACAGCGCGTAGAACTTGGCGCGCCCGCCCAGGTGCCCGATGTACTCGGTGGAGTAGAGGAGGCACATGGCGCCCACGGAGCTGATGATGACGAGGAAGAGCAGGCTCAGTCCGTCCACGGCGAGATGGATGTCGAAGACGGAGGTCGTGAGCGTCTGCCCCGCGAAGGGGATGAAGCCGATGGACAGGGCGACCAGCCCGAGGGCCGTCACCACCGCGAGCATGTCCGCCAGCCGGCGGTGCACCCTGGACGCGAAGGGCATAAGCACCGCGGAGGCCAGGGGCAGCACAAGAAAATACAAGATATATCGTTCCATAGCCTACCTCGCTGTGATCTTCGGACGCATCTTCGTCACTTGACGAACAACAGGGCCAGCACCAGCAGGAAGCCGACGAGGACCCAGGACAGATAACGGCCATATATCCCGTTGTGGACGGCGCTCAGCCCCGGCTTCGCGATTCCGCGGCCGATGCGCATGATCCCTTCGAACACGGGATCCACCAGCCGCTCGAAGTAGCGGAACACCACGTTGGCCAGCCAGTGGAGGACATTCAGGCCGATCTCGTAGGCGTCGAAGCACCGGGCTTCGGCCCGTTCGAAGGCCTTTCCGAGGGCGGGCGACGTGCGCAGCCCGTCGAAGGTCTTCCAGACGGGTTCACCCGGCTTCCGGGCGGCGAAGAAGAGCAGGGTGCCGAACAGGTAGATGCCGAAGGAAGCCACCGTCACCGGCGAGAAGTGCCAGACGGAGAGGATCCAGTCCAGGCTTTCGGCCTCCATGAGCCCCCCGAACATCGTCGCCAGGGAGGTGAAGAGCGAGCCGGAGAAGAGGGCCACCGCGCCCAGGGCCAGGATGGGCAGCACCTGGACGAAGGGGGCGTCGCTCGCCTCCTTCTCGCGCCGCCCGGAGAGGAGCACGCCGGCCATCTTGAGGAAGACGGCCATCATCAGGATCGCCCCCAGCCAGAGCAGGACGAACATGACGTACTGGTGCTCGTGCAGCAGCGACTCCAGGATCAGCTCCTTGGCCAGGAACCCGCCCGTGGGGGGCAGGGAGACCGCGGCCGCAAAGGCCATGAGGAACCCGAAGGCGGTGAGCGGCATCAGGCGCCGCCGCCCCTCGATGCGCTCCAGGGTGGCGCTGCCGGTTTCCGCTTCCAGGTTGCCGGCGCAGAAGAACATCGCCGACTTGTAGACGGCGTGGGTGAGCATGTACATCAGGGCGCCCGCGACACCGGCGATCTCGTTCGTCGCCATGCCGGCCACCATGAAGCCCACCGGGCAGATGGCGGTCAGGGCCAGGACCTTCTTCATGTTCCGCTCGATGAGGGCGGGAACGATGGCGACGAAGACCGTGGCCGCGGCGAAGACGTACATGACCAGCTGGGCGGCCTCGTTGAGGACGAACATCTGGGTCGTCACGACGTAGAGGAAATAGATGCCCAGCAGCTTTTCCATGGAGCCCGGCAGCAGGGCGAACCCAGGGGCCGGCATGACCTCGGCGGCGTCCGGAATCCAGGTGTGGAACGGGAACATGCCCGCCTTGGCGCCGGCGCCGAGGAAGATCAGCACGAAGGAGGCGAAGGCGACCCAGTCGGAACCAACGGCCACGTGGCCGGCGAAGGTCGCTTCGCCGCCGGTGAAGTTCAGGTAGAGCATCAGGCCCAGGATCATCAGGAAGTCGCTGGACCCGCCGATGATCAGGGCCTTCCGGGCCACGGCCTCGGTGTGCTCGCCGCCGCTCAGGATGACGGCGTAGAGGGCGCCCAGGAACACTTCCCAGGCGATGAGCAGGATGAGGACGTTGTCCGTCAGAACGACCGTCCCGGTGGCGCTGAAGGCCAGCAGGGAGAACATGAGGAACTGCGTGGGGCGCGGCACGCTCGAGACGTAGCGCAGCATGTAGATCCCGCCCAGCAACTGGAAGAGGAAGGCGAAGAGGAGCAGGATGCCCTTCCAGGGCGTGAGGGAGAAGGACAGGTTGAAGGGGGGCACCCACTCGGCGAAGAAGGTGACGCCGCTCTTGTACAGCAGGGGCGCAAACGCGGCCGCCGCGCCGGCGACGCCGAGCAGGGACAGGATCGCCGCCACCGCGGGCTTGCGCCGCAGGAACGGGAGCAGGACAAACCCGACGGCCAGCGGAATCAGGATGGGCCAAAAGAGGTTTATTCCGTTTTGCATCGGTTCGTCTCCTCGCTGGTGATCTGGTGGATGGCCGCCTTGAGCGGGCAGGCGCCCGGCTCGCAGGCGGTGGCCTTCATCTTGGCCAGTCGCTCGTCATCGGCCGTCTTGGCCAGCCGGAAGGGGTACTGCAGCAGCAGGCCGACCGCCAGCGCCAGCGTGGCCAGGACGGTCACCACGCCCACCATGACGGGGGAACCCTCGCGGTGGGCTTCCTTCTCGGCCCGGGACTTGCCCAGGAACATGTAGTGGAAGCTCTTGAGCATGTAGAGCAGGGTCAGGATCGCCGTCAGGATGGCGGTGCCCGCGATCACCGGGTGGTGCGACTCGATCAGGCCCGAAATCACGAACCACTTGCCGTAGAACCCGGCCAGCGGCGGGATGCCGGCGATGGACAGGGCGCAGATGAGGTAGGCCACGCCGGTGAGGGGCATCTTCTTGAGCAGGCCGCCCATCTTGGTCATGTCCTTGGTGTGGGTGCCGTGCTCGATGATGCCGGCGCAGAGGAAGAGCCCGCCCTTGGCGATGCCGTGGGCCAGGATGTACAGCAGCGCGCCGACGTACCCGTCGCGGGAGAAGGCGGCCAGGCCCAGGAAGGTGTAGCCGATCTGGCTGACCGTGGAGTAGGCCAGCAGCCTCTTGATGTTGGTTTCCATCAGGGCCGCGCAGGCGGTGACGAAGGCGCTGACCATGGCCAGGACCAGGATCACCGTCTGCAGCTCGTCGGGGATCCGCATCCCCACGGAGAACAGCCGGGCGAACCCGTAGAGGCCGATCTTGACCAGGATGGCCGCGTGGAGCAGCGAGGTCACCGTCGAGGGCGCCACCCCGGCGTCAGGCAGCCAGGTGTGGAGCGGGAACGTCGCGCTCTTGCTGAAGATGCCGGCCAGGATCAGGAACAGGGCGACGCCGCCGATTTCCTTCCCCGCCAGGGCGTTGACGTCGAAGGTCCCGTACTGGGCGTAGACCAGGGCGAAGCCCAGCAGCATGAGCACCGCGCCGCCGAACGTGATCAGCAGCGCCTTGTCCGCCTTGCGGATGTACTCCGGTTCCCGGTAGTAGCCGATCAGGCGCCAGCAGGCCAGGGCCGAGATCTCCCAGAAGAGGTACATGAACAGGATGTTGGTGGAGAACACGAGCCCCATCATGGCCCCGAGGAAGAGGGTCACGACGAAGTAGTACTCGGGTTCGTTCTCCCCGTGCTCGATGTAGCCCAGCGAGTAGATGGCGATGAGCGTGGCCAGCAGCGAGGAGGCGAAGCACATGAACACCGACAGGGCGTCCATGGTGACCGAGAGGCTCACCCAGCGCCAGATGGGGATGTTCCACGTGAGCACCTTGCCTTCCAGGGCAGGCTGCAGGAGAAACCACGTCATGACGTGGGTCGTGCCGATGAGAGCGACGGCGAGATAACCCGTCGCCTTGCGCCTTCCCAGCCAACCCAGGATCGGGATCAACAGTGAACCCAACAACGGGATCATGATGATCTTCAACACATGTGCCTGATAATCCATAAGTTACGCCTCGGAGGGAATGTGGGGTCCGCGTCTTGAAGGCGGATTATACGCCCCGAAAGTGATTTAAGTCAATGTCGCTGCGACGGAAAATTTCCCGGGCGGACCCGTCGGGAAGATTTCTCTCCCGGTGGCACAGGGGCACGGAGGCCAGGCGCAAGCGCCCGGCGGAGGCGCCTTGTGCCACAAGGCGCACCCCCGTTCCGCACCGAGGGCGAGCCGTCCATCTCGCCCGAAGCGCTGCCCCCGGGTGCGCCTTGCACCGCAAGGCGCCTACGGGGTGCGGCCGCCTCCTGCCTCCAGGACGTCTCGCCGCGCCCCATCCTCCCCATCCATGTTCCAATCCTCCGGAAACATGGATAGTCAGGATATGCATGATGAAAGTGGGAACAATTCTTCTCGGCCGGCCTGATCACTGTTTTCATGATCTTCCCGGTGGGCAGCCGCCCGTCGGCGAAACGCCCGGCGGAGGCGCCTTGTGCCACAAGGCGCACCCCCGTTCCGCATCGAGGGCAAGCCGCCCATGTCGCCCGGATCGCTGCCGCCGGGTGCGCCTTGCATCGCAAGGCGCCTACGGGGGCCCGCATCCGGTCTAAGCTTGTTCTTCTTCCCGGGAGAGGAGTGCCTTGAGGATCTCCACGGCCTTTTCGGGGGTGAGATCGCCGTGGAATACGCCGTCCACCTGCATCGCCGGGGCGTGGTCGCACAGGCCCAGGCACTCCACCCGCTGCAGGGTG
>CAYTBK010000004.1:80141-81714 GCA_964436005.1 uncultured Acidobacteriota bacterium
CTGCATCGCCGGGGCGTGGTCGCACAGGCCCAGGCACTCCACCCGCTGCAGGGTGAGCGCCCCGTCGGGGCGGGTTTCGCCGGTGCCGACCCCCAGCGCCTGCTCCACCGCCCGGCGCACCTCTTCGGAACCGCGCAACCAGCAGGGCAGGTTCCCGCACAGGCAGACCAGGTGCTTGCCGAGGGGGGTGGTGGAGAACATGGAATAGAAGGTCAGGACCTCGCGCACCCGTTCGGGGGAGACCCCCAGCGCGGCGGCCAGCGCGGGGACCAGGCCCTCGGGCACCCCGCCCAGACGCGCCTGCACCCGGTGGAGGGCCTCGATGAGGACGCCGGATCCGTCGGCCGCCCCGCCGCGCAGGGCGGCGATCTCGTCCTGGAGGAACTTGGGCAGGGTTTCGCCGCTCATCGGTCCAACTCCCCGCCGATCATGTTCACGCTGCCGAAGGTGGCGATGAGGTCCGCCACCATGTGGCCGGGCAGGATCTCGTCCAGCGCCGCCATGATGACGAAGCAGGGGGAGTGCACCCGGACCCGGTGGGGGCGCCCCGTGCCGTTGCTCACGACGTAGAAGCCGAGCTCGCCGTTGGCCCCCTCCACGGCGGCGTAGGCGTCGCCGGGGGGAGGCTTGACGCCCTGCCCCTCCATGATCAGCATAAAATGGTTCATCAGGCCCTCGATGCTGCGGTAGGCCTTGGTCAGGGGCGGCGAGACCACCCCGGGCCCGCCGGCGCCCAGGGCCTCCCGGGCTGCGCTCTCCTGGCCCTCCAGGTTGGGCGACAGCCGCGCCTCCCGCTCCAGGAGCCCCTGGGTCTGCCCGTGCTTGGCCGCGTCCACCAACTCCGCGGCCTCCACGTACTCGGCGGGGAGGCGGGCGAGCACCTCGCCGCCGGGCAGCCGGGCCAGGCACTGCTCGCAGATGTGCAGGGACTGCCGGATCTCCTCCATCCGGACCAGGTAGCGGTCGTAGTTGTCGCCCGCTTCCCCGGTGGGCACGTCGAAGGACACGCGGTCGTAGGCGTCGTAGGGCTCCGCCTTGCGCAGGTCGTGGGCCAGCCCGGTGGAGCGGAGCCACGGCCCCATGATGCCGTAGGAGAGGGCGGTTTCCCGCGAGATGACGCCCACGCCGCGGAGCCGGTCGACGAAGATCCGGTTCCGGGTGAGGAGTTTGTCGGTGTCTTTCAGCAGTCCGCGCACCTTCCGGAACATCTCGGCGGCCTTGGCGGCGAAGCCGGCGGGCAGGTCGGCCCGCACGCCGCCCACCCGCCCGAAGGAGGTGGTGATCCGGGCCCCGGTCGCGTCCTCGACGAGCTCGTAGAGGAGCTCGCGGGCCTGCATGAAGTACAGGAAGGCCGTGAAGGCGCCGAGTTCCATGGCGCTGGCGCCGATGCAGGTCAGGTGGTCGGTCACGCGCGAGATCTCGGCCAGGAGCGTGCGCAGGAACAGCGCGCGCTCGGGCGGCCGGAGGTCGAGCAACTTCTCCACCGCCCGGCAGTAGCCGAAGTTGTTGATGAGGGGCGAGACGTAGTTGAGCCGGTCGGTGTAGGGCACCACGCCGTTCCAGGAGACGTTCT
>CAYTBK010000005.1:0-70059 GCA_964436005.1 uncultured Acidobacteriota bacterium
CTTGCTGCCCCATCCTTCCCCCAACGTCAATACGGGGTTCCCCAAGCGCTTACGGAGCTCTTTTTATTGTTGTCACCTATTTGCAGCTTGCCGCTGCACCCAGGGTTTGGACGGTTGCCTTCCTCATTGTTTTCCAACTCCTGAGCGTCGTGACCGTGACATGCTTTTGCTTTAACACGGCTTTGTCTTCCGATCCCAGCCTCATTACCTGCAATAAGTCGATTGCGGTGAAGCCGTATGTCGATGTTCTCGCTAAAAAGGAGGCTGAACTCTCCCGTCTCGGGAAAGAAATGGAAGCCAATAAGTTGGACGCGAACCAGCGTCTCCAGATCGCCAATGATCGGAAGCCGCCCTATCGCAGGAAGTATTCTCAGCAGGTCGCTTTGGCTGCGGAAGAGGCTCGGGTCGCGGATAATCGGGCCGCCGCCGCCGCCACCGATCTTCGCGAATTCCGCGAGACGAAAGAAAAGCTCATGGCCGCTTTGAACCAAGCTCCTTATGACCAGCTTGGCTCGGTCAAGACGCAATTCGAGTTGGCGGGATTGGGATCCCCGTCATTGACCATCGAGCCAGGCGGTTTGGCCGAGGCCTCCTACGTGGGATATCTCCGCCGCCTGACATCCAATCCCAGCAGCCGTGATCTGGCTGGCGTTTATTGCGCCATTATCCTTGAACTGGTAGGTTTCACGGCCTGGATTCTCCTGCTCAAGCGGCAATTCGCCGGCAAGCCTGGAGAAAACCTCCTTTACAACGTCATCGCTTACCTGGGCGAATGGCGCGCCGGATTCTGCCTGGCTTTCGCTGAGTCCAACCGTCAGGTACAAGACGCCCGCGATCAAGCCTTCAGGCTCGGGTCCCGTGATAAATGCACTCCGAATTCCCCCAAGAGGCAAATCCGCTATTCCCGCTTGCTCGCCCGCTTGAAAGCCGACTTGGAATCCATGGCCTGGACAGCCGAAGAAATCGAGGAGGTCGGTGAAATCCAGATTTCCGCGATGCACCAATTGAACTCGCTCATGGTCGCCCATGACCTGCGGATGGCTGATCGCTTGAAGCATTGCCTGGAAATCCGCGACGACCTGGTGACCTCGGTGCGCAACCGTCGCCTTCGCAAAATCGTGGAGCAGCATGCCAATAGCTGGGTGCGGGACATGGGCGGAATCGTCATCTCCAAAACGGCAACCCCCAAACCGGAAAACAAGGTAGAGGCCCATGCCAAATGAAAAATCCGGCCAGTCGTTCGTGGGCGAGGACCGCTCGGCTCCGTCCATCTGGGGTGCGGCCAGGGCGCTCAAAGCGTACATTCACCGTCCGCACGCACCTTGATCGATCATAACGCTGCGCACAGAGCACGAAAAGACGGGTTTGAAAATCAGCGTCAAGGATTTCAGACATAGGAGGACGCCATGCCCCGATCAAAAATAGACGAATTGTGCCTGCAAGCCCTTTTTTTATCGGCCAAGGTCTCCAGGCAGGCGGAGGGGGATGAAAGGGACGAAAGCCTTGACCATGACATTCCGGCTTCATTTTCGAATTCCGGAAAGGAAGGGACGAGTCCCGGGTTGGATGAAAAATCCGGTCCCGCCGTCGAAGCCGCCCTGCTTCGCCAGGACAATGTTCTGCCGTTGTCTCGGCTGCCGGCCGGATTGACTGGATTCGATCAGCGCCGGCTCGTCGAGATGATCGAGGCAAGAGTAAAGTCATTCCAAAATGACTACATCGAGCGCCTGTCCCATCTGCAAACGCTCCAACCAACCAAGCTTGCCACCCTGAAAGCCGCTTGCGCCCGCAAGGTTCAGGAGTGGGAGGCGGCCAACCAACTTCGCATCTTTCGGGTCGGAAACATTTTCAAGAAAGCCCTCAAAAAAGCGCTGAAATGCAAATCTGCCAAGAGGCGTCGCCACAAGACTTTGCTGAACTGAATGAAAATCTCTTCCAAAGGAGAGCGCCATGAAGAAAATTGACCCACATCACGATGAAAATGCTCAAACCATTCCCACGGAGCCGTTGGAAAAGGACGATCCCATCGAGCTCGACGCTATCGCCACGCTGGATGAAATGCAAAAAAATTACATGCATCATGAGGCGGTTCTCGCCGAAAAGCGGGCGCAGGCAGCGGCTCATAAAGAGTACATCTTGGGACTTTTCCCCAAGAATGACCCCCACGAGAATTACCTCCGCGAGCTGCAAATCAAGCCGCTTCAGATCGCGGCCAAGATCATGGAAACGACCGCCGATCGCAGGCTGGAATTCTACAGCCAAGTTTGCGCAGGCCGCCTCGAAAAGCTCAAAGTGAAACAAATGATGGATTTGGCCATTGCGAGGTCCAATGGCGTCCGGAAGGTCACCGAAGTCGAGATGAATAACGAGGTCCGTCTGCGTGCCGCCAAGTCGGAAAACGCGTTGGAGCTTGCCAAAATCCATTCCACCTCGGGCAAGCAGCTCATGAAAACCAACCAGGACCTTTTAGCGGCCGCCGAGGAATGCCGTCGTGGGATCCTCGTCAACGCGGCGGTTGAGCACGATGGATTGAAGAAGATCGCGAGCAAATTCAACAACGCCTTCGTTCGGGACATCATCGCCGAAGCTCTCCTAGTCGAAGCGGCGACGGCCAAGCTCATGATCCGCGACACCAGCGAGTACGTGTCCGTTCTGCGCACCGCGCAGTCTGGCGTCATCCTCGAGGCTGCCAAGTCGCTGCACGACAACTTGTTCGAGGAGACCAACCTGCCCTTCGAAAAAGATTCCGAAGAGGAATAGGCCATGATCACCGTACTCATCCAAATCATCTGCCGCCATTGGCGCTTCCTGGCTGCCGGCCTTGCGCTTTTCCTGGCGTTGCACCTGGCCGCGCATTATCCGGTGTGGTTGTTGTTGCTCATCCTGATCGCCATCGGGCAAACGTTCCGCAAGCAGCTATCCCCTTTAGTCCCTTCTTATATGATCGGGTGCCTTCTGCAAATTGGCCGCCTGGTTCTGCTCGTGTTCGCCCTGTCGTTTCTGTTGAGGCTTCTGTATCTGGCTGTCTTGGGGAGGCTATGATGGGGAAACTGCCCAAAACACTCCCCGGCCTCTTCTTGAAGGCGCTTGCGATGGCCGGGCTGGCTCTGGTGAGGTCCGGGGCCGCCGAAAAACTCTTGCGCAGTGCGGTCAGACGCATGGGGACGACTACCCCAGGCAATCCACAAGGCCGGAAGCCACGGGTTGGCGGCACCTTCTCTCAGGAGGTCAAAGCCTGGTGGCGTTCGCGCCGCCAAGCCCCCTGATTTCCCTCGCACTCACGGAGAGTGATCCATGTCGAAAAGCAATTGGTTGGAAAGGTTGTTCCGTCCAGACCAGCCGGTGGCAAAGGGAGCGAATTTTGGGCTGCTGTCTTGGTTGGGCGGAAAAATCTGCCAGGACGCCAAGCTGAAGCAGCTGGTCTTGCAGACCGAGCTGGTGAAAGCCGAAACGGCCCTGCTCAACAGCATGGGCGATAACATGAAAGCCCGCCTGCGCCTTCACCTTCTCTGCGACCCGTCGTTCCAGGAATCGCTGGCGAAGAAGCTGGCGGCCGAGGAAGTTGGCGTAGACCTGCTGGAAGAATTACTCAAACCGGAGGATTCCGATGAAGCCGTCTGATGAAACACCTTATCGCGGTCCCGGCATCGGCGAGTTCGGCCGGCGCCTGGTGGACTGCTGGCTGGATCGTAAGCGCAAACAAGCGGAGGTCCGCCGCTTTCTCGAAAAGGACTTCGTCTTTTTTGTGAAGGGCCGCTCAGAATATCAGGACGCCTACCGTCACGTCATCGCCCAGCTCAAAGAGCCGGAACCCGCATTTCATGACCGAGGCCGTTTCGTGGAAGTCATGCTGCGCCGCTGGCTCGAGATCGTGCTGTTCCACGGGGTGAAGGAAGAACAAGCGGACTACGCCGCTCCGGCCGAGTCGCCGGATTATGCGCTCCTGTACGACCAGTTCAAAGCGGGCGGCTTTCCGGAAGACGTGGCCATCACCGTGCAGTTTCTGATGGAGCAGTCCGGCGACTCTTCGTTGGCCGGTTTTACCGAGGCCTACCGGACGGCTTGCCGGGAGGTGGACCATGAGCGCTGAACAATCGCCGCGCCTCCTGGATGCCTTCCGGACATTGCACCCGCAATTCTACGCCGGCCGCTTGCCGGATGCGTCCCGCCGGGACGACCGGTTCTTCATCGGGAACCTGGATGGCCGGCCCAATGAGCGAGCCTTTTTAGACCCGCAGGCCTTCGGCGTCCACACCTTCGTGCTGGGGGTGTCAGGGAGCGGCAAAACGCGTTACATCAGCTATTTGTTGTTTGATCTCATTCGGCGCGGGCAGAAGATCGTCCTGTTGGATCCTGTCGGCGGGCTGTTCGCCGCCGTGCGCAACTTTGTGGGTTTCCTGTACCGGGTCTTCCGGGATTCTCCCTGGTTCCGCCGGTACTATCTTGACGAGTTTCAAGAGCGGTTTTACTTCGTCGACTTTTCGGATCCCGGCAATCCATTCCGCTGGAACCCGCTGGAACGGATGGGGGAAGAAAGCATCGACGAGACAGCCGGCGACCTGTTGACGGCCATCGAGGACAAGATCGGCAGCATGCTGGACATGCGCCGCCTGCTCAACGTGCTGAACGGCTTGTTCCGGATCGGCATCGAGCTGGGGCTTACCTTGCCCGAAGTCCGGGACATGCTGCAAAACACCGAGTTCCGGGAAGCCTGCCTTCGCCGGGCGGCCCCGTCGGACGCGAAGCGCTATTTCGAGGACTTTCTGCTCCACTTCAAGGGCCAGGAGCTCAACAGCCGCCTGGAGTCGGCCGTCAATGCACTGAACATGCTGCTGAACGAGCCCTGCATACGCAATTTCTGCTCCGCCCCGAACGGCAATCTCGACTTGGCGAAAATCGTCAACGACCCGGGGAAAAGCCTGGTCGTCCATTTGCCAGTGGCTGCGTCCCACCATGGGGCGGAACTCATGGGGACACTCCTGCAGACGAAGGTCCTGCGCATCGCCTTCCGCCGAACGCCCGAGCAGCGAAAGCGGCGGCTTCACCTGGTGACGGACGAAAGCCACCTTTTCGTCAGCGACTACATCTCCAAGGCCTACAGCATCGTCAGGAACTACGGCGTCAGCATGGTGTATTCGGGTCAGTTCGCGCGGCAAATCCCCCTCAACACGCCCGAAGGGGAAGGCAAGATCAACAACATCATCTCCAACTGCAAGCTCCGCATCCTATTCCGCCTGGACCGCGCCGACGCCGAATCGTTTGCCAAGCGGGTGCAACTGGTGGATTTCCGCCGGCTGAAAATGGTGGTGGAAGACGTAGCCGTTTCCCGCACCCAGACGCGATCCGAAGGGACGTCCCGCTCCCGCGGGGAAAGCCGGGGCGAAACCAGCACGCAAACCTGGTCGGTGACCATGACGGAAGGAACTTCGCAATCTCATGGCGGAACGAACAGCCGGGGGGAAAGCTCGAGCGTGGGGACGTCGGACGGGAAAACCTTCGGCATCGGGCTGTTGGCGGATGAGGACCGTCCCTCCAGCCGCCAAGCCGTTTCCACGTTGGGGTCCGGGTTGACCATAACCACCGGCAGCTCCTACGCCGCCGGCGCATCGCAATCCCGCGGGGAATCTTCCGGCGGAAGCCGGGGCGAGACCTTCACCGTCACCCAGACCGACGGGAAAACCGTCACGGTGGGCAACAGCGACGGTCGAACCGTTACCGCCCGCAACGTGTTCTGGACTTTGGAAGAGCAACGGGAAGAGTTCATCCAGAAACATTTCCTGTTTTCCCCGACCCGCCTGGCCCTCTTCGCCCTTTCCGACGGTCTGGCCTTGCGAGTGGAAACCCCGTTCGTGCCGGACCGTTTCCCCGTCGTGACGCCGGACGGGAAAACCGACTACGAAGCGGCGTACCTGGAGCAATCCTGCCGCCGGGCCGGCCTGCTGCGGGTGGAGCCGGCCCCGGAAGCGCCGGGAGCCCCGGAAGTCAAGGGGATGGCGGTTGCGGCCGAGGACCAGTCGGCAGAAGCCGGGGCGTCGGGGACCAGGAAACGCAAGCGGACGAATCTTTGACGGGGAGCGTTAAGGAAGAAATCATCCGGGCGGGCGAAATGTCCGTCGGGGATGGCCGCAAATGGCGTCCAGCATCCCCGACTACGTCGTCTCTTCCCCTGGCCGAGCCGACGTAGTCGGGGCTTGGCCCGACGGACATTTCGCCCGGATTTAGATGATCCGTCGCCCTATACGTTGACGGATAGGGCGACGGATAAGGCTGGGGACAGGGTGCCGAATGCAAAACGAAACCGACTCTGAGGAAACGACCATGGAAGAACAAAGCACGGATGCCGGCCGCGACAGCGCCCCCGTCCACCTCACGCCGAGGGACATCCACTTGTTTCAACTGCTGCGCTGCTATCGGTTCCTGACCAACGACCTGGTCCGCAAGCTGGTCTTCTTCACCCGAGACGCTTCGGGCCGGAGGATCTACACCAGCCCCAGGAACGTCCGCAGGCGGCTGCATATGCTGCTGGAGCAGAACTATCTGCGCGCCTTCCGCGCCCCGGTGAAAACCGGCGAAGAAGCTTTCGTCCATCACTACTGGCTGGGCCCCAAGGCGGTCCCCATCCTGGCGGAGGCCGCCGGGGTGAGCGATGTCGCGACTCTCTGCCGCCGGGAGGCCGGGAACAAAATATTTCTCCTTCATACCATGCTGACGGAAAGCGTCATGGCTTCCTTCGAGCTAGGTCTGGACGGCTGCGGCGTGTTGCGGCAGCTGCCGATCGGCCTTGCCGGCGGCCTGCCCTGGGTGAACGAATGGGCCTACCAGGACCCTTCGGCGGTGAAAAAGGAAGACCGCTACCTTTCCTATGACCGGGTCTATGACCATCAGTCCAAATTGACGTTGACCGTTTACCCGGACAGCGTGACCGTGCTGGCGGGGGTCAACGAACTGGCGGGCCTGCGGCGCGTCGTCTTCATCGAGGCGGACCGGGCCACCGTGCCGCACAAGCGCATGGTGGAGAAGCTGGCCGCCTATGCCGCCTACCAGGATCAGCATAGGTACCGCAAATATGCTCCGGAGGCCGATGGGATGAAGGTTCTCCTGGTGTTCAGTTCCGCTCGCCGGTTGCAATCCGTGCAATTGACGCTGTCGCGCCTGTCACGCATCCAGGAACTGGCGTTGTTGGGCTATGCCGGGGATGTGTGCGACCCCAAGAAAATCCTGACGGACAAGATTTGGACGACGCCGCGAGGGGAGAAACTCTCCTTGCTCACCTGAAGCTGAAGAGGAGCCGTTTCATCCGGCCTCACCAAGTTGCATTTCAGTTCATTCCATTTCATAATATTTTTTAGGGCAACTAGCTTATTATTCTTGATTTTAACTGCTATTTGACGATAATGAAATTAGGTTGATTGAAAGCCCCTTTTAGTCATCCTTTTTAGTTTTTCTCCCCTGAGTATGACGCCAGAAGTCCTGCTCCTGCTGGGAGGATGCGCGATGATCGCGGCCGTGAACCTGTCATGTACGTGGTTGTTGCGCGGCTCCCGAGGGAAGAAACGATCCGGGAAACCCAGCCCCGGATCCAAAGCCGCTCGCCGTCCGCGAGCCCTTTGAAGACGCCGGATTTCGGGCCTACGCCTGGAACCCGCTCCTTCTCCCTGCCGGGAGGGTCTCCCCAGACCCTCCCTTTCCTCCTCGTTTTCCGGCTTTCCCTGATCTTTGACAATCCGGTCTTCCCGCTCCGATTTTACTTGTTAACCTTGCTGCCTATGCTGTGCTATCTCGACTCCAAGCTCCAGGACGATCCCGACATTGAGGACGTCACGGTGGAACCCCTCAAATGCTCCTGCTCCTATTGCGGCGCGGAACTGCAAGACGACGACTGCGCTTCGTGGAAAGAGACGCCCGACGCGGAAGGCGTTTGCCCCGAATGCGGCCATCTATCCAGTTATTGCTGGAATGACCTTGACGGCCGCGCAGACTGGTTCAATTGGGCGAACATCTCCACCGACCGTCACGGTTGTCTTTACTTCAACGTGAGCGTCGCCGATCCCCGCGGCTCGGATCTCACCTTCATCCTCTACGTGGACCGCAACGATCAGGCGTACAAGGTGGTTCTGCCCGACGGCGGCCTGTCCTACCTCAAACCCAAGGACGAGCTGAAGGAGCGCGTGCTCGCCTACGTCTACAGTTGATCTATTCTTTAACCCTCTCCCTATGGAAAAATCGGACCCAACGCCGGAAAAAGAGCGGCTGCGCTACTTCGTGCTCCTGTTCGAGCTGAAGTTCCCCTCCGCCCGGCCCGGACTGACGGAAGACCGGATCGTCCTGGAAAAGCTGGTGCTGGCCGTCGACGAATCCGCCGCCGGATTCATCGGCAAACGCTGGGAAGCCGCCCAGGCCAAACGCAGCGACTGGGGCGCGGTCAAGTTCCTGGCCGTCAAGAAGGCCACCCAGCAAGCCAACGCCAACCTCGACCATCTGCGCAAGCTGGCCGTGGAAGCGGAAAAGGATGTGAAAAGCGCAGGGGCCTAGCCTCGCCGGCAGCTCTGGAACCAGGGCTGCCGGTCCCTCTGCCGATTGTCGTCGTGAACTGCGACGTTTCCCTTTTTCGGCTCCTGGGCTGTGAAAGGATACCGTTTCCCGGCATGAAGAAGGCCGCAGACTTCGGCCGTCTCCGCCGGACCAGAAACCGGCCGTCACCACGGCCGCAGCCGGCCAGGCTGGATCAGCCCTCCGGAACGGGCGCAACCCATTTCACAGGAGGAAACGAATCATGGCCGAGAAAAAAGTGCTGATGAACTCGTCCGAAGCGGCCCAGTATCTGGGCGTGGCCCGGAGAACGCTCTACAATTTAGTTTACTTCCGGAAAGTCCCCTTCACCAAGGCGTTCGGGAAACTCCAATTCGACCTCGAATTGCTCAACAGCTTCCTGATGGAGCGCACTTTCATGCCCCCGAAACCCAAGCCGCGGCCTGGGCAGAGCCTATGAAGGAGGTGGTCCATGCCTGAAGGGATCAAACTGAAAAAGAGACTGGCGACCATCAAGGAATTCTGCCGTGAAAACACCCAATTCCGGGAAGGCGGCATCCGAGCCCTAATCTTTCACTCCGACGACAACGGCTTCCGGAAAGTCCTGGTGCGCGTCGGCCGGAAAATCCTCCTGGACGTGGACGCCTTCGAGCTGTGGCTGGACCAGGCTAATGGCCGCCCGGGAAAATAATCAAGCTCAGGAGAGCGGGCAATCAGACTCGCTCTCCTAATTTCTTCTCCCCATGGCCCTCTCTTGTCCGCGCAACGTCTCCCCACATTTTCCCTGAGCTTTTTCCAAACTATTTCTCGAAGAGCCGAGGATATAGGCTTCCACTCCGAAGCCGAAAAGGCAACTCCCCCAAATTTCCCCCAAGGGCCTAAAAACAACAAGGACTTGCTAGTGCAAGTCCTTGATTTAAATGGCGGGGTCGACGAGACTCGAACTCGCGACCTTCGGCGTGACAGGCCGACGTTCTAACCAACTGAACTACGACCCCGCTCAATTCTGCTCGACATGATCCGCGGAACCTGGGTTCCGGCGGCGTGGCAAACCATGGAAAGATCGTTTCTGGTGGGCGGTACAAGGCTCGAACTTGTGACCCTCGGCTTGTAAGACCGATGCTCTACCAACTGAGCTAACCGCCCGAGCGAATTGTAACCATAGCCCAGCTCCGATTCGTTGTCAAGAAAAACCTGGGGGAGGTGTGCAATTTTTTCGCCGCGGGAGCGCGTGGGCCCGGCCGGAAAAACCGGGCTACCGATAGGCGGGCGGCAGCAGCTTTCGCCAGGCGAGGCCGTGCTTTCCCGGGCCGTAGTAGTCCGGCAACCGACCGGCCGGGCGGAACCCCGTGGCCTGGTAGAGGGCGGTGGCGGCCGGGTCGCCCTGACGGGATTCCAGCCGCAGGCTCCTGGCCCCGTGGGCACGGGCGCGGTCCTCGGCCAGGCCCATCAGGCGGCGGCCCCACCCCTGTCTCCGGGCCGCGGGGCAGACCGCCACGGAGAGGACGCGGGCCCAGGGGCTTCCGTGGCGGCTTCCCCCGAAGGCCAGGACGATGGAGCCGAGGGGGGCGCCGGCTCCGCTCTCCACGAGGTAGAGCTCGCAGCCGGGCTGGGCCAGGAAATGCCGGTACAGTTCCTCGGAATAGGCGTTTTCGGTGAAGCACTCGTTCTCGACGGCCATCAGGGCCGCCAGGTCGCGCTCGGCGGCCGGCCGGATGGACGCCCCCTGGGCGAAGTCTTCCGTCTCCATGCTTTTCATTCGCTTTCTTCTCCCAGCGCAGCCCCGTTTCGAAAATACCGGCCGCTTCCTCGCGACGAAGCGAAACCGGCACCGGCGCCGTCCTCGAACTTCGCCACCCGACTCTCCGAATTTGTTGGTGTCCTGCTGCTTCTGCGGTTAAGCCGGGTTCCGGGCGGAAATCATAACAGGCGCCCGTCGGCTGGCGGATTTTTTTCAGGGAAAAGTTCGGAAAAATTCCGGCTCGTGCGTTGTGTAGGTGGGGCCTTTCCCCGGACGAAAAGACGAGGCGGGAGGTGTTTTGTGCGCAACTTTATTATTTCCATGCTGTTGACGTTCTGGTGGGGTTGGCTGCCCGCGTCGGGGGCGGAGGGCGGGGCCGGGCTCTTCGAGGCCTGCCGACGGGGGGATGCCGAAGCGGTGGCGCGGCTGCTGGACGGGGGAGCGCCCGTGGATGCCGCCGGCCGGGAGGGCGAGACCCCGCTCATGGAAGCTTCCGTCCATGGCCAAGGCGAAGTCGTGGTCCTCCTGCTGGCCAGGGGCGCCGACGTCCACGCGGCCACGTCCGCCGGGCTGAACGCCCTCATGCTGGCGGCGGCCAACGGCCGGCCGGAGATCGTGGAAGGGCTCCTGGCGGCCGGGGCCCGGGTGAACGAGGCCCGCCGGGACGGGTTCACCGCCCTGACGCTGGCCGCCGCGTACGGGCAGGCGGAGGCTTGCCGGGTCCTCCTGGCGGAGGGGGCCGACCCCCACGCGCGGACCTCCGCGGGCTGGACCCCCCTGCACTGTGCGGCGGCGGGGGGCTTCGTCGACGTCCTGGCCGCCCTGGTGGCCCATCACGCCGACGTGAACGCCCCGGCGGAGGGCGGGTTTTCCCCGCTGCGGGCCGCGGCGGCCAACGGCCACCGCGAGGCGGCCCTTTTCCTGCTGGCGGCCGGAGCGGGGGACGCCGCCGGCGCCGCCGAACTGGCCCGCCGGAACGGGCACCCGGCGGTGGCCGACGTGCTCGCGGGGAAGGACAAGACCCTTGACACGGCCGGCTCTTTCGCTAACATGGTCCGTTGATCTAACCAACAGGGAGTTCCGCATGAAGAAAGGCAGTCCAGGGAAAGAGAAAGCGAAGTCCGGCAAGCCCGCCGAAGCCAGGAAGGGTGGTGCCCCCCGGGGGGCGTCGAAGAAGGACCATGATCGCAAGGCATTGAACGCCATGGATATCGTAATCGCGGCGATGTTCGTCGGCGGGCTGATCTTCGCCATCGTGGCCTTTTCCATGGCCCGCCTGCCGCTGAAGGATTCCTTCGTCCTCTGGCCCCTGTGCATCGGCGGGGCCGTGGGCGCCGTCGCCGGGCTGGTGACCTGGAAGATCACGCACTTCGAGTCGATGGCGTTCATGGCCGTGGTCATGCTTCTGGGCGGAGCCTCCATCTCCATCGGGACGGTGCTCGCCCTCAACCGGCCGCTCGACCGTTCCCAGGGCGAGGTCCGGAAGCTCAAAGTGGCCTACCGGCACTCTTCCGGCACCGATGAGCACAAAAAGTACTTCGCCGACATCGACCCGGACGAGAAATTCCCCGTGAAGACCATCGAGGTGGAAAAAGAGGTGTACGACAGCCTGTCCACCGACACCCCCGGGGACGATTTCATCCGCGTCCGCATCCGTCCCGGCTTCTTCGGTTTCGCCTATTTGGAGGAGGTTCTCCAGGCGGAGGCGGCCCCGAAGGGAGAGACGCCGAAATTCCAGCCGCCGGCGGAGCGCCTGCCGGTCCAGTGATGAGCGTCGTCGGCCCCGGGCCCGCCGCCGGGGGTGACCCCGGCCGGGAAATGTTGCCTGCGCCGGCTGTCGCCGAAGCCGTCCGGGGTGTTCTGCCCGGCGTCATCCTTGTCGTCGCCGCCGTGGTGGTGGAGGACGGGCGCCTGCTGTTGGCCCGTCGGCGCGAGGGCGACCACCTGGCCGGCCACTGGGAATTTCCCGGCGGCAAGGTCGATCCCGGGGAGACGCCGCCGGCGGCCCTCGTGCGCGAGCTGGCCGAGGAACTGGGGGTCCGGGCGGAAACCGGGGCGCCGTTCCTCTTCTCCTGGTGGGAGTACCCGGAAAAGAGAGTCCTGATCCTGTTTTATCGTTGCCGCATCGCGGAAGGCGTCCCCGAGCCCGTGGAGTGCGCCGAGGTGGGCTGGTTCGGGCGGCCGGACCTGCCGGGACTGCTGGTTCCGGATGCCGACCGGGCCGCCCTGGAGGCGCTTTTGCCGGAACTCCGCGATCGTTGAGGGCGAAGTTTCCAATTCATCGCTTTCGGCGGGAGTCTGCCGCTCGCGCCGGCGCCCGTCCGGTTTCCGGGAGGTGTCTGTGGGATTCCACCGCCTGGTCCGCAGGTTCAAGGAAGGCCTGGGCCGCTGCCGGGGGCGGGCCCGGGTGTCCCGTCGCGCCATGGGCGAACCGGCCCGGCTGGGCTGGGAAGGCGAGCGACTGGCCTACCGGCTGCTCGTGCAGGAAGGGTACGACGTGCTGCTGCGGAACTGGCGGGCCCCTTTCGGGGAAGTGGACCTCATCGCCCGGCGCGACGGCGCGGTGCACTTCGTGGAAGTGAAGACCCGGCGCCGGAACCCCGACTTCCGGCCGGAGCGGCGCGTGGACGACGACAAGCAGGACCGCCTTCGCCAGCTGGCCCGCTACTTCCTCAAGATGAACGGCTGGACGGGCCTGGCCTGCCGCTTCCACGTGGTGTCCATCGAGGTGGGGGACGACCGCCGGGCGGAGGTCCGGTTAATCGCCAACGCTTTCTGAGGAAGGGGGCTCCAGGGGGATCTGGAAACGGAACACGCTTCCCCCGTCGGCCCCTTTTTCGGCCCATATCCGGCCGTGATGGTGCTCCACGATCTGCCGGCTGATGGAGAGGCCCAGGCCGGTGCCCCTGGGCCGGTCGGTCAGCGAGTCGCCCACCTGGAAGAACTTGTCGAAAATATTGTTGACGTGGTCGGGGTGGACGCCGATGCCCGTGTCGCGAACCTCGAACAGCACGCCGTCGTCCAGCCGGCCGGCCTGAAGGCGAATCTGCCCCTCCTCGGTGAACTTGATGGCGTTGGAGAGCAGGTTCAGGATGACCTGCAGGATCCGGTTCCGGTCGCACACGAGCGGCGGCAGGGCCGGCGCGGTCTCGACGACGATCCGCAGGTTCTTCTGGGCGGCCAGCGGTTCCATGGTCGCCGCGCTCTGGTCCAGCAGTTCCCGGATGTCCACCTCTTCCCGCTTCCAGTCCACCTTGCCGGCCTCCAGCTTGGCGATGTCGAGCAGGTCGTTGATGAGGTTGGTCAGCCGTTCCCCCTCGTCGACGATGATCTTCATGTTCTGCAGGACCTGGTCGCGGGTCTTGTCCGGTCCGCTGTCCGGGGTGGGCAGGACGGCGGCCGACTCCAGCTTCTTCAGGGTGATCCGGGCGAAGCCGACCACCGAGGTGAGGGGCGTGCGCAGTTCGTGGGAAGCGATGTTGAGGAAGTCCGTCTTCATGGCGTCGATCTCGCGGAGGCGCTCCAGCGAACGCTGCAGCATCTCCCCTTCCAGCTTGCGGTAGTTGGCGGTCATCCGCATGCGCACCAGGACGAAAACCGCTCCTGCGCCCAGGGTCAGGTAGAGGGCCAGGGCCCACCAGGCCCGCCACCAGGGGGGGGTGATGACGATGCGGAGGCGGGCCGGTCGGTTGCACCGGATGCCGTCGTTGTTGGCTCCCTCCACGAGGAAGACGTATTCGCCGGGCGAAAGGTTGCCGTAGGTGGCGTAGCGCCGGTTCCCCGCCGACACCCAGTCGTTGTCCACCCCTTCCATCCTGTAGCGGTACCGGTTCCGTTCCGGGCACTGGAAGTTCAGGGCGGCGAACTCGAAGGTGATCACGTTCTCGTCGTGGTTCAGGGTTATGCTGTCGATGTATTCGGGCTGCTGGCCGGCCGCGGTTCCCGGTCGGGCCGTCAGGGGTTCGTTGAGCACGCGGATGCCCGTGAAGCGGACCGGCGGCCGGAAGGTGTTGGGCCGGATCTTGTCCGGCCAGAAGCAGTTCGTGCCGTGGGTGCCGCCGAAGTAGAGGCAGCCTGAGCGGCCCCGGCAGTAGGCGCCCTGGTTGAACTCGTCGGACTGGAGCCCGTCGGCCTTGCCGAAATTCCAGAAGGCGCCCGAATCGGGGTTGAAGCGGGAGAGACCCCCGTTCGTGCTGAGCCACAGGAAGCCCGCGTCGTCGGGGATGATTCCGTGCACGGTGTTGGCGGGCAGGCCGTCTTCGATGCTGTACAGCTCCCAGCGGCCGCTTCGCGGATCGAACCGGCTCAACCCCATGTCGCTGCCGACCCAGAGTATCCCGTGGCGGTCGAAGCGGAGGCAGCGGATGCCGCTGCACGGCGGCCCCTGCTTGCCGGAACGGTCGGCCCGGATCAGCGAGGCCCGGCCGGACGAGGGGTCCAGCCTGGCCAGGCCGCCGCCCAGTCCGCCGACCCAGATCGCGCCGTCCTCGGACTGGGTGATGGCCCGCACTACCTCCCGTTCCGGCGATTTGTCCGGCAGCCGGTACTGGTGGACCCGTTCCGTTTCCGGATCGAGCCATTTCAGCCCGTTTTCGGTGCCGGCCCACAGCGTCCCGTCCCGGCTGGCGAAAACGGTTCGGCAGGTTTCGTCCAGCCGCGAGGGTTGCCCGGCGGGAGAGAGGGCGAAGTGGCGAAACCGCCGGGTCGCCGGGTCGAGGCAGTCGAGCCCCCGGCCGTAGGTGGCGCACCAGAGGCGCCCCGACCCGTCCGTTACGAGGCCCCAGACCCCGTCGACGGACAGGGAGTGGGGGTTTTTCGGGTCGTGCCGGTATTGTTCCACCTCGCCCGTCCGGGGGTCGCAGCAGAAGATGCCCTGTGAAAGGGTGCCGATCCATATTTTTCCCTGGGGATCCTCGACGATAAACATCACGAAGGCCTGGCCGAACCGGGAGTCGTCGGCGGGGAAAGCGCCGAGGTTGCGAAAGGCGTTCTGGCGATCGGAAAGGGTGCAGAGGCCGTTCATGGTGCCGATCCAGATCAGCCCGCTCCGGTCCCGGCAGAGACAGTCGATGATGTCGAAGGGCAGGCTGGCGCTGTCCTGCGGGTCGTTGACGGCCCGCCGCAGGCTGCCGTCCCGGCTGTTCCAGAGCAGGAGGCCGCTCCCGCTGGTGCCGATCAGCAACTGGTCGGCATCCTTCCACAACAGGGCCTGGATTCCCGGCCGCGCCGTTTCGCCCAGCAGCGGTTGCGCCAGCCCGACGAACCGCAGGCGTACCGGGTCCAGCGTGAACAGCCCCTGCTGCGTTCCGATCCAAAGGAGGCCCTTGCCTTCGCCGAGGTGGAGGATCCCGTTCGGCGTGCCCCGGCCGCCGGGTGTTCCGGGGGCCGGGAAAAAGCGGCGGACCTTCCCCGTGGACGGGTCCAGCCGGTTCAGGCCGTTCTCCGTGCCGATCCACACGAATCTCCGGGAGTCCCGGAGGAGAAAGGTGACGCTGCCGTTGCTCAGGTCTGTGCCGGACGGCCCGGCGACGAGCCGGCGAAGGATTTTCCCGTCGCCGGTGACCAGGTACAGCCCGACGTTTGTGCCGACCCAGAGGGTGCCGCCGGGCTCCCGCAGCAGGGCGGCTACCCGGGCACGGGGAAGGCCCGCGGAGGCGGGGCCGGCTTTCGGGAAACGGCGGAAGGTCTGGGTCCGCGGGTCCATGGCGGCCAGGCCGCCTTCCGTGCCGACCCAGA
Source organism: uncultured Acidobacteriota bacterium (assembly GCA_964436005.1). Taxonomy (GTDB): domain Bacteria; phylum Acidobacteriota; class JAAYUB01; order JAAYUB01; family JAAYUB01; genus JAGNHB01. Next base: position 16,007 of record CAYTBK010000005.1, read on the forward strand.
GGGTGCCGTCCTCCCCCTCGCACAGGGCGTTGATCCAGTCGCTGGGCAGCGAATCGGGGGAGCGGGGCTTCATGCGAAAAACCTTGAAGGAATAGCCGTCGAAACGGTTCAGCCCGTCGTAGGTGCCGAACCACATGAACCCCTGGCGGTCCTGCAGGGAGGTGAGGATGGAGTTCTGCGACAGGCCGCTGGGATAGCGGCTGAAATGGACCCCGGCCGACAGCACGCCGTTCGGGGGCGGGGCTGTCAGGCTCCAGAGGCCCGGCACGAGAGACATCAAGGCTGCCAGGAAGAAGGCCTTTCGCATGGCGGTATTTTTCCACACCCCGAGGGGGAAATCAAGACGGCCCGACGGGGTCTTGTTCAGGAAAACGCTTCCCCGGACCGGGCCTTTGGCGGATAATGAATCCGGGACCGCGACCAGGGAAGACACCGGCGGTGCAGGGCGGAGGCGGACAGATGGCCATCACGCGGACGGAGCGGGAGGAAGGGGTCGACACGGTGGAGCGGGAAGCCACGGAGGCGCCGCGGCATTTCCACGTCATCCTCCACAACGACAACTATACGACCATGGATTGCGTCGTGGAGATCCTGGAGTCCATTTTCCACCACCCGCACCCCGCGGCGGTGCAGATCATGCTGCAGGTCCACCGGAACGGCGCGGGGATCGCCGGCACCTATCCCAGGGACATCGCCGAAACCTTGCGGGATGAAGCCCGCGCTTTCGCCCGCGAACGCGGCTACCCTTTGATGCTGACCGTGGAACCGGCGTGACCACGGCAGAAAAGAGCGGAACACAACATGGGACAACCGGAACTTGAATTCGCCATCCAGGCCGCCATCCGTGAAGCCCACCTGCGCGAACACGAGTTCGTGACGGTGGAGCACCTCCTCTACGCCCTCCTCTTCGAACCCGTGGCCCGGGAAGTCCTGGAACAGTGCGGCGCCGACCCCGTGGCCATGCAACTGGACCTGGAGGCCTATTTCGAAAAGGAAATCCCCCGGCTGGGCAAGGTCAAGGGGCGGGAACCCCGGCAGACCGTCGGCTTCCGGCGGGTGCTGGAGCGGGCGGTGATCCAGGTCCAGGCCAGCGAGCGGGAAGAGGAGATCAACGGCGCCGACGTGCTGGTGTCCATCCGGGAGGAGCAGGACGCGCACGCGGCCTGGCTGCTGGACAAGCACGGGGTCGGGCGCATGGAGCTGCTGGAGTGCGTATCGCACGGCTCGTTCGGGACGCACCGCAAGCGGGCGGCGCAGCCGGCCGGGGACGGGCGCGAGGCGCGCGCCGAGTCGCCCCAGACCGCGGTTCGGAAATATGTGGTCAACCTGACCGGCCTGGCCCGGGAGGGAAAGCTGGACCCGCTGGTGGGGCGGGAGCGGGAGCTCCGGCGCATGCAGCAGGTCCTCTGCCGCCGGACAAAGAACAACCCGGTGCTGGTGGGGGAGGCCGGGGTGGGGAAATCGGCCATCGTGGAAGGCTTCGCCCAGGCCGTGGCCGCCGGGAAGGTCGCCGACATCCTGGAGGGGAGCGAGGTGCTCGCCCTGGACCTGGCCGCCATGGTGGCCGGAACGAAGTACCGCGGCCAGTTCGAGGAACGGATGAAGTCGGTGCTCGACGCCCTGAAGAAGATGGGCCAGGTCATCCTGTTCATCGACGAGATTCACATGATCGCCGGCGCCGGGGCGGCGACGGGCAACTCCATGGACGCCGCCAACCTGCTGAAGCCGTTCCTGCAGCGGGGGGACCTCCGGTGCATCGGCGCGACCACCTACGAGGACTTCCGGACCCTGGAAAAGGACCGGGCCCTGGTGCGGCGGCTGCAGAAGATCGACATCGCCCCTTCCTCGGTGGACGAGACCGTCGTCATCCTGGAGGGGCTGCAGGAACGCTTCGAGGCCCACCACACCGTGCACTACGAGCGGGAGGCCCTCTCGGCCGCGGCGGAATTGTCCGACCGCTTCCTGCACGAGCGCTGGCTGCCCGACAAGGCCATCGATCTCCTGGACGAGGCGGGGGCCGAGAACCGGCTCAACCCGCCCGAGTCGCGCAAGCAGACCCTGGGCCGGGCCGACATCGTGTCCGTGCTGGCCAAGGTGGCCAACATCCCCGACCTGGAAGCCGGGCGGAGCGAGAAGGACCGCCTGGCCACGCTGGAGAACGATCTGCGCAAGGTTGTCTTCGGCCAGGACGAGGCGATCCGGGCGGTGTGCGAGGCCGTGAAGCTGTCGCGGGCCGGCTTGACCGCCCACGACCAGCCGGTGGGGTCCTTCCTCTTCGTGGGGCCGTCCGGGGTGGGGAAGACGGAGCTGGCGCGGCAGCTGGCCTCCATCCTGGGCATCGCTTTCCTCCGTTTCGACATGAGCGAGTTCATGGAGAAGCACGCGGTGTCCCGGCTCATCGGCGCGCCTCCGGGGTACGTCGGCTTTGAGCAGGGGGGGCTGCTGACCGCGGCGGTGCGCAAGACGCCGAGCTGCGTCCTGCTGCTGGACGAAATCGAAAAGGCCCACCCCGACCTCTTCGACATCCTGCTGCAGGTCATGGACCACGCGGCCCTCACCGACCACAACGGCCGGACGTCCGACTTCCGCAACGTGGTGCTGGTCATGACCAGCAACGCCGGCACGCGCGACTTCAGCAGCCGGGGCATCGGCTTCCGCGAGGAGCGGCACCAGGGGAAGGTGCAGAAGGAAGTGGAGCGCCTGTTCAGCCCGGAGTTCCGCAACCGCCTTACCGGCGTGGTCCGTTTCGCGGCCCTGAGCCCTTCCGTGGCGGCCAGCATCGTCGACAAGTTCGTCGGCCAGTTGGAGGGACGCCTCCAGCCACGGGGGATTGCCCTGGCCATCACGCCGGCAGCGCGCGCCTGGTTCGCGGACCGCGGCGTGGACCCCGTGTACGGGGCCCGGCCCCTGCGACGGTTGATCCACGACCAGCTGCACCTGCGTCTGGCGGAGGAGATTCTCTTCGGCCGCCTGTCGGAAAGGAGCGGACGGGTGACGGTGGAGTTGACGGAAAAGGGCGAAATCGACCTCTCGATTTCCACCGACGGCGAAAGCGGCGCCGGACCCGCTCCGGCGGGGGGGGGCTCGGATCCCGCCGGAAAAAACTGACGAATGGACCCGGAGGTGCCGATGGAACCGTTGCGCTGGGATTTCTCACCGGAAATGTTCCGGGAGGTGGAGAAACTGTGGATCGAAACCGGCGTCGGCCGTCCGGAGCGCGGGGACGACTGCGCCCAGGTGGAGCGTACGCTGGCCGCCGGCGGCCGTCTGGTCACCCAGTGGGAAGGGGATCGGTTGCTGGGCGTGGCCTGGGTGACGCACGATTCCCGGCGGGCGTATGTCCATCACATGGCGGTCCGTCCGGACTGCCAGAACCGAGGCATCGGCCGGCGCCTCCTGGCAGCCGCCGTCGAGGCGGCCGGGGAACTGGGGCTCCAGGCCAAGCTGGAGGTGCACGTCGACAATGCGGGGGCCCGCAAGATTTACGAGGAGGCCGGCTTCCGGCCGCTCGAGGGCTACATTTCCATGATCCGTCGCTGAGGGGGGATGGTCCGCTCCCGGACCGCGGCTAGGCGTAAATGTCGATGGTCTGCTCTCCCTGGGCCAGGGCGGGCGTCTGTTCCGCCATCATCTGGACCAGCGCGGCGACTTCCGCTTCCTGGATGTTCAGGCTCGCTTTCAGCGCACCCATGCCGACGGCCTGCAGGACATTGCTGCTGGACTCGAGGGAAGGGCTCTGGGCCAACGCCGTCACGCTGCTGAGGTCCACGCTCCACCTTCCTTCCGACATCTCGACCTTCGTCGACGTGTTGGAATATCGGCAATCCGGAGAAAATCATGAGTGATGGCCGTCACACCCGGCAAAAACGGCGGAAAACATCCCCACCGGCAGACTGCCACCTGGCCTGACCCGAAGATTGCCGCCGGGCGTCAAAGCGCCTGCCGTCTCTTCTTCCCTTTGCTTTTCGACTTGCTGCCGGTGGCCTTGACTGGCTTTTTCTTGTGGACGCTCTGCTTCTTCTGTTTCGTGCTGGCCTTGTGGACGTGACGGGAAGGCCTGGGGGAAGGCTTCTGCTTCTTCACGGCCGGCCGGGGGGCGGCCGGCTTGTCCTTCGCCACGGCGGGGGCTGGCCCGGACGGGGGCTCCGCTGCCGGCGTGGGTTCCACGGCCACCGGCCGGGCCGGGAACAGGGCGCCGTCGCGCATGGCCGTGAGCAGGTCGCGGGCGGCGGGGGCCGCGGCCCGGCCGCCGTAACCGCTGTTCTCGAGGAGGAAGGCGAAGGCGACCGGGGCCCCGGGCTCGGGCCGGTCTGCCGGAGTGGCCGGCGGGGCATCGGCCCCGGCGGACTTCCCCGCCGTCGGCCGCTCCGGCTTCTCCGGACGAATGTATTTCCCCGGGTCGGGCGGCGGGTCGGCGAACCCGATGAACCAGGCGTGGGATCGGCCGTCCCCCGATGCCGTCTGCGCTGTGCCGGTCTTCCCCCCCGTCACCAGGCCCTCCACCGCCGCCTGCCGACCGGTCCCGGACACGGTGACGCTGACCATCCAGCTGCGCAGCTGGCGGGCGGCTTCTTCGGGGAGCAACGTAGCCAGATGGCCGGGTTTCGGCTCTTCCGGGTAGAGGGTGAGCCCCGGGACGACGCGGCGGCCGTCGTTGCGCACCATGGCCGCCACGGCGGCCATTTCCATGGGGGTCACGGCGACGAGGGCCTGGCCGTAGGCGTTGTCGGGCAGATTCACGTCCATGGCGGCGGCGTTTGGAATGGCCGGCAACGTCAGTCCCAATTCTTTCTTGCAGAAGGAGAAGAAGTCGGGGGCGCCGACGCGGGTGCCCAGCCAGGCGAAGTACACGTTGCACGATTCGATCAGGGCCCTCGGCATGGCGATGCGTCCGTGCGCCGATTCCGTTTCGTCGTCGGTGACGCTGCGTTTGTGCAGGATTCGGTCGTATGTCCAGGGGATGACGTTCTTGTGCCGGCAGTCGATGGTTTCGGCATTCGGGGACAGGCCTTTCCAGAGGGCCGCGGCGGCCGTGACCACCTTGAAGGTGGAGCCCGGCGGGTAGATCTCTTTTCGGCACCGGTCGGCGACCGGGCGTTCTCCCGGGCCGTAGATGGACTGGAGCAGGGCCGGCGTGGGCGGGATGTTCGGGTCGTATCCGGGGAGGCTGAGGCAGGCCAGGATGTCCCCGGTGAGGGCGTTCAGCACGACGGCGGCGCCTGCCGAGCGGCGGACCCCGTCGAATTCGGGGAAATTGTTCTGCAGGGCCCGGGCGGCGGCCGCCTGGATGCGGATGTCGAGCGACAGACGCACGTCGCGGTCCTGGCGCAGGATGTCCCCCAGCCGGCCGGCGGGGAACAGCGCCCGATCGCGAAACGGCCCGGCCAGGCCGGAATAGTCGGGCTTGACGATGCGCACGCCTCCCACCACCTCCACGCGCTCGCTGTACGGATAGCCCCGGAGGTGGGTGTCGAACTTCTTCTCGACGGTGTCCTGGTCCGACCAGTAATCCTGCGTGCACCCCAGCAGGTGCACCGTCAGCGGGCCGAAGGGCTGGACGCGCCGCCGCCCGTCGGCGGCGGGGGGGGATCCCCCCAGGGCGCGGACGAGAGGCGCCACTTCCTCCGCCTCGAGCGGATCGTTGAGCGCCAGCGGAACTCCGCGGCAGTCGCGGATCGCGCCGCGGGGGATGAGAGCAGCCAGTGTCGTCAGGCGACGGTTGCAGGCGTAGCGGCGCACGCCGTCCCCCTGGGGGACGAGGCACGGTTTGACCAGGATGGCGTCGGCGGAGGGCCCCATGATGACCCACGCCTTCCCCGCCGCCAGGATCAGGGCGGCGGCGATGACGGCCGGCACGACCAGGGCGGCGGCCGGCAGCCTGACCGGACGCGGTTCGCCGGGCGGGCGCCGGGAGGCGATGTTGATCATGAGGCCGATCAGGATGAACGTGGCGATGGTGGCGGATTTCCCATAGCCCAGCAGGGGGAAGGGGATCCCGGTCAGGGGAAGGATCCCCAGCGAGGCCGCCGAGATCACCGCGGCCTGGACGCCGAAGAGGAGGGCGAGCCCGAAACCCAGCCCGGACGCGTAGGCGTGCCGCGCCTGGTAGGCGTGGTAGATCATCATGACGAAGATCGCGGTGCTCCCGGCGAGCAGGAGAGCGACGGCCGGGAAGCCGAAGACCTCGCCGCAGGAGGCCAGGATCAGGTCGGTATGGCCGGCGGGGATGTAGTTGGGTGACGACAGGCCGGGGCCGCTGCCCGCTCGTCCTCCCGAGGCGAGGGCCCAGAGCGACTCCGCCAGCTGGACGCCGCCCGGGCGGTGGTTGTCCCAGGGGGAAAGCCACATCTCGATGCGGGTGGAAACCGTCTGGAACACGGAGTGACGATAGGCCAGCCAGAACGCGGTGGTGAGGACGGCCAGCCCGGCCAGGCCCAGCATGAGCCGCCTGGCGATGGAGGCGAAGAGGCAGACGAACACCAGGTACAGGACCATGGCGGGGCCCAGGTCCTTTTGCACGAAAAAGAAGGCCAGCGACGTGCACATGAAGATCGCCACCGGCAGGACGTCCCGGATCCTGGGAATGGAAAATGGGCCCAGGCGGAAGGCGTTCAGCGCCTTCAGTTCGTTCTCCCGGTCGCTCAGGTAGGCGGCCAGGAAAAGGACCACCATGAGCTTGATGAATTCCACGGGCTGGAAACCGAACAGGTTGATGCGGGTGTCGGTCCCCTCGGGGCCGGAACCGTACAGGATGAGCAGGAGCGACAGGCCGAGAGCGGACAGAATGGTGATGTATTTGAAATCTTCCAGCGTGGACAGCCTGATGAAGCCCGCGGCTGCCACCAGCCCCACCATGGCCACCGCTACGCCTTCGGCAAAGGCGAACGCCAGCATGTTGTCGCGCAGCGGGTCCTGGAACTGGTAGAGGACAATGGCCGTAAAAGACGAGAAGAGCAGGACGGCGGGCAGGTAGAATTCGCCGCCCCGTCGTCGGCAGAAGCGCAGGGCCAGGTGCGCTGCGACGAAGAGGGTGGGGAAAGCCCACAGGTAGATTCGCCAGGTCTCCCGGGCCGTTTCGGCGGAACGAACGACGACGACATTCCGGATCTTCTGCAACTGGTCCGGTGACAGCGGGCGTACCTGCCCACGGTGGCCGGCTTTGCTTTCCGCCAGCAAGGCACTGAGGGACAGGTGGGTTTTCTCCCACCAGCCGGCTTCGTCCATCCGCCTGGCCACGCGGGCCGCCAGCGGCCGGAGATCTTCGGGGGGAAGAAGGGTGGAAAGGGCCTGTTCGATTTCCGTCTCGGTGGCGGTTGACAATAATGTTATTCTGGGTGGTGCGATCCGCGAGGCAAAGGGTCGCATCCTGATCGGGGAAGAGGAGGCTGCTTCCGCGGGTTTTCCGGAAGACCCCGCCCCCCCTCCCGTTTGAGGCCCGAAAACACTGATTTTCCAGGGGAGCGGGGCGACGGAAGCGGCGATCCTGGCGTCACCGGAACGCAAACCGAGCTGAAGTATCCAGACACTGGCCAGGAGAATGAGGGCCAGTTCAATGTTCCGGCAGAGCAACACCACCCGCAATTTCTTCATCAGTGGCCTCTTCGCCCATAGCGGCTCCGACAGAAAAAAATACGGGTTCCTTTAGCTTGGGGAGGCGGAACCCGCTTAGGGGGTAGTTAACATTGAAGTCCAAACCTATGCCTGATTCTCATAATTGTCAAGTCAATTTATGGAAGGGTGTTCCCGTGCGTTGCGCGAACCAACCTCGAATCGGGCGTGGCATATTATCCTGTTCGTTATCATGGCGGTTTTCTGCCGGAGACGCAGCCTGGTATTGGGAAGAAAATTGAGTGAAACGGCCGATTTCGGCATCCATAAGTTGTAAGGGATTTGTCTGGCCGGGACCTGAGGGAGGCGGAATGGGCAAGGTGAAAACCATTGTATTGATAATAGGAATATTGTCTTGTCTGGGCAGTGCGGCCATGGCCAGGGAGTTGCCCAATTGGGTGGTCCGGGCGGAGTATCCCGTGCCCACGGCGGCGGCGGACCGGTGGGCCGTGGTGGACTGGCTGTACCGGGTGACGGAAATCCGGGTGATCGACGGGGAAGAATGGTGGGCTGTCACGGTGGACAGCGTGCGGGGGAATGCCGTTTCCTCCGGTTCTTTTCTCTTCCAGCCGGAAACGAGGGTGGTCAGGAATGCCTGCTGCCTGACGAAGCGAAACGGTGTGGACATGGAGGTCGATCTGGATAGCATCCAGGGGGAAGGCGTCTCTCTGCACCCGTACAGCCCTTTCCCTCTGGATCAGGCGGTTTCGCCTTCCCTAGCCGCGGGCCGGTTGGCCGCCCGTTCGTCCGGGGGCAGCGGTTGGTCTTTCCAGGCTGAATTCACGGTCCGCCAGGGGACCGCCGAGGAGTTGTCCTCCTCCCCCCTGGCCGCGAAGGCCCGCCAGTCGGCGGGGGAAGTGTCGACTTTCGTGGTGGAAGGTCAAAAGGGGAGTATCTTGTCTGGCCGGCGCACCCTTCAATACGGAAGCCGGTTCCCCTGGTGGATCTGTTGCGAAACTTCGTCTTGCCGGTCGGTAATGGTAGAATTTCAAGGAGTTGTCTTGAAAGATGAATAGAGCTTTTCTACTGTTCACAGCGGTGCTGGCGGCCGTACTGTCGAACGCTCCCGTCTTGGCGGACGGCTCGGAGGAATACTACGCCACAAAAGCGGCCTGGAGCTCTTTCTGGTTTCCGTATATCGACGGCACCCTGGTGACGGGGAAAGCTTCCTCGGGCACGGTGGGCGGAGGCTACTACTACACGGACTGGGAAGGCGGCTTTGCTCCGCTGGAGAAACTGGGGGCCGCCTTCGGGCTGGATCCCCGTGGCGAGGCCTTCCAGTGGGAAAGCGAGCACCATTACGACACGGAAGCGGAGGAATGGTACGGGCACTGCAACGGATTCGCGGCGGCCAGCTGCGTCGAGGCGGCCCCCACGGCCCCCGGCCAGGTGGGAGACGTGTATTTCCGGGTGGGAGACAAGAAGGCCCTTCTGTGCGAATCCCACCAGGGGGACGGGGCCCTGTTGACCGGCAGCCGCTTCACCGGTGCGGAGGGGGAGGATTCGCAGGACATCTACCCGAATGTCTTCCACGCCGTTCTGCAGCGGAACATCAAAACACTGGGCGTTCCGTTCGTGGTCGAGGTCGATCCGGGAATCCAGATATGGAACTTTCCCTGCTACGGGTACAGCTCGACCTGGATCGACGATGGGGATGTGCGCCACGTGACGACGAAAGTATACCTGGCCAGCGATGTCGTCCGCCCCGACGTCACGGAAATCAAGAAAAAAACCGCCACCTACACCTACGACCTGAAGATGAGCGGCGAAACCGTGCTTTCCGGGACCTGGACAGGAAAGTCGGTGTACGACCATCCTGATTTCGTGTGGGAGGTCATCACCATCGAGAGCGCCAACCCGTATCTAACCATAGACGATGCTCGCAACGTGGCCTCCTCCACCCTGGCGGGCAGCGTGACGGACGATTCCTGGGAGCCCAACAACAGCCGCCAGGAGGCCGAGCCCATGAACTACGACGTCCTGTTCGCGCGGTTGCTGGATGATGATTGGTTCGGCATTCCCGTGGAAGCCGGGGAAAAGGTGAGCGCGACCGTCATGACCCAGAAAATCGACAACCAGTTGTCGGTTTCGCTGGAAGACGCCCAGGGAAACCCGTTGGCCGCTTCCCAGAGCGGGAAGGGGCCGTTCACCCTGTCGAGCGACGTCGTCGAGAACAGCGGGAACGCCTATCTGCACCTCGATCCCGTTACTCCGCAGACCGTTTTCCGGAACTATGAGATCGAAGTCGGCCGAACCGGTTGCCAGGCGGTCATGCCCCACGTGGCCAACTCCTGCCAGTGGTCTTCGGAGCTGTTTCTGCTGAACCCGAACGCGACGTCGGTCAGGGTATTCAACCATTTTTACGATGCTTCCGTATCTCCGGTCCGGCACGTGTCGTATGACGGCGGAATCGGGACCATGCCCGGGAAGGCCCTGATCCGGGGCTATCTCGAAACGCTGTTCAACGATTTCGGGGAGGACTGCCAACGCTGGATGCGGTTGCGCTCCCTCGAAAATATCGACGGGTTCTGCCTGTTTCGGGCGGACGGCGGAAAAAACCTTACGGCGGTGCGGCTGCAGAGTCCTGTGTCCACCAATTTGAATTTCAACAGTTTGGCCTACGACAGCACCTGGTGGACAGGCGTGGGCATCGTCAACCCCGATTACCGGCACACGACGAAGGTGCAGATCAAGCCGATCCGGGCGAGCGGTTCCGTCAATACCCAGGCGGTCAAGGAAGTCGTCCTGGAACCGAGCGGGAGAGTCCTGGCCATGCTGAACGAGTATTTCGACCTCGATGTGCTGGCGGAAACGAACTGGATCCGCATCGAAGCCGACCGTCCCATCGCCGGTTTTGAAGTCTTCGGAACGCAGAATTTCGAGATGTGCGAGGGACTGCCGCTGCAGGATGACGGCGCAGCGGAATCGTACGCGGCCTGGCTGCCGCCGCCGACCGACGGGTGGTGGTCGGGCATCACGCTCGTCAATCCGAGCTCCGATACGGTCAGCGTCAAGGTCTACCCGTTCAACGTCAATGGGATCTACCTGCTGAACCCGCCCTACTACACCGAAGTGCCTTTGGGGAGAAGGGGCAAGTCCGCTTTGATGATGGAGCAGCTGCTCCCCGGCGGGAAGCGCGAACAGTTGGCCTACCTGAAGATCGCCGTTCCGGAGGACCGAAAGGTGACGGGCTTCGTCATGAACGGTAATTTCCAATCGGGAATCATGTGCGGGTATCCGCTGACGAAGGCATCCGAAATGCAGACGCAGGGAACCATCTGCGCCGTGGATGGGTTGACGGTGATCTTCAACAACGTGAAAAGCGGGAACAGCGACAAGAAGGTGACGATCCGGTTCCTGGACACTCAGGGAAACGCCCTGGGGGAGGAACGTGAGATGGCGTTGCCTCGCTACGTTGTCAAGCGGGCGACCCCGGAGGAGCTGTATCAGGGCACTCCCCCGGAAGGGTGGGCGAGGCTGGTCTGGAAATGCGACTCTCCCCTCATCGTGATGGGCGAGGTCATTCAGGACGACAAGGGCACGTACATTCCTTCCCTGGTCGAGGAGCCGGCGGAGGGCGCCGTCACCCGATGAATATGGAACGGCATGTCCTGGATTGGTGACGTGCGCCACTGTCGGGCGCATATACAGATTGGTATACTAATAAGTCAGATAAAGAAGGGAGGTCTATCATGAAAAGCAAGGGGTGGGGTGTGAAGGGGGGGGTGTTCCTGATCCTATTGATGTTGACAGGCGGGGGCCTGTTCGCCGTGGAGCCGATCAACTCCTTTTCGGTCATTTATTTCGCCGATGTCAACAACGACAGCCTGCAGGACCTGCTCATCAGCAACAACCGCACGATCAGGGCCTACCTGAACCGGGGGACCGCCAGCGCGCCTTCCTATGGCTCGGCGGATTACGATCTGCCGATGGACGCCAACGCCTACCGGGTCATCGGCTCTTTCGCCGACATTTTTTACAGCGGCAAGATGGACGTCTTCTTCGGCGCCGAGGCCGGGGGAATCGGCCGCATCGCCAATACGGGGACGGCCTCCAACCCCGTCTGGACCACGGTCCGCAACACGGGGCTGCGAACCAATTCCTTCCTGGGCATCACCCACGACCCCTTCATCGAAACCGTCCTGTTCCACGACTTCGACAGCGACGGCGACCTGGACCTGATCTTTACGGACCCGTATTCTTTCCTCACCTACTATGTCAACCAGGATCGCGAATCCGACGGATGGGTGGATGGAAAGTGGAGCGGCACGACGACGCCTTCCTTCACCGTGCTGGTCAGCTGGTCCCCCCTCGTCGGCTGCGGCGCCACGTCCGCCAAGCCCGCCCTGTTGGACTGGACGGCCGACGGCCTGTTCGACCTGTATGCCGGTGACAACTTCAGCGGAGGAGTTCGTTCGTATGTCAATTCAGGAACACTCACCAGACCTTCCTTGACCAGTGCTGGAATTGTTCTCACCGACGTTGTCACCGGGCTGTACCCGACCTGCGCCTTCCGCGATTTCACCGGCGACGGCTTCCTGGACTTGTACTACGGGAACGCCGCCGGGGCTTTCACCCTGGTCAGCTCCGTGAACCGAAGTTCCACCGATGTGGACGTCCTCCCTCCCCCCATGCCGGTCAGCGGGCTGACGAAAGACTCTCTGGAGGCGGGCGGCCTGACCCTGAAATGGCCCTTCGTGAACGACGCCGCCGTCACCAGCGGGTCCAAATACCGTTCCGGAGTCTACTCCTATGCCTTGTACCGCGACGACACGGGCGATTCCGATTTCACCCCGTCGCAGAACAATCTTCTGTGGAAGCACTACCAATGGCATTACAGCCCCGACTACGCCCCGGAATTCGCCGACGGGGACGGCTTCAAGATCGTTAACAACTACTTCTACTACCACGACGCGGGGCTTTCGGGCGGGAATACATACTGCTACAAGCTCGTGGTGACGGACGCTGCCGGCAATTCCGTCACGACCGATGCCGTCTGCCAGACTTTCGACCCGCCCTACTTCGATTCCGTCAGCGTGCAGGTTTCGCCGCTCGTGACCACGAACGCGTTTCTCCTGTCGTTCTCCACGCTGGACCAGTATGCCAACCTGTACCCCATCGAGCCCAACGGTACGGAGCCCAACATCTCGGTTCAGGTGTACAAGGGCACCCCGCCGGCTCCCTCCGGAGAAACGCTCGTGGACGCCGTTTCGAGCGAACCCGTCGCCTCCATGACATTCGACGGAACGTCCAACTACACGGGGACGGTGACCATCGCCGACAGTTCGTGCGAGCAGTTCTACGTTCACGTGACCGCCGTGCACAACGCGACCACCGCCTTGATTACCAAGGAGAAACTGTCCTCTCAGGTGATCATCGACCGGGCCGCTCCCCCGATGCCGACCCTGACGGGAACCCCGCAGGGATACTCCAGCATCGTGTTCAGCTGGACCCCCGTCACCGACAACTGTTCGTTGATCGCGCGGTACCGGCTTTTCATCAAGGGGCCCACCGACACGGCGTATTCGCAGCAGTATTCCGGTACGTTGACGAGCTACACGAAAACGGTGCTGCCCTGCCAGAGCTACCGGGCCTATGTCACCGCCGTGGACACGGCCGGGAACGAAACCGTCGTGGCCTCGCCGGATGCAGTGGCCGGCACCTACGCCGCGCTGCCCGATACCACGGCCCCCAACAACCCTACCGGCCTGACGGGAACGTATTATAGCAGCGACACCAAGATACAGCTGAACTGGAACGACGTGGCGGATTCTCAGAGCGGCCTGTACCGCTACGAAATCCAGAAGCACCTGACCGGCGCCGAGTACGCATTCCTTTGCTACGTCACCTATTCCGAGCATTCGGACAACCAGACCAATCCGGGAACGCCGGTGTACTACCGGGTCCGCGCCATCGACAAGTGCAACAACGCGTCCGGATGGACGGAAGTGTCCGTAACCAAAATCGTCGACACCACCGCCCCGACGGTGCCGACCGGGCTTGCCGGCAGCGCCCTGAGCCCCTCCTCCATCGGACTGACCTGGAACGCATCCACCGACAGCGGCAGCGGCGTGCGCGGGTACAACATCTACCTGAACTCCAGTTCGACTCCTTTTGTGGAGGCCCCGACCAATTCCTACACCCATACGGGCCTGACCGCGAACACATCCTATACCTACCAGGTGGCGGCCGTCGACAATGTCGGAAACGTTTCGGCCAAGACTTCCGCGATTTCGGTGCGGACGCTTCCTTCCACTTCGGAAAAGCCGAATCCGCCCACCGATTTGCGGACTTCGCTGGTCGAGGCTTCGCGCGTGACGCTCCGCTGGACCGCCCCGACCGCCAGGGTGCCCGTCAGTTCCTACCGGGTATACCGCCACGCCAGCGCCACCTCGGCGGACTCCAGCGGCGTCCTGGTCGGGTCGTCGACCACAACGGAGTATACCGTTACCGGCCTGACGGCAGCGACGACCTATTATTACACCGTGAAATCCGTCAGTTCCACGAGCGTGGAGTCGAATCCGTCCAACCGCCTGGCCGTGACTACGGCCTCCGTGGCCACTCCGACGGTGCCCCAGAACTTCCGGGTCACCGATATCGGCAGCAACACGGTGGACCTGGCCTGGAGCGCTTCGACTCCTTCCGCCGGGGTGGTCTACTCTATCTGCATCGGCCGGGACACGCTCTTCGGACCGGCCTGCATCCAGACTGCCGTCACCACCACGAACCTAAGCATCCAGATCACCGGCCTTTCGCCCAGCCATGAGTACATTTTCCTGATTTCGGCCCAGCTCCCGGGCGGGGTTTCCTCGGACTTCAACAAGCTGGAAACGACCACCCTGGTAGCCGACACGACTCCGCCTTCCGCACCCACGAACCTGACCGGCGTCGCCCTGAGCAAAACGTCGATCCAGCTGACCTGGACGGCATCCTCGGACGGCGAAGGTTCCGGAATCGACCATTACCGGATCTACCGCAATGGCGCGTATTACCTCAACGTCACGGATACCACCTTCACCGACCTGGGGCTGCAGGCCGGCACGACATATTCGTATGGTGTCGAGGCCGTCGACAACGCCGATCTCATTTCGGACCGGGCGACGGTGGACGTGACCACCTTGTCGGACGACACCACCGGGCCGTCTACGCCCGGGAACTTTACGGCGGTCGTGCTGACCGGCTCCAGCGTCGCTTTGTCCTGGGGCGCCTCCACGGACAATGAAGGGGGGTCCGGCCTGGACGGGTACGAAATCTACCGCAACGGCGTGCTCCTGATCCAGGTGGAGGGCCTGAGCCATGTGGACACGGGCCTGACCAGCGGGACGGACTACTCCTACTATGTCATGGCGATCGATGAGATGGACAACCGCTCGCCCGCCAGCAACACCGTCACCGTACGGCCGCAGGACCTGCACGTCCTCTACGTGGGGCACGTCTGCGAATCGGACCTCTGGTTCAGCCGGCTCACCATCGTCAACGTGGGGGCGACCGACAATCCCATCGATGTCTACGCCTACAACCACGATGGCACCCAGTTGGAAAAGGTCACCCTGCCGTCGCTGCCCACGCACGCCAAGTTCGAATCCGATCTGGCCACCCTGTTCAGTCCCGCGGTTTTCCAGGCCGGCAACGATGTCTGGCTCAAGATCGAAAGCGTGTCGGAAATCCAGGGCGTGGCGAGCTTCGGCACCAAGGACAACCAGGGCATGACGGCCTTGCCCCTGTTCGGGGTTTCGGCCACCGACCTGGTCTTCCCCTACGTGTACATCGACAATATCTGGATGACCGGCCTCACCGTCATCAACACCGGGCAGGAAACGGCCGGCGTGACCTTCCGGGCCTTCTCCGAAATCGGCGAACTCCTCTCCACCGTCAACGCGGAATTGCCCGTGAACAACAAGTCCGCGAAGCTGATCGACCAGCTGTTCCCGGAAGTCGAAAACCCCTCCCGCATCCGCTTCGTGAAGGCGGATTCCACCCAGCCGCTGATCGGCTTCGAGGCCTTCGGCTCCCTGGCCCAGCCGGGCTGGTCCAGCTTGCCCTGCTTCTCCCTCTCCAAGGACCTGTTCAAGTTCTCCTCTTCCGACCAGGGCGAGCAAGGCCGGGAAGCGATCGTCCAGGCCATTCCTTCCACGCCGACCGGGCTGACCGCCCAGGCGGTGTCGAGCGACAAGGTTCTCCTGTCCTGGAACAAGAATCCGGAAGAGGACATCGACCACTACGAAGTGCTCAACAACGACAGCTTCATGGCCGTGCTCGTCGGAACCGCGTCCGGCACTTCCTATACCGTCTCCGGCCTGACGGCCGAATCGACCCACAAGTACTCCATCAAAGCGGTCAACACGTCTGCGCAGACTTCCGAAGCGACGGCCCAGGTTTCCGTGGTCACGCTGCCGACGGGCCAGGTGGCCTACCCGTACAAGGCGTATTTCAACGAAATCCCTGATCCGAGCTTCTACGGTCTGGGCGTGACTTTCTCCAACATCGGGACGGACGTTACCGAAATGAAACTGGACCTGTACAACAAGGAAGGCGTCCGGATCGGGGAAAAGCTGGTCCCCTCCGTGGCGCCCAACGCCCAGGTCTCGTACGAAATCCGTTACTTCTTCGACAACGTTTTGCCGGAGGGGGCCGCCTACATGACCATCGGCAGCCTCCAGCCCGTGCTCGGCTTCGAGATCTTCCTCACCGCCGACACCAATGCGCATCCGTTCCAGATGGAAGGGATCAACATCGTCAAGAAAGGCGTCCACCGGATGAATTTCCCCATGCTGATCAACACGGCGGACTGGACTTCCATCTGCAAGCTGACGAACACGGAAACGGCGGAAGCCTCCGTCACCGTGACGGGGTACGGCCAGGATGGGGTGTCCAAGGGCGATGTCGTCCTGACGATTCCCGCCCTGGGCAAGGTGGAGCGTTCCCTCGCCGAGCTCTTCCCTTCCATTACCGATCTGGCCTGGTTCACCGTTTACAGTGAAAAGGAGCTGATCGGAGACATGTTCATCGTCTCCGCGGACGCGACCCGGCTGATCTCTTACCTGGGAATGGCTCAAGATACGGAGTGATTTCTCCGTCCGAGCGTCGAGGAGAGGGGCGCCCTGCGGGGCGCCCTTCCTATTTGGGGGGCGTTGTGCCGAGGGCGGCCCGGAAGAGTTTCACGTAACTTTCCACCACTGATTCCCAGGAGTATCGATCCCGCGCCCGGCGTTCCGCCTTTTCTTTCAGCTCGGCGTGGGCCTCGGCCCGGTCTTCGACTTGCTGGAGCAGGCGGAGCGCCTCGTCCAGGTCCGACGAGCGGAAAAGGATGCCGGCATCCCCGACGACCTCCCGGTTTTCCGGGGTGTCCAGGGAGAAGATGACGTTGCCCACCGCCATGTTCTCCACCAGCGCCGGGTGTGTGCCGCCCACCTCGGTGGCGTGGATGTAGCAGAAGGCGTTGGAAACGAGTTCGCGGTACCCGTCCCCGTAGATGGCCCCGGGGAACAGGACGCGAGGATCGGGCGTGGCTTTCAGGCTGGCGATGTACTCCCGGGAATAGGGGGCATCGCCGAGAATCACCAGTCGTTTGCCCGTCCGGAGGCCGGCGAACAGGCGAATGACGAGGTGGGCGTTGTTTTCCGGTTCCAGGCGGCTCACGTACAGGTAGTATTCGCCGGGCTTCAGGCCGAGTGCGGCCAGCGTTTCGCCGGGCGGGGCGACGACCGGCTGGGCGCCATACGGTATCATCACGGATTCCTTGCGATAGCGTGTCTGGTAGTACTGCCGGATGTGCTCGGCGTCGGTGACCACCGCGGTCGGCATGAAGCAGGACAACCTTTCGGAAAGCCGGTACCAGGCACGGCCGATGACGTTCCATTTTTTCCGGTTCTTCTCCAGCCCGTCGACGTTGAGGATTACCCTGGTGCCCAGGAGGCGGGGCAGAAAGCAGAAGACGGCGTTGGCGGCGTTGCAGGCCAGGATGATGTCGTAGCGGCTCCCCAGCGAGTGTAGCATGGAAAGAAACGTGTGGGAGACGGTGTCGAAGTACTTGTGCCGCAGGGCGGGCAAGGTGATCAGCCTGACTCCCTGGAACAGCCGGAGGCCCGGGACCGCGTAATGCTTTCGGCAGTATACGGTTACCTGATGGCCAGACACGGCCAGGCGCGTCGAGAGTTCCTGGGCGAAGGTTTCGAAGCCGCCGTAATTGGCCGGGATGCCTCGCGTGCCCATGACGGCGATGCGAAGCGCGCGGCCTTCGGTTCCGGCGGACGAGGCGGATGGGGGACGGTTTTCTTTCAGCATGGTCGGTTCATTCCGGTTCGAATTCGTTCCTTGGCATTGGAGTCGGGTTGCATGATAGAATTCTTTTGCCGTCTTGCTTCGCACTGCGGGAGGATCCCATGAACAGACCCCTGACTTTCCTGGAGCGTTTCTACCTGGTCGAAATATGCCGAGGTCTATGGGTTACGTCCACCCGGTTTTTCAAGAACCTGGGGCTGCATACGCTTCACCGCCTCGGGGTGTGCCGGAAACGGAAAGCCGGGGTTACCTGCCAGTGGCCGGAGGAGCCCCGCCCGCCGGCCCGCCGGCTCCGTGCCCGGCACCGCATCATGAAACGCCCCGACGGTTCCCCCCGCTGTGTGGCCTGTATGATGTGCGAAACCATCTGCCCGGCCCGCTGCATCTCCATTGTAGCGGAAGAACACCCGGATGTTCGCATCGAAAAACGGCCAAAAAGCTTCGACATCAACATCGGCATGTGCGTCTACTGCGGCTATTGCGTGGAGGCCTGCCCGGAAGACGCCATCCGGATGGACTCCTATGATGTCCGTACGGCGTCCTGGACGAGGGAGGGGCTGATCCTTCACCTCGAGAATCTGACCGATCATGGAAACGAGGACTGCTACATGGCCGGGGCCGGCGGTCGCGCTTTTTCCTCCTCGCCTGATGCGGCGCCCCGGCTCGGGGTTCCACCCCGGGACCGGAAAGACCCGCTGGCGCACCTGGCCGAAAGCGGTTGACCACCTGGCCGGCGGCGAACATGGGGTCGGGCATGACCTTTCGGGACGCGACGAGCGATGGGCGGGCCGTGTGCGGGCGATTCGCTCCGACGCCGAGCGGCCCCCTGCATTTCGGGTCCATCCTGGCGGCCCTGGCGAGCTTCCTCAATGCCCGCTCCCAGGGCGGGGCGTGGCGCCTCCGCATCGACGACCTGGACGAGCCCCGCGTGGTGCCCGGCGCGTCCGACCAGATCCTCCGCACCTTGGAGGCCTTCGGGTTCGATTGGGACGGCGAGGTCGTGTACCAGAGCCGCCGGCAGGAAGCCTACCGGGAAGCCTTTTCCTTTCTGAAGAAATCAGGTGCCCTGTACCGGTGTTCCTGCTCGCGGCGGGACATCGGGGCGGGGCGCGTCCGGGGGGTCGACAACACCCCCGTCTACCCGGGAACCTGCCGGGAGGCTCCGGCCGACCCGGCTGGGCGGCTGTCCTGGCGGTTCCGCGTGCCCGCGGGCGAGTTCATCTTCACGGATGCCGTTCAGGGGGAACGCCGCTTCCGCCTGGAAGAGGATTTCGGCGATTTCGTGGTCGTCCGCGCTGACAACACCTTATCCTACCATGTCGCGACCGTGATCGACGACCACTTCCAAGGCGTCACCGAGGTCGTCCGGGGCAGCGACCTGCTGGGCTCGGCCTGCCGGCAGGCGCTCCTGTACCGGGCCCTGGCGCTCCCTTGGCCGGTTTGGGCGCATATTCCGGTGGCCGTGGACGAGAATGGCGACAAGCTCAGCAAGCAGACCAAAGCGGCACCCGTCTGCACGTCGAGGTCTGGCGTCGCCCTGTGGGAAGCGTTGGCATTTCTCGGGCAGGGCCCGCCCCCCGCACTGCGGAACGGTCCGCCCGCGGAGGTGATCGCCTGGGGCCGGAGCCACTGGGCGGTCCCGGCCATTCCGGCCCGGGAGTCCATCAGGCTGTCACGCAGGGATCCTCTGGCGTCGGCGGGAAAAACTGTTTCTCCAACGATTCGTAGTAATCGATCACCCTCCTGACGTAGCTGCGCTTTTCCGTGTAGGGCCCCGGGAAGAAACTGCGCTTGAAACCATAGATCAGCATGTTGCGCAAGTCTTTTCGGGTAAATGGGAAGTGCCGCAAGGCGAGGGAAAGCTCGCGGCACGTGTCGGTGCGGG
Source organism: uncultured Acidobacteriota bacterium (assembly GCA_964436005.1). Classification (GTDB taxonomy): domain Bacteria; phylum Acidobacteriota; class JAAYUB01; order JAAYUB01; family JAAYUB01; genus JAGNHB01. The sequence goes on from CAYTBK010000005.1 coordinate 35,781, forward strand.
AAACCAGCCGGTTGTCCGTTCCCAGCGTGTAGCTGAGTTTCCTTTTCTTCATCTCGCCGAAGGGGTGGTTGGACAAGTCCCCGATGGTGGCGTCCGTCTGCAGGTTGCTGGACAGGCACACCTCCAGGGTGACCCGTCCGTCCGCGATGAACTGGCTCAGTTTGTCCACGTAGCGTTTCCGCTCTTCCACGGAGCCGTTGGGCATCAGTTCGTGGTGGTAGAGGTGGCAGCCGTGCCCGATGCGGTCGGCGTACAGCTCCGTGATGGCCTGGAAGATGCTGGGCGGGCCGAAGGCTTCGCCCGCGTGCACCGTCTTCTTCATGAAGTTCTTGTGCACGTACTGGAAAGCTTCCTTGTGGTCGATGGCCGGCCAGCCGCTCTCGTCCCCCGCCAGGTCGAACCCCACGATGGGCAGGCCGAGCCGGTCACGGATGCTGACGACGGCCCTGGCCAGTTCCATGGATGCCTGCTTGAAGACCTCCTTGGGCGGAGCGAAGCGGTTCACGTCGAATAGCCGCTTGTAATACTGGGAGAAAAACGGCTCGAATTTGCGCATGGCGCAGACGATGATGCCGTATTCGGCCGGGGGTTCGCTGCCGTTGAGAACGCCGGCGCAAGTCTGGTTGAAGAGGTCGCGGGCCCGTTTCAGGCCGCGGTCCACGGAAAGCAGGATGTCCTCCCAGGACAAACCGTCATGGACGTGGAGCTGGGGGGCGAAGCGGACTTCGATGTACCGGCAGCCTTCCCGCAGGTTGTCTTCCATCAACTCGAAAGAGGCTCGTTCCAAATTTTCGGCGGTCTGCAGGACGGCAACCGTGTACTGGAAACCTTGCAGGTACTCGGTAAGATCGGCGTAGGTCTCTCGAAATACTTGTTTGTAAAGCCCTTCTGGAGAATAGGCGGGAAGCTTGACATTTTCCTGTTTCGCCAGCTCGATCAGCGTGCCGATGCGGAGAGAGCCGTCCAGGTGCAGGTGCAGATCGCATTTGGGGAGGCGTCGGATGATTTCCGGGCTGAGTATCATGAGGGAACCCTCCTCGCACAATTTGGCCCACTATACAGGAAAAGCGGGGTAATGCAAAAGGGACAATCATATTGACAAACGACTTCACGCCATGTACCATCCTTTGAAACCGTCTGCTTGGGCGGCGGTTAGAGGGCAATGGGTAATGAAGCACACCCGGGATAAAGACGTCGTTCGACACTGCACTGAAACCCTCCGCAACGGCCCGATTCAGGAAGCCTACGCACTTCTTCCCCATTTGAGCGTTTGCAAGGAAAACAGGATTCTGCCTGTGGTGTTGGAACTGCTTTTTTCGGGCGACCGGGAGAGGGAGGAATTCGCGGCCTGCGCCATCGCCGCCCTGTGCGATTCGTCCTGCCTGGAGAGCTTGCTGCGGAAACTGGAAGACGGGACCATCTACAGCGGGCCGGGCAGCCAGCGGCTGCAGATGGCGGTCCTGGAGGCCATCGGGGAACTGGGGGAGGATTCTGCGTCGGACAGCTTGCTGGCGCTCTTCCACCGCCGGATTCCGCGGGACAACTTCCGCCGGAAACGGCTCATCGTCGTCCAGGACGCGTTGGGGGCCATCGCCATGCAGGGCGGGGTGCGTGCCCTGGAGATCCTCACGGGTTTCCTCTCCCACGAGGACTACCTGGTCCGCGCCAATAGCATCACGAATATTTCAAATGCTTTCTGGCATCGTCCGAACGAAATGCCGCAGGAACTCTTCGATGCGCTGCTGGCCATGTTCAAGGATCACAACCTTTACGTCCAGCACTCCCTGATCTCGGCCCTGGAGAACCTGGCAGACGTCGGCTGCCAGATGGCAGCCGACATCTTCGCCTCCTGATCAATTGGCCATTTTCTTGATTTCCGGCAGCAGGTCCTTCGCACTCTGGGAGTACTGGCCGGTGGGTTCCATCTTCATGTAGGTCTCGAGCGCTTCGAGCGAGCCCTTGGCGTCGCCCTTGTTCAGCAGGCACATGGATTTCTGGTAGTAGGCGGTGGCGTACTTGGGGTTGGCGTCCAGGCACTTGTTGAAAGCGTCCAGGGCCTCGTCGATCTTGGCGCTGTTGAGCATGATGACGCCCATGTTGTAGTAGTTCACATCGGCCCGCAGCGGGTCGACCTTGGCGGCTTCCGCGAAGGTCGCCTGCGCTTCGGCCGCCATGCCCTTCTTGTGGTAGATGGTGCCCAGGTTCGTCCGGAGGGCGCCGTCCTTGGGGGAGGATTCGATGGCCTTCTTGTACCAGTTGATGGCCTCATCGTCCTTACCGGCCAGGGAGTAGCACTCGGCGATCTGGCCGAGGACCACGGGCTGGGTCGGGTCGATGGTGAGGGCCTGCTGAAGCTTCTGCGCGGCGCCTTCGTAATCCTTGTTGCTCTTGAGATCCATGGCTTCGTCGAAGTGCATCTTCACTTCCGCCGTGAGCTTCTCTTTCTTCTTGCGCTCTTCTTCCTCCTTCATCAGCTTCTCGCGTTCCTCCTTGGTCAGTTCCGAGGCGATGAAGCCGGTGCCGGGGGCCAGGGTGAAATCGAGGGGCGTCTCGTCCGTTCCCTCAGGCTTGGGGACCTGGGCGATCTCCTGGGGAGCGTAGCCCTCGATCTTGGTGAAGGCCTTGTATCGGCCCCACTGCAGGCGCTGCATGTACTGGCCGTCCTTGTTGGTCTTGATCGTGATGACCTTGCCCTGGTCGAGATCCTTGAAGGTGATCGTTACGTTGGGGATGGGCTGCCCGGTGCTGGCATCGAGAACCTTGCCCTTCACGAGGAAGGTCGAGGCGCCGAAACCGGAAAATGAAAAGAGCGCCAGGGCCAGGATCATCAGGCACGAAACGGTGACGAAAAGGCGTGCGTATCTCATTGTATCCTCCTTGAATATGGCCAGTGCGACGCCGCTTCTGGACGCGTGTTGCAGCCGGCGAAACAAAAAATTATATCAGACCGTCCTTACCGTTAGAACCCTCTTTTTGTAAGGGATCGGATCATCGATCCCCGCTTCGGCAAACCCTCGCAGCCTGAGGGCGCAACTGTCGCAGTCTCCGCAGGCCTCGTCGCCTGCGCGGTAGCAGGACCAGGTGAGGTGCAGCGGAGTTCCCAAACGGACACCTGTCCGGACGATTTCCGCCTTGGTCATGTGGATGACCGGGGCGACGACCCGGATCCTGGTTGCCGGCGCCGTTCCAGCGTCCACCGCTCCTTGAAAGGCGTCGAGGAAGGCCTGGCTGCAGTCCGGGTAGCCGGACGAATCCTCCGCCACCGCCCCGATGACCACCGCCTCTGCCCTGGTGGCCTCCGCCCAGCTCACCGCGGCGGCCAGCAGGTTCGCGTTGCGGAAGGGCACATAGGTCCCCGGCAGGGTTTTTCGGTGCAGATCGGGCGTTTCGATGCTCCGGCTGCGGTCGGTCATGGAAGACCCGCCGATGGCCGCGATGTGCCCCATGTCGATCACCAGGCGCTCGCTGGCCCCGAAATGGTCGGCCAGGGCGTGAAAACAGGCCAGTTCCTTCTCTTCCGTCCTTTGCCGGTAGTTCGCGTGCAGGAACAGGAGTTCCCGGCACCACTCGCGAGCGATGGAGGCGCACACGGCGCTGTCCATCCCTCCGCTGACGACGACCACGGCTTTTTCGCAGGCGATCATGACTCCTTCTCCCGATAGGTGGCGGACATGCCGGGGGTTTCGAAGACTGTTACGGAAAGCAGCCGGCAGGGTGCCGGGATGGCGGCCCCGAGCTCCCGGAAAATGAAGGCGGCCAGGTTCTCCGCCGACGGGTTGGCTTCGCGGAACGGCTCCAGTTCGTTCAGCACCTGGTGGTCGAGTCGGTCCAGCACTTTTCGGGCCTCCGCGTTGACGTCGCAGAAGTCCATGGCCAGTCCGCAGTCGTCCAACCGGTCGCTTCCCAGGCGCACTTCCACGATCCAGTTGTGCCCGTGCATGCGCTCGCAGCGGCCCCGGTAGTTGCGCAGCTGGTGGGCGGCGGAAAATTCGAGGCGGACCATCAATTCCCACATAGTCGTTTCCCCCGTTACGGTCTCTGCCCGATAGATGTCACGATCGATGAAATGTTTCAGGGGTTCGGGGGCGGTTCGTAGACCAGGCGTTTATGGGAGTCCCAGAGATCCCCCGAGGGATTCATCCGATAAGTGGGGAACAAGGGATCATCCGGAACGGCCGATATTTCGAAAGACGCTTCGTCCCTTTCTCCATTGCATTTGCAGGAAAAAGTATAGCCATTGATATGGACGTCCGTCGAGGCGAAGCGGGCATCCAGCAGGCCGGCGGCAGCCAGTTCCCGAAAGCTTCCGTAACGGGCGTTGTCCATGAGGAATGTACCCTGGGCCGACCGGATCGTGGTGAAGACATCCGTGACGTTGGGAACCGGTTTGACAGTGGGCAGCGCGTATCCCGTCATCGGGGTGCTGTATTCCACGGCTTTTTCCTTCGGGGGAAGCGCCCCCTGGTCTTCTTTCGCCATATCGCCCGTCCGCACCTTCTCCCCGGTGGCGGTCAGCATCCAGATCAGCAGGAAAAGGAGCAACAAGCCGGCGAATGCCGCCCCGTAGCGGAATTTCCAGTCTGCCAACCATTCCCGCTTGATCCGGAAAACGCTCTTCCAGGCCTTGTTTCCGAACACACGATCCTCCGGTGTCTGCCATCGTTTGCAAATTGCAATTGTAAACATCTGCCCTGCCGGAATCAAGTGGGAAGCAAGGTCGGGGCGGGTGCGGCTTTCCAGCGGGGTGCACGCCGTTTCGCGGCGTTTTCCGGAGGGGGCCCCGGGCGGGCGTTCACCGGGCCAGGCGTGCCCGCGGCCGTTACAACTTTGGCAAGTCCCGGTATTTCGGAAAGTGAAAAACGGGCGGTTCGGGGTAAAATCAGAGGAAAACACCGGTATGAATCTGTCCTGGGGAGGTTGCCGATGCGAAAGGGAAGTGCGGGGGGGCGGCTGGGGGCCGCTGCCGTTTGGACACTGTTGGTCGGGTGCCTGCTCGCGGTCCATTCCGTTCCGCTGCGAGCCGGGTACTACACGTATTCCTGGGGCAGCAATGCCTACGGCCAGCTGGGAGATCCGGCCGCCGGGACGGTGCAGCTCTCCCCCTACTTCATTTCCGCCCTGGGGGACAGCTATCTGACCGTGCACGCCGGCAACGGCTTTTCCGTTGCGCTCCTGTCCGAAGGGATGGTGAAGGCCTGGGGGAAAAACAACCAGGGCCAACTGGGGAACGGGACCATGGGCACCGACATGCCCTACCCGGTGGCCGTCTCGGGCCTGACTGACGTGAAGGCGCTTTCGGCAGGAGACTCCCATGTGCTCGCGGTCCGTTTCGACCGGACGGTCTGGACCTGGGGCGCCAACACGAGCGGCCAACTGGGCGACGGGACCAGCGCCAGCCGGGATGTCCCCTCCATGGTCGGGCAACTGGCGGGCGTGGTGGCTGTCGCTGCCGGCGGCGGGCATTCCCTGGCCCTCCGGGACGACGGAACGGTCTGGGCCTGGGGCGGAAACAGCCAGGGGCAACTGGGGATTGGCGACACCAGGAACCGGTGGACGCCCGTTCAGGTTCCGGGTCTGACCGGCGTGGCTGTCATCGCCTGCGGAAAGGACCACTCGCTCGCCCTGAAATGCGACGGCACGGTCTGGGCCTGGGGAAGCAATGACAAGGGCCAGCTCGGGATCGGTTCTTCGGCGTCGTATGTCGCTTCGCCTGCGCAGGTCAGGACGCTGGGCGCGGACGAGGCCAGCAAGGCGATGGCCCTGGCCGCGGGGGCCAGGCACTCGGTGGCCGTGGCGGCGGACGGCACGGCCTGGGCCTGGGGTTGGAACGCCTACGGCCAGTTGGGCAACGGGGGGACCAGCGACGCCAGTTCCCCGGTCCGCTGCAAGTTGGCGGACGGAGGCGAGACCGTGGCCGTGGCCGGCGGATCCGGTCATACCCTGGCGATCCGGACCAACACGGGCGAAGCCAACTTCAACATCGTCTGGGCCTGGGGGCGGAACCGGGAAGGGCAGCTCGGGGTCAGTTCGCTCCAGGACAAGATCGACCCGGTTTCCACGGGCCTCGGGCAGGTGTCGAGCCTGTCCGCAGGGTACAACCACTCTCTGGCCCAGGCCAGCATGGTCGCCACGGCCCCTGCCATCCTCTTCCCGCCGCTGGGTGGCGACGTTCTGCGGGGAAGCTCGGCCACGCTGACCGTGGGCGCCTCGGGCAAGCCGAGGCTGCAGTTCCAGTGGTACCGGGGCCCCCAGTACTGCACGACCGATCCGGTCGCGGGAGCAGTCTACCCGACGTTCGTCACGCCTCCCGTCACGGCGGAGGTTTCCTACTGGGTGAAAATCCAGTGCGAGGACGGATACGTGTGCAGCACGGCGGCGGTCCTCACGCCGGTGGAGGGCCCCACCATCACCCGGCAGCCGAATTCCCCCGCCGGCTGTTTCGGGCAGAGCGTGTCGATTTCCCTGTCGGCGTCGGGGACGCGTCCCCTGAAATACCATTGGTACGAGGGGGAAAGGGGAGACACCAGCAAGCCGGTGGGTTCCAACAGCGAGGCCTATTCGCTCGTCATCGAGGAGACGAAGAAATTCTGGGTCAGGGTGACCAACGACTACGGGCAGGCGGACAGCGAGACGGCGACCGTGACCCTGCGGCAGGCGGTGGGAATCCTCTCGCATCCCTCCCCCACTTCCGTCTATGCCGGGGAGAGCGCCAGCCTGGTCGTCGTGCCCGTCGGCGACGGCGTGACCGGCCAGTGGTACCGCGGCGCTTCCGGCGACACTTCCGCTCCCGTCGGTACCGGCTTGACGCTGAACACCGGCCCACTGACGGCTTCCGCCGACTTCTGGGCCCGCCTGACCAACCCATGCGGGGTGGCCGACAGCCGGGCGGCGAGAGTGACCGTGCTCACGGGCGGTCCGGTCGCGCCCGGCGATGTCCGGGCCGTCAACACGTCGTCCACGGCGGTTCTCCTGACCTGGTTCAGCGGAAACGCGGCTACGGCCCAGATCGAAATCCAGCGGAAAACCGGTGCGGGCGGGACGTTCGCCCACGTCGCCACCGTCCGCGGCGACCTGACTTCCTGGAGCGAGGACGGCCTGGTTTCCAACGAGACGTACTGCTACCGCCTCCGGGCCGTCCATGTCGGGGTCGCCTCGGCCTGGTCCAACGAGGCGTGCGCCTGGTTGCAGACCTGCGCGGTCCCGCAGGCGAAAACCGCCGGCGCCCAGGTGCTCGGCGCCAGTTCGGCCGTCCTGCGAGGTTCGGTGGTTTCGACGCAATGCGGAGCGACGGCCTGGTTCGAGTACGGGCCGACTTTGGAGTACGGTTCCTTCAGCAACCGGATCAGCGTCGGACAGGGACCCGGGGAAACCCGGTTCTCCACCCAGCTCGACGGCCTGCAGAACGGTTCGGTCTACCATTTCCGGGCCGCGGCCCAGAATGAAGCCGGCACCGTCTACGGCGAGGACATGGTGCTGGAAATCCATGTGGGCACCTGGGTGGTCGGGACGCTGGACGACCCGGCCGCCGGGAAGACGGGCGACGCGCTCTCCCTGCGCGAGGCCCTCGCCCTGGCCGAAGCCGCGGCCGGTTCCGACCAGCAGATCGTCACCTTCGACCAGAGCCTGCCGGCTCCCCGCATCGTGCGGCTGAACGGCCCGCTGCCTCCCTTCCAGCGGGGGAATGTCACGCTGGAGGGCACCATGCCCGGCAGCAACGGCGGGCCCGGCACCATTCTCGTCACCTGGGCCGACGGGGCGAACGTCAACCGGGAGAACGCTTTCTTCTCCATCCTCTCCCCCGGCAACGTTTTGGCCGACCTGACCATCGGCGGGAGCAACGGCGACGGCATCCGGATCCTGGGCTCCCGGGCCGTGGACAACACGGTGCGCGGGTGCCGGCTCGGCTTCGACGCGGAGTCGCGGCTCGCCCCGTCCGCGCTGGGGCTGAACAACGGCATCATCGTGGAACAGGGCGCGTCGAGAAACCACATCGGCATGGATTCCGCCCCCCTCGGGCGGAAGATGCTGCCCGGAGAAGGGGCTCCCGCCGGCAACCTCATCGCCAACTGCCGGGAAAACGGCGTGTGGATCCGAGACGACAAGACGACGGGCAACGTCCTGAATTGCAACCTGATCGGTTCGACGGACCAGTCCCTTGCGCCCGGCAACGGCAACGGGGTGAGCATCGCCTGGTCTCCCGCCAACTGCGTGGGCGGCGCCAGCGAGTACGCCGGCAACCTCATCGCGGGCAACGTCCTCAACGGAGTGCTGGTGACCGGCGAGGCGGCCACGGGGAACCGCATCACCCGCAACTGCATCTACGGCAACGGCATGCTGGGCATCGACCTGAGCCACCTGGACGGCGTGGGCGACGGTCCGGAAGCCGATCTCGCGCAGTGCAAGCGGCGCGGGCCGAACCACTTCATGCCCGCTCCGGCCATCGAGCGCTACGGGTATCGGGAAGGGGACGGCGCCGGCCTGTTCACCGTCTGGGGCAAGACCCTCCCGTTCGCCCGCGTGGAAGCCTACCAGGCGGAGCGGGACCCGTCCGGCTTCGGCGAGGGGCGGCTGTTCCTGGGGAACGCCGAGGCGGATGCCACCGGCGCCTTCGCCGTGACCTTCCCCCTGGCCGTGGGCCAGGCCGTGACGCTGCTGGCGGAAGCGGAAGGGGACTCCTCGGAGTTTTCCTCCTGTTTCGTCATGAACGCCGTGAGCGACGACCGCAGCGTCGACGACATCCGCAACGTCGAGAACATGCTCCTCTTCGCCGTGGGCGTGCCACGCCAGTGCGAGATCCTCTTCGGGCGCTCCCAGGAGGAGGGGGTGACCCTGAAGACCAGCCTGACCATGAATGGGGAAGCTCCCGTCACCGATACCGTCACGCTCAAGGCGCTCCGCAGCCTGGTGGCCTTCCCCATGACGGTGCCGACGGCGGGCACGGGCTGGCTGGACCTGGAACTGGCCGGCTCCGGGAGGGAAACCTCCCAGGCCAGGCTGCTCGTGTACGCCGACGACGCGGAGGCCGTCGAGCCGGGGGCGGACCTTTCCCTGACCCGCACCCTGGACGGCCCCACGCCCTTCCGGCTGTTCAAGGTGTCGGGGCAGGCCGGGCAGATCCTGGACGTGCAGGTCTCGAGCGCCGACGCTTCCGACCCGGCGGTGTACCCCTGCCTGAAGATCTTCGGGACGCGCGCCTCCTACCTGAACGTCAACAGCCGCAACGACGAGAGCACCCACGCCTTCGCCCAGGTCCGGCTGCCGGAGTCGGGGGACTTCTTCATCGCCGTGTCGGACCTGTACCTGCGGCAGGGAAGCGCCATGAGCTTCGTCCTGAAAGCCGTTCTGAACGACAATCCGGACCCGGTGGAGGAATCGTTCGGGGTCCGGGACCCCCTCGCCATGCCCGGACGGCCCGGCCGCATCGCCGTGGGCGACCTGGACGGCGACGGCTGGCCCGACATGGTCTCCACCCTGCCGTCCGCCCGGGCGCTGGCGGTTTCCTACAAGATCCCGGGGGAAACGGCCGGTTTCGCCTCCCCTGTACAAGTGAATCTGGATTATGAGCCCTCCGACGTCACCCTCGAGGACGTCGACGGGAACGGCCGGCTGGACATCCTCGTCGCCGACGCCGCGGGCGGCGGGGTGCACGTCCTCTACAACCCCGGGCGCGTCAGCGAGGCCAGCGGGGCCAGGCTGACCCGCGCGGGCCGGTTCTTCCGGGCCAGGGCGGCCGGCGGCGACGTGGGCGGCGGGGGCGACTTCAACGTGGACGGCTTTGCCGACTACGCGCTGCTCTCCTCCAGCGGCGGGACCCTCCAGGTGTTCCTGAACGACAAGACGGGGCTGCTGGTCGCCGGCCAGGTCATTTCGGCCGGCCCGTCTCCCCGCGGCATGGCCGTGGACGATTTCGACGTGGACGGTGCGCCCGACATCGCCGTGGCCGTTGCGGGAGACAACGAGGTGCCCGTGTTCCAGGGCGCGGGGGACGGCAACTTTTCCCTGGCGCGCACGCTCACCGGCTGCAGCACGCCGGTGGACGTCAAGTCCGGCGACCTCAACCTGGACGGGCTGCCCGACCTGCTCATCCTGAACCAGGGCGCCGCCCAGTTCCAGGGCTTCCTGGGGGTGGGTTCGCTCGAGTTCTCCTACCAGCAGGCGCAGTCCACCGGCGCCGTCCCCAACTCCATGGCCGTGAGCGACCTGAACGTGGACGGCTACAAGGACGTCTCCGTGGCCTGCACGGGCGACGGCAAGATCTACGTGTACATGGGGTCCTCCTCCGGCCTCTTCCTCCCCCAGGCCGTCCTGACGAACTCCGGCGACATCAGTTCGCTGGTCTACTACACCACCGGCAACGGGGCGACCTATTTCGGCGTGCCCCCGGACGACGAGTTCGTGTCCGTGCTGCAGAGCGAGTACCTGGTCATCGATTTCCCCTGCGCCGAGACCGGCGGCGCCTTCGATTCCGCCTTCGCCCTGGCCAACCCCTCCGCGGAGGACGCCCTGGTGTATCTGTCGCTGGTGGGGCCGGACGGCAAGCTGGTGGTCGATCCCACGGTCAGCGACCCCGTGGCGGTCACCCTCAAGGCGCACCAGCAGATGTCCTTCTACGCCCAGGGTTTCTTCGGGGACGGGGCCGCGAACTACGCGGCCTGGATGCGGGTTTCCACCCAGAACCAGGCGGTGAACGGCTTCACCATCCAGGTCCTGACCGGCAGCACCCTGGCCATGGACGGAGCCGGGGGGCAGACCACGGCCAGCCCGAGGCTCTTCCTCCCGGTCCCGGGCGCTCTTGGCGCGGCGGCGGTCGGGCAGTACAGCGTCACCAACCCCGGCGAGTCCGCCACGGGCGTCACGGTGACCTGCCGGAAAGCCGACGGAACGGTCACGGGCGGCACCTATTCCTTCACGCTGGCGGCCGGCGGGCGCCATTCGTTCGCCTACGCCAGTTGCTTCGCCGACGCGGAGGACGCCCTTTCCCTGGAAATCGTGGCCGGCGCGCCCGTGGAATGCCAGTACCTGACCATGGTGTCCGACGTGATGGAGGCGGTCCTGCCGGGCCTGCCGGTGGACGAGACGGCCACTGGCACGGCGACCCTCTATCTTCCCCACTTCGCCGAGGGAACCATCTTCCGTTCCACCATCGAGCTCTTCAACCCCGCCGCCGCGGCCGCCGCCGTAACGGTGAGCGCCTGTTCCGACGACGGGTCGCCCCTCGGCGCCACCGCCTCGCTGTCCATTCCGGCCGGAGGCGCCCTGCGATCCTCCATCGCCGACCTGACCGGCCTCGACCCCGCCTCGGCGGCCGTCATCCAGGGCTTCCTGAAGGTGGAGTCCAGTCAGGCCGGGCTGCTGGGCTGCGTCACCTTCATGGACCGGGCGGGGGCGGTCATGGCCTCTTCCCTGCCGCTCCAGTCCAAGGTGGGGAACCGTTTCCTCTTCTCGCACCTGGCCGTGGGCACCATCGGCGGCATTCCGTACTTCACGGGCATCGCCGTGCTCAACACCGGAGCGGCGGACGTCACGGCCCACTTCACCGTCTACGACATGCTCGGCAACAAGACGGGCGAAGCCGACGCGCTCATCCCCGCCGGCCGGAAGGTGAGCCGGATGCTCACCGATTTCGTGGGCGGCCTGCCGGCCCAGAACGGCGGGTACGTGACCCTGACGGCGCCGGAGGGTTCCTCCCTCATGAGCTTCGAGATCTTCGGTGACGATGACCTGACCTTCCTCTCCGCCGTCCCGGCGCAGACCCTGGCCGAGTGAAGGGGGGACCGTGATGATGAGCGCTCGCCGTTTCCTCGCCGCCCTGCCCGCGTTCCTCGCCCTGTGGGCGGCCGCTCTGGCCCAGGGGCCCGGCAACCCCATGCCCAACTACCCTTTCCAGAGCTTCCGCTTCAACTTCATCAACCCGGGGGCCCGCGCCAGCGGCATGGGGCAGGCCTACATCGCCCTGGCCGACGACGCCACCGGCGCGGAAACCAATCCCGCCGGCCTGTGCGCCCTCGTGCAGCCGCAGTTCTTCGTGGAGGGCCGCAACATCCGCAACCGCTTCGACAACCTCTACCTGCAGGACGCCGACACCGTCGGCCGGGAGGATGTCTGGACCGGAAAATACTCCCCCACCTTCGTCAGCCTGGTGTTCCCCTTCCGGCAGTGGGCGGTGAGCGCCTACCGGCAGGAGCTGGCCAACTACGACCTGGGCAAGACCCAGGATTCCTTCACGGTCCCCGGTGTTCTGTTCCTGGGCCAGTATCCCGTCACGCTGAACACCTACACCACGGACATTTCCCTGAAGACGGTGAACTGGGGCCTGTCCCTCTCCCGGCGCTGGGGGGAGCGCGTCAACGTGGGCTTCTCCGCCCGGGCCACGGAAGTGAGCCTGGACACCCGGGAGACCGTGCCGGCCAGCGAGCTCGGCCCGGCCTACGCGGTGCCCGCCGGCGACGTGTCGGCCCGGATGATGCGCTGCCGGGGGTCCGCCCTCTCCTGGAGCTGGACGGCGGGCTTCATCGTCAAGCCGGTGGACTGGCTGCGGATCGGCGGCGTCTTCCGCTCCGGCTCGTCGCACCGGCTGGAGATGGTCTTCAACGAGAACCTGTTCCTGAAGCTGAACAACCAGCCCCTGCGGTCCACCATGGACTTCGACCTGCGGGTACCCCGGCGCTGGGGCGTCGGGGTGGCCGTCTCGCCCGACGACCGCACCGTCGTCACCTGCGATTTCGTGCGCATCGACTACAGCGAGATGACGCCCGCCTTCACCGGGTACATCCAGCGGGAGTTCCGCGACGACTACGCCTTCGCCGACGGCACCTCCTTCCGCCTGGGCTTCGAGCGGACCTTCATCCTCGGCCGCACGCCCCTGGCCCTGCGGGCGGGCTACTATTCCGACCCCGACAACACCCTGCACTTCGTGGGCGACCGGTCCCACAACGACGTCATCTACTTCGCCGGCCTGTACCACCCGGCCGACGAGGTCTACAGCAACTTCGAGAGCTTGCAGGGGATGATCTTCAGCGAGGCGGGCACCGACCACCACTTCACCTTCGGCGCCGGCGTCACCGTGAAGAACCACCTGCAGCTGGAGTTCGCCGGCGACCTCGCTTCCGCCCGGACCAACCTCGTCCTCTCCGTCCTCTACAACTTCTGAAAATCGACCTGGAGGGGATATCTGATTTGACCACCAAGACACAAAGACAGAGGGAGCGTGTTTGGTCTTTCGGAAAACGATGAAAATGTTCAAGAAACCGATGCGCGAGAGGAAAGGGAGCAAACGTGAGGAGAGGAGGGGAGGTGCGGCGATGAACAGACGGTGGCTGGTGCTGTGGCTGCAGGCGAGCGGGTGGCTGGCGCTGGCCGGCGGGGTGGCGGGGCAGGAGGCTCCCGCCCCGGGACCGGCGGCGGGGCGGGAGACTGTCGCGGCGGCGGGGGTTGACCGGGCGGCGGTGCCCGAGCTCATGCGGCAGGGGAAATGGGAGGAAGCGGGGCGGGCCGTCGCGGCCCTGCTCGCCGCGGACCCGGCGGACGCCGAGGCGTACGGGTGGCGCCGGCAGATCGAGCCCGTCGACCGCTGGCCCGTCGTGGTGAAGTGCGGCAACGAGATGGTGACGGCCGAACTCTGGCTGCGCCGCCAATGGCTGGGCCTGGACCTGCCCCAGCCCGACGGAAGCCTGCGGCGGCTGTTCCAGTGGCCGCTGGCGGCGGTGGACGCCAACTACGCCGAGTCCACCGCCTGGGTGCAGCCGGGTTACGGCGTGGTGGGCCACGGGCTGAAGATCAAGGTGGGGAGCGAGAAACACCAGGTGTTCACCCGCTTCCCCTTCTTCGAGGCGATCTCCATGGAGCGGCGCATCCGCAGCTGGCAGGTCAGGGCCGGCCGGCCCGAGGCGGCCCCGCCGGTGAACCCGGCCGCGGTCGTCCGCGGCAAGGACGCCGCCGGGCTGAAGGAGACCTTCCTCTCGTCCGCCCGTGACGGTCGCTGGGAAGCGGCCGCGGCCTGCCTGCAGGCCCTGGTGGCCCTGGCGCCCGACGACCCGGACCTGCCCCGGCTGCGGGCGGAGGCCGAGGTGGTGCGGCAGTGGCGGGTGCGGACCTGGTCGCCCTCCGACGGGTACGCGGGCACCCTGACCCTGCGCCGGGGCTGGCTCACCCTGGAGGCGGAGGACTACGGTGGCAACCCGAAGAAGCCCCAGAAGAACGAATCCTTCCACTTCCCCCTGTCGGCCCTGCGGGAGGCCTCGGTGTGCAGCGAGAGGGACTATGGGGCCAAGGTGGGAAGCGGCGGGGCGCTGGACATGGTGCCGGGCTGGGCCTCGACCGTGGCCACGGGCAAGGTCTTCGGGGTGGAACTGTCCTTCGCCGGCGCCGGCGCCAGGTGGAAGCTGATCCTGCGCGGGGAGAGCTGCGGGAAGTACGACGCCGAGAACGCCGCCTCGGTCCTCAATGCCGGGCGGGGGGCGTCACGTTGATTCCGTAGGCGCCTTCCGCCGGAAGGCGCACCCGCAGGCAGGATCTCGGGCGCATCGTGCGCCGCCCCGGAGTGTGGCGGCGAGTCGGCGAGCCGCCGCTTTCGGCACGGTCCATGGGCGAAAGCGGGCCCGTACCGACCGGACATCCTCATGCATTTCGTCGTGGCCTTCGTTCGGCTCGGAGGCATATTGCAGAACCCGGTTTCCGGTGCGGCACGGGCGCCGGTTTCGTTCTGCTTCCGCAGGCGAGGGACGTGTGCGGAAAGCGGCAGCTCGGGGCTCGCTGCCGCACTCCTGACCTTCGGCTTCGGCACGGCAGCATGGAACGAGAATGCACCGGGCCGCACCCGGCGCCTTTCTCTTTGCCCTTGGGTGCGCCTTGCAGCGCAAGTCGCCTTCGCCCGGCGCTTGCGCCCCCCCGTGCCCCCGTGGGCCCGATGAGAGAATCCGCCAACCGCGGCCGGGAAGCCTGTTTCTTTTCTTGATCTTTGCCGGGCCGTCGGCAGGTCTTGCGGGAAGCCCATCCCTTGCCGGAATGCCGGGGCGGGCCGTGCAGCCCCCGATCAGTTTCCCGCAGGAAAACGATAACCATAGCCCGACAATCCAGTTACCAAGATCTTTCCCGTAGGGATCAATTTCCATGGGGTATCCGAGCCAATCGAATCCGAACGTCTGCAGGGTATTCATGCCCTCCGGGCAAGGGCACCGGGGAACGAATCCGGCGGCTATGGACATGTATGCCCTCCGGGCAACCGAACAGCCCCGCTGTTTTTTCTCTGTCGGGACCCGATCAGTGCCCTTCCCACGCCATCGGCGTGGGATACCTCAGCCCGGGGTTGGCGTTTCGCCAACCCCGGGAAAGAGCGTCACACAACCGTGAATCCCTGAAGGGGATTCACGGGCGTACGGAAAGGATGACGACGGCAGCTTCTGCCAAAATCCAGGTGCGCCTTGCATCGCCAGGCGGAAGTTCTCTTTAATTTCTGGTCGTCGATGGTTTGGACGTCAGCGTTCCGGGGGAGGATGAGACAAAAAATGCTGCCGGGCGAACTTCCTGGCCTTGGGATAGTGCCACCAGTTGTGCCAGGCAGCCTTCCGCAGCAGCCGCTTCTCGAGAACGAGGCTCGCGGTCTTTTGCCAGACCATGCCGTCGACCTGGGTGAACAACCGCTCCACGAGTTCCAGGCAGTACGGGCGCAGGAAGTTGGCCTCCGGGGTGTGCCAGTCCCCCTCGATATTGTCGGGGAAGATGAAGATCAACAGCCCGCCCGGCTCGAGCGCCCGGATCAGTTGGATGAGTAATTCCAGCGGGTTCAGGGTGTGTTCCAACACATCCATGACGTGGATGACGTTGTGGCGGCCGAAGACGGTCCGCCTCCTGGTCCGGACCCGGCACTGGTCGCCGGTGACCTTGTCGTGGGTGGGGATTCTCTCCACCTTGACTTGAGGGACAGAGCGGAACTTATGCCGACAGTATGCCACCAGAACCGGGTTGATGTCGCAGAGATGGAAGTCGAATCCCGGCTGGTCGACCAGCGTTTCCACCAGGTTGGCAGTTCCGCAGCCGTAGTCCAGAAAGGACATTTTCCTGTCTACCGATTGTTGCTGGAAATCAAGAAGGATTTTTTTCAGATAGGAATAGCTGGCCAGGCTTTCGGGGGTGCGCCGATAAATCTCATTCTGCAATACGTTTACGCCGAGCGCGTTCCACCCCCCCCCTAAACCCTTGACATGCCAACATTTATCGCGTATGATGCCCTCCCGGATGATTTTCGTTTCCGCAGAATCGTAACGCTCCACCCAGGGTTCGAGTTCGCCGAACGGATGCGGCCAATCCTGGACCCGGTTGCCCAGGAAGACTTGGTACACCAGTTTGATGTCCGCCACCGGCATCTCAAAGTGATCCGCGAAATCCTTGATCCATTGCAATTGCGTGAAATCCTTGTCGTTGTTCATCCTGTCGTCTCCTTGGCAAAGGCGCCGGAAGCAACCCGCGGCCGCCACCTCGCCCTGGCTGAAAATAACTCAATTTCCCGCCAAGAGCATGGAATGTCAAGCGAAAATACGCTGTAGCTACTTCTATTGTATTTAAGATGTAGCTTTCCGGTTCTCTGCGCCATCGCTGGCGGGAGAGGGAGAAAGTAGCGAACCGCTATTCCGACTCCAGCGCGATGCCGTCCAGGAAGACCACCGCGTCGACGGCCCTGCTGTCGACGCCCTTCTCCAGGCTGAACAGCCCGGTGAGGCCGGTGCTGCCGTCCGTGGCGAATTCGGCGGTGAGGAACTGCCACTCGCCTTTCCGGGCCAGGTCGTACTTGGCGGAGAAGTGGTTCTGCACGAAGGCGCCCCGGCGGTCGACCTGGCACTTGAAGAAGGGCGGCAGGTCGGGGGCGCTCCATTCCTGGACGTTCACCCAGCCGGACAGGCGGTAGCGGGTCCCCGGCTGCAGGTCGAAGACGGGGCCGGTGAGGAAGTTCCAGGCCTTCACCGGGCTGGCCCCCTCCGCCTGGAGGGCGGCGGCGCCGTCGTGCCGGGTGGCGGTGGACACGGAGAGGCGGACCGAGGCGGCGGCGGGCTTCCAGTCCGCCAGGCCCTTTTCGAAATCCCAGCCCAGCACGGGCCGGAAGCCCCGGGCGGGCGAGGCGGCGCCGCTGACGGCCGCGTTTTCGTCGGTGTCGAGGTCGTCGATGGTCTCGAAAGTCGTCTCCTTCTGGCAGCCGGACAGCAGCACGGCCACGATGGCCGCCAGCAGCAGGCGAAGGCCGTGCGACAAGGTCTTTCCCACGGTGGCACCTCCTCGGAAAAAGGGAATTATAGGGGAAGGGGGGCCTGATTCAACAGGAAAAGCGGCGGGCAGCGCTTGCCCGTCCGGCGAAAGCCCGGAAGGGGCCTATGGTTTGACCGCGTATATGAAAAGGAGGTCATGGCCGAAATAGGCGTGCCTGCGGGAGTGTACGTTCACGAGGGCTGTTTTTGAGAAACCGAGTTCCGCCAAGGTCTTGAGAATGTCCCAACCGAAACGGGTGTAGCAAAGGCAGCCATGGCTTTTCCGGAAGGGGTCGCCGTGGTATTCGGGCGGCGACAGGAATGTCAACGTCCCGTCCGTTTCTCTTCTGGCCAAAGGAAACGACTGATCCAGTTCGTGGCAAAACGGCACGCTCAGCAGCAGGCGCCCGCCGTGGTTCAGGCAGCGGTAACACTCCCGCAGGGCGAGGCGGAAGTCCGGCACGTGTTCCAGCACGTCGAAGGCCATCAGCCAGGCGAAGCGGTCGCCTTCAAACGACAGGTTCTGCAGGTCTTCATGCCGGATTCGGCGAAACTTCAACCGGGAAAGCCGTTTCCAGCGCTTCTGGCCCGGCCGGCACCGGTCGCCCAGATATTCGCTGCCGGTCAGCCCTCCCCGCGCCCGGCGGGCGATCGCTTCGTATAATGGTGTCTGTGATTCGCCCAGGTACAAGGGACCGGCGATATGTCCTCCGGAGAGAAAGTCCAGCAGGTGGATCGAGGCCCGGGCCCGGTTGTTCAACCGGCACCCTGGGCAGGTCAACTGCTCCCGCCAGCTGACGTGACCGCGGGTTACCCTTTCGGTCGGATGGCAACAGAACGTTTTTTCGCTGTTGCAGACATGGCAAAATCCCGTGACGGTCGACTGCTTGAAGGCCGGGACGGGGTCCGGGAAAGCAGAGGCCTGCACGAATTTTTCGTATTCCTCACGAGAATGTAAAAATGTAATCTCTGGAGAAGGCATGCCCAAGGAAATATTCCCGAACGGCGGCCATGTCAAGGGAAACCGGCAGGCGCCCACCCTCTCGGCGAACGGGTTACGAGGCCTGCTCCGGAGGAGTCCCGGATTCCCGATGTATGGTCTTCCGCCGTCTGTATGGCCGAAGATCGCCGGTAGACAATCTAGAATTTCGACGTTTCGAAAAGCCCCTTGAAGTTGGTGAAATCGATGTAGACCTGGCCGCCCGAGGCCTCCGTCAGGGCGGTGAGGGCGGTGTAGGCGAAGCTGTCCATGAGAGCGTCCTGCTCGTTGAGGGTGTGGGCGACGTACCGCATGTCGCCGGGGAAGAAGGAGGACGTCTGCCAGTCGTCGTTCCGGAACAGGTCCCCGCCGGCCACCTTCCAGAGCTGGACGGCGGTCAGGGTGACCTTCTCGTTCTGGAAGAACCGGATCAGCTCGCCCAGCGGCCTGTACTTGTCGATGGAGAAGACCTGGGCCCCCAGGACCAGGGGCCTCTGCAGGGTGGCGATGCGGTCGGGCCGGATGTTGGCGCGCAGCCACTCCTTGGCGGCTTCGGGGTTCATGCACTCCACCATCACCCGGTCCCGGCCGGTGGTGAACAGCACCACGTTCGCGTTCCGCAGGTTCCAGTTGACCAGGATGGCCAGCAGGTCCTTGACGGGCGTGGTGTTGCCGGAAGGGTTGGTGAAGCGGTAGCCCTTGGGCGGCCAGTGGAGCTCCGCCGCCCGCCCGTCCATGAGTTCGTAGACGTTGCTGAGTTCGAACCCGTAGACGCTGACCCGGTCACCCGGGGGCAGTCGCCGCAGGTAGGCTTCGAAAGCCTTGTGGAAGCCCAGCGTGTCCGCCAGGGGGGCCATGTCCCGCTGGATGATGAAGACGTGGCGCGCCCCGCCGGCCGGGGGCGCCTCCGCGGCGCAGAGGCCGGACGTCACGGCGAGGGCGAGGCAAAGGGCGCACCAGGTTTTTTTCATGGGAGGATCTCCTGTTGAACAGTATTCGGTACCGTGTACGTTGGAAACGGACAAACCATTCGAGGCAGTGCGCCGAAAAACGGTTCAACGGTCACGGCGGTAGAGCCGGCGCGGCTCACGCCGGCAGGACGGCGCCGAGCACGGCGCGCACGTAGGCGTACATGCCGGGCGCCCCGGACTCGCGCGGGCCGGCCACGTTGAGCACGGCCGGTCGGACGGCGCGCAGCCAATCCCGAACCCGGGCCGTCGCTTCCGCCACGGTCAGCGCGTCCCGGTCGACGACCAGGAAAGGCCGGGCGTGCTGCCGCAGCAGGTCCAGGGTGAGGGAGGTTCCGCCCGACGGGGGCCCCGCCGTGAACACCAGCGTGGCGTCGGCGTCCCGGACGTTCCGTTCCGTCCGGTCCCGGTAGTCTGGGGAGTCCAGTTCCTCCAGGAAGGCATAGCGTGCGGGAATCGGCCCGTCCTCGGCCAGGCGCCCCCGGGGCACGGCGCCGCCGCAGGGCACGCCGGCCGCCAGGGCGGCGTCCAGGGCGGCCCGGTCGGCCCCGGTCTGGCCCCCGGAAATCACTTTCGCCACCGGGGCGGTGTCCTGGTTTTCCCTCATGGCCGTTCACTCCTGTGGTTCGGGCGTCCGCCGGCCCGGGGCGGCGCCCGGCCGGCAAATTCCCGGTGCCATTTCCGGGCGGCTGGCGTACAATACCACGTTCGTCTCCGGAAAGGATTCAATTTGTTGTAAATACAATATTACGAGGAGAGTGCAAGATGGGGAAGAGGATCCGGACTGTCGCCCTGGTCGCCTGCGCGGCGCTGCTGGCCGTCGGCCTGACGGGTGCGGCATCGGCCCAACAAAAGGGAGGACGCGACATGGAAAAAGAAGCCCAGGCGTTTCTGCAGCGGTTCACCGAGCAGATGGCCCCGCTGGAAAAAGAGGCGGCCATCGCCAACTACGACGCCACCATCAGCGGGAAGACGGAGGACTTCGCCAAGGCTTCCGAGCTGGAGATCAAGATGAACGCCCTGCTGGCCGACAAGGAGACGTTCCGGCGGGTGAAGGAGCTGCGCGAGTCCAAGGCCGTCAAGGACCCGCTGACGGCCCGCCAGCTGGAAGTGGTCTACCTGTCCTGCCTGGGCAAGCAGCTCGACCTGGCCGACCTGGAGGCGCTGGTCCGCAAGCAGAAGGCCATCGAGGAGAAGTACTACACCTTCCGCGTCGCGGCCCGCGGCAAGACGCTGACGGACAACGACGTGGAGGCCGTCCTGCGCGGGTCCACCGACTCGGCCGAGCTGCGCGAGGTCTGGGAAGGGTCCAAGCAGATCGGTCCGGTGGTGGCCCGGGAAATCCGCGAGCTGGCCAGGCTGCGCAATGAAACGGCCCGCAAGCTGGGCTTCGCCGACTTCCACGCCATGCAGCTGACCCTGTCCGAGCAGGACCCCGCCGCCATCGGGAAGCTCTTCGACGAACTGGACGCCCTCACCCGCGACGCGTTCGCCGCCCTGAAGAAGGACATGGACGCCGTCCTGGCCAAGCGCCTGGGGATCGAGGCCAAGGACCTCCGGCCCTGGCACTACCAGGACCGCTTCTTCCAGGAGGCGCCGCGGATCTACCCCGTGGATTTGGACAAGTTCTACCAGGGCAAGGACGTGGTGGACCTCAACCGCCGCTATTTCGCCGGGATCGGGCTGCCGGTGGAAGACATCCTCGCCCGCAGCGACCTCTACGAGAAGCCGGGCAAGTACCAGCACGCCTACTGCACGGACATCGACCGCTCCGGCGACGTGCGCATCCTCTGCAACGTCAAGAACGACTACAACTGGACGGGCACGCTCCTGCACGAGCTCGGCCACGCCGTCTACGACAAGTACATGGACCGGCAGATGCCCTGGCTCCTGCGCACGCCGGCCCACACCTTCACCACCGAGGCGGTGGCCATGTTCTTCGGCCGGATGGCCGCGTACCCGGGCTGGCTGCAGGCCATGGCCGGGGTGCCGGCAGAGGACGCCCGCAAGGTCGCCGGCGACTGCGCCAGGGCCCTGCGCCTGCAGATGCTGGTGTTCAGCCGGTGGGCCCAGGTGATGTACCGCTTCGAGAAGGCCCTCTACGAAAACCCGGACCAGGACCTGGACGCGCTGTGGTGGCGGCTGGTCGAGAAATACCAGATGGTCAAAAAGCCCGAGGGGCGCCAGGCGCCCGACTGGGCGGCCAAGATCCACGTGGCTACGGTGCCCGCCTACTACCACAACTACCTGCTCGGCGAACTGCTGGCCTCCCAGTTCCTGGCCTGCGTGACCGGGAAGCTGGCCCCCGCCGGCGCCGCGGCGGACCCGTCCTTCGCCGGCCGCCCCGAACTGGGCGCCTTCTTCCGCGAGGCGGTTTTCGGGCCGGGCGCGCGGTACCCCTGGAACGACATGATCAGGAAAGCCACCGGCGAACCCCTGACGGCGAAGTATTTCGCCCGCCAGTTCGTCGGCGCGAAGTAGCCGGGAGGATGCGATGAAAGCGAGGCGGACGCTGGCCGGGTGGTTGGTGGGCGTTTTCGCGGGGCTCTGCCTCGGGTTTGTTCCCGTGCGGGGGGAGGGGGCCGCTTCGGTCCTCCCCTCCCCGGCCACCCGGGCCGAGGCCACGGACTACCGGGAGACTTCGAGCCACGCCGACGTGCTGGCCTTCGTCCGCGCCCTGCAGGAAAAGAGCCCCTGCCTGCGGGTGGAAACCCTGCTGGTCACCCCCGAGGGAAGGGAGGTGCCCCTGGTGGTGGCGGCCGACCCGCTGCCCGTGTCCGCCGCCCTCGCCCACCGCGACGGGCGACCGGTCGTCTACCTCCAGGCCAACATTCACGCCGGGGAAGTGGAGGGGAAAGAGGCGCTGCTGATGTTCCTCCGCGACCTGGTGGCGGGGAAGCGCCGGGAGTGGCTCCGCTCGGCCGTCTTCCTCGTGGTGCCCATCTTCAACGCCGACGGCAACGACCGCATGTCGCCCGACAACCGGTCCTACATGCCCAACCCGGAGAAGGGGGTGGGCGTCCGCCAGAACACGCAGAACCTGGACCTCAACCGCGACTACGTCAAGACGGAAACGCGGGAAGTCCGGGCCGTGCTGGAAAAGGTCCTCCTGACCTGGGACCCCCTGGTGTACGTCGACCTCCACACCACCGACGGCTCCTACCACCGGGAGACGGTGACCTGGACCTCGCCGCAGGGGCCGAACGTCGACCCCGCCGTGAGCGGCTTCGTCTGGGACCGCCTGTTCCCGTCCCTGGACGGGACGTTGCGGGCCCAAGGCATCCACCCGCTGCCGTACGGCGACTTCGTGGACGACACCCAGCCGGAGAAAGGCTGGGCCACCTTCCCGGCCTACCCCCGCATCGGCGTCGACTACGTGGGCATGCGCAACCGGTTTTCCATCCTTTTGGAAATGTATGCCTACGCCCCATTCCCCGTGCGCGTGGCCCACAACCTGGCCTTCCTGGACGCCCTGGCCGACTATGTGCGGAAGCATGCCGGGGAAATGGCGGAGCTGGCCCGCGCCGCCGACCGCCGGGCCGCGGCCATGGCGGCGCTGCCGCCGGCGGAACGGCCGTCCGTGGCCCTGGACTACGAGCGTTCGCCGGAACCCGCCCCCACCGTGACCATCGAGACCTTCGAGGTGGAGAAGGTGGCCGACCCCGTCGTATACCCCCGCTTCCGGCCGCGGCTGGACCGCCCGAAAACCGTCACGGTCCCCAACTACCGGAAATACCAGGCCAAGGTCTCCCGACGCCTGCCGGCCGCCTACCTCATCGCGCCTGGCTGCGAAGCGGCGGTGGCCCAACTGCTGCGGCACGGCCTCCGCGTCGACCGGCTGACCGGGCCGGCCGCCCTGGAGGCGGAGATCTTCGTTCCGGCCGCGCTGGAAGCCGAGACGCGCCCTTCCGAGGGGCACCAGCGGATCCGCCTGCAGGGCGAGTGGAAAAAGCAGCCGGTTTCCGCCGGGGCGGGGTGGTACGTCATTCCCATGACGCAACCCATGGCTTTCCTCGTCGCCGTCATGCTGGAACCCGAACACCCCGACAGCCTGGTCTCCTGGAATTTCTTCGATTCTTTCCTGACCCAGCAGTGGAGCGGCAAACTCCTCTCCCCGCCCGTCTACCGGCTGGAGGAGTGCCCGCCGCTGGCGACCCGGTCCCTGCTGCCGGTCGAGGCCGCCCGGTTGACGGTATTCTGACGCCGGCCCTTTCCCAGCCATGGTTTCATTGACGAAGGCTTGACACCTCGCCCCCCGGGTACGCGGAAAAATCTGCCGCCCGGGGGGCACTTTCTTCCCGCCGCCGACCCTCCGGTCCTTTCCCCTGCCGTTGCCGCCCTGCCGGCTTCCGGATGCCCCGCGACGAAGGGGCGTCCCCCTGTGCCGCAACATCTTGTGGTCTGCCCTGGAGGCCAGCCAAACCGGTAGACGGGCTTTTCCCGGGGCGCTGGCGCTGCCCGCTCCCCGGGCCCGCCCCCGGCGGGTTCCCGGGCCGATCCCGGGGAGGTGGGGATTTGTTTGGCACGTGACGTGCTTGGATGGGGGTGTTTGTCGATTTTGCGGATGGGAGGATGCCATGTCAATGAGTGTACTGAACAATCTGGCCAGTCTGCAGGCCCAGAACGAGCTCACGGTCAATGCCATGGGGATGCAGAAGACCCTGAACCGGCTCTCGACCGGCAAGCGCCTGAACACGGGCGCCGACGACGCCGCCGGCCTGGCCATCGCCGACGGCTTGCTGGGGCAGATCAACGCCCTGAGCCAGGCCAGCCGGAACGCCTCCGACGGCGTCGGCTACCTGCAGGTCGCCGACGGCGCCATGAGCCAGATCACCAACCTGCTTCACCGCGCCATCACCCTGGCCGAGCAGGCAGCCACGTCCACCAACGCCGATTCCTGCGTGGTCATCGACTCGGAGTACCAGCAGATCAAGTCGGAGATCGACCGGATCTACACCAACACCAACTACAACGGCACCGACATCTTCGCCACCACCCTGTCGGTCTTCGTCGGCGACACCACCAGCACGAGCGTCATCGTGGCCTCCACCACCTCCTGGTCGCTCAGCTCGACGAGCCTGAACCTGGGGAACCTGACTTCCACTGGCTTCGCCACCAACGAGCTGGCCGTTCTCCGCGACGCCCTGGACTCGGTGGCCGGCTACCGCGGCGAAGCGGGCGCCGTCATCAACCGACTGCGCAGCGCCCAGAACGTCATTTTGACCCAGGTGCAGAACCTCACCACGGCCCAGTCGCAGATCCGCGACGCCAACATGGCCGAGGAGGTCTCCAACCTGACCAAGTTCCAGATCCTGGCGCAGTCCGGCATGGCCGCCCTGGCCCAGGCCAACTCCAACGCCCAGAACGTGCTGCAGCTCCTGCGGGGCTGAGGCCGCCAGGCGGCTTGAATTTCAACCTGCTTCGGCAGGGTTCTTTTTCCGAACGATTCACGTTTGTCACCCTCCCACCGCAAAAGCCGGGCCCGCCTCTTCCAGGCGCGCCCGGCCGTTTTTTTCGGCGCCCCTTCCGGGTTCGGGCCCGTCTTCCCGGCGCCCTTTCCGGGACGCGGGATCTCGGCCTTCCCGGCGCCGCATGCGCGAGCATTCCCGTCCTGGGGTGACGCCGCAACCGCCGCATCGCCGACGCTGGCGGCGTGCGTAGCGCACTGCCGATTCTCATCAGGCAAATCATCCGTAGCCGTCCGTTTGCCCGGAGGGCATCCATATCCATAGCCGCCGGTTCTGTTCCCTGAGCCCCTTGCCCGGAGGGCATGAATATCCGTCGAAGTTGCGGCCGTTCAGGCCGGAATTGACAGGGATCCTTCTCGGAAAAGCGCAGTTCGCCCAGTGATATTGATTCCCTACGGGAAACCCCGAGGCGGATGTTTCGCCTGGCTATGGTCATGGATTCCCTACGGGAAAACGACTCTCCCATCGACGGTCGTCTATTTTTTCGGGGCGGCCGGGGCCGTCGGCGGCCGCTTCCCGCGGGCCCCCGATCTGCTCGGAATCGGCGAAAATCCCTTCCCGGCCGGAACGGCCGGCCGAGAGTAGCCGGGCGGCGCCCGGCCCGCGGGGCGGGCCTCGCCGGGAAAGGCGTGCCACCTCGGTTGTGGCGCCCGGGAGGGGCGCCGGGATCATGTTCTTCGGAAATTTTCCTTTCCAAACGTTATGAGAGTAACACTCGTTTGCCAAGGAGG
The DNA here is from genome assembly GCA_964436005.1 of uncultured Acidobacteriota bacterium. Taxonomy (GTDB): domain Bacteria; phylum Acidobacteriota; class JAAYUB01; order JAAYUB01; family JAAYUB01; genus JAGNHB01. Next base: position 61,161 of record CAYTBK010000005.1, read on the forward strand.
ATTTCCCATGCCGTCCACGCTCGTCAGCCTGCATGTCCATCTCGTTTTCAGCACCAAGGATCGTCGCCCATCGATTCAGCCTTTCTGGAGAGAACGGTTGCACGCCTCTCTCGGCGGGGTGGTCCGCCGGTTGAAAGCGGTCCCGGAAGCCGTCGGCGGGGTGGAAGACCACGTTCATGTCCTGGCCAGCCTGCGCGCTGTCCATCAATTGTCGGATTGTGTTCGCGACCTGAAGCAGGCGTCTTCTCGTTGGGTGCACGAAAGCCTGCGACTCGACAATTTTGCCTGGCAGGAAGGGTATGGCGCCTTTTCGGTCGGCGCAGGCCACTGCAACGCCCTGAAGGATTACATCGACGAACAACAACAGCACCATCATTCCAATACATTCCAATCGGAATACATTCGGTTGCTGCAGCAGGAAGGCGTGACGTATGACGAGAGGTACCTGTGGTAGTTTTCCCGGCGCCCCTTCCGGGCGCTTTTCCGTTATTCTCTCCGCTTCACCGGCGGGGGTCCCGCCTTCGGCGGGCCGCCCGCCGGCTATTGTCCCGCCGGCCCGCCGGGCCGGAAGGCGAACCTACGCGGCTCCGGCGCCCGGATTTTCTTCCCCTCGTTTGCACGGCGGAGTATAATAAACGATTATTTTGTCGGCGAGGGGGCAGGCCATGGATCAACCCAAGTTCATTTTTGTGACGGGTGGCGTTCTTTCCTCCCTGGGCAAGGGAATTGCCGCGGCTTCCATCGGCACCCTGCTCAAGGCCTGCGGCTACCGGGTTTCCCTGGGCAAGCTGGACCCCTACCTGAACGTCGACCCGGGGACCATGAGCCCCATCCAGCACGGGGAGGTCTTCGTCACCGACGACGGCGCGGAAACGGACCTGGACCTCGGCCACTACGAGCGCTTCACCGGCGCCCGCCTGACCCGCGACCACAACCTGACCGCCGGCAAGATCTACCTGCAGGTCATCCGCAAGGAGCGGCGCGGCGACTACCTCGGCAAGACCGTCCAGGTGATCCCGCACGTCACCGACGAGATCAAGCAGGGCATCCTCCGGCTTTCCCGCGACACCGACGTCACCATCGTAGAAATCGGCGGGACGGTGGGCGACATCGAGTCCCTGCCCTTCCTGGAGGCAATCCGCCAGATGCGCAACGAACTCGGCGAGAAGCGCACCCTGTTCGTCCACCTGACCCTGGTGCCGTTCATCAAGACCTCGGGGGAGCTGAAGACGAAGCCCACCCAGCACAGCGTCAAGGAACTGCGGGAAATCGGCATCCAGGCCGACCTGATCCTCTGCCGCAGCGAGCAGGAACTCCCCGAGGACATCAAGGCCAAGATCTCGCTGTTCTGCAACGTGTCGCCCGCCGACGTCATCTCGGCGCCCGACGTGCGCAACATCTACGAGGTGCCCCTGAAGTACCGCGACCAGGGCCTCATCGGGCGGGTCGCCCACCGGCTGGGGCTCGGGGAGCCCCAGGCCGACCTGGCCCGCTGGGAGGACCTCGTGCGCCGCATGGACGAGCGCACCGAGTCGACGACCATCGCCATGGTCGGGAAGTACACCGAGCTCATCGACTCCTACAAGAGCCTGTACGAGGCCATGGTCCACGGTGGCCTGGCCAACGGCGTGCGGGCGGACATGCGCTGGATCGACTCCGAGGAACTGACGCGCGAAAACGTGGCCGAGAAGCTGGCCGGCTGCGACGCGGTCTTGGTGCCGGGCGGCTTCGGGACCCGCGGCATCGACGGCAAGCTGCAGGCCATCCAGTACGCCCGGGTCAACCAGGTCCCCTTCTTCGGCATCTGCCTGGGCATGCAGTGCGCCGTCATCGAGTACGCCCGCAACGTCTGCGGCCTCGGCGAGGCCCAGTCCACCGAGTTCGACCCCGGCGCGCCGGTCAAGGTCTTCTACAAGCTTCGCGAGTTGCTGGGCGTGGAGGACATGGGCGGGAACATGCGCCTGGGCGCCTACGAGTGCCTGCTGAAGCCGGGGTCCCTGGCCGAGCGCATCTACGGGGCCGCCCGCATCAGCGAGCGGCACCGCCACCGCTACGAGTTCAACCGGGCCTACCAGGAGATCCTGGAGCAGCACGGGATGGTGATTTCCGGCCTCAGCCCGGACGAGAAGTTCGTGGAGATCGTGGAGCTGCCCGACCACCCCTGGTTTTTCGGCTGCCAGTTCCACCCGGAATTCAAGTCGAACCCGCTCGATCCGCACCCCGTCTTCCGCGACTTCCTCCGCGCCGCCCGCGAGCGCCGGGACCTGGCCCGATGAGCGCGTTCTCCATCGGAAACCTGCGGGTGGGCGATTCCCTGGCCGCGCCCTTCTTCATCGCCGGCCCCTGCGTCATCGAGAGCGGGGCGCACGCCTTCTTCCTGGCCGAGAGCCTGCGGGACATGTTCGCCCGCGTGGGGGCCCCCTTCATCTTCAAGGCGTCCTACGACAAGGCCAACCGGACGTCCATCGGCTCGTTCCGGGGGCCGGGGCCGGAAGAGGGGCTGCGCATCCTGGAGGACATCCGGAAGCGGCTGGGCGTGCCGGTCCTGACGGACGTGCACGCGGTGGCCGAGGTGGAGAAGGCGGCCGCCGTGGCCGACGTCCTCCAGGTCCCCGCCTTCCTGTGCCGGCAGACCGACCTCCTGGTCGCCGCCGGGAGGACGGGGCGGGCCGTCAACGTCAAGAAGGGCCAGTTCCTGGCGCCCTGGGACATGGCCAACGTGGCCGACAAGGTCCGCTCCACGGGGAACGGGCGGGTGATGCTGACCGAACGGGGCCACACCCTCGGCTACAACAACCTGGTGGTGGACTTCCGCTCTTTCGCGGTCATGCGCGAGACCGGCTGCCCGGTGGTCTTCGACGCCACCCACTCGGTCCAGATCCCTGGCGGGCAGGGGACCGCCTCGGGCGGCGACGCCCGGTTCATCGAGCCCCTGGCCCGGGCGGCGGCCGCCTGCGGCGTCGACGGCCTCTTCTTCGAGGTGCACGACGAGCCCGCCAGGGCCCTGTGCGATGGGCCCAACGCCCTGCGCCTGGACCGTTTCGAGGGTCTGGTGCGCCGGATCCTGGCGCTGGCCCACCTGGCCCACACCTGATTCAGGAGGGCGAATTGCGCGTTTGCGTCCTGGGCAGCGGCAGCAAGGGGAACTGCACCCTCGTCTCGGAGGGCGGCACCCACGTGCTGGTGGACTGCGGGCTCTCGGCCCGCCGGACCGTGGCCGCCCTGCGCTCCTTCGGCGTGGACCCGCACAGCCTGGCCGCCATCCTGGTCTCCCACGAGCACGCCGACCACGTCTGCGGCCTGCGCACCTTCCTGCGCCACCACGACGTCCCCCTCATGGCCTCGGAGGGGACGGACGCGGGCATCGCCATCCCGGACGCCGAACCGCGCCGGGTGACTTTCCGGACCGGCGCCGACTTCTCCCTCGGCGGCCTGGAGGTGACGACCTTCCCCGTGTCCCACGACTCCGCCGACCCCTGCGGCTTCGTCTTCCGCTCCGCCACGGCCGTGGCCGCCCACGTGACGGACTTCGGGTGCATGACCGAGGTGGTGCGCCAGCGCGTGCGGGGGGCCGGCTGCCTGGTCATCGAGTCCAACCACGACGAGGAGATGCTCAAGGTCGGGCGTTACCCCTGGGACCTCAAGCGGCGGATCCTGGGCCGGCTCGGCCACCTGAGCAACCGCACCCTGGCCCGGTTCTTCCTGGAGGACTTCGACGGGGCGGCCCGCCACGTGGTGCTGGCGCACCTCAGCGCCGAGAACAACCACCCCGGCCTCGCCCTGTCCAGCGCGGAGGAGGCGCTCTCCCACCGCTTCGGGCCCGGGGCCGGGCGGCCGCAGGTGCACGTGGCCGCCCAGGACCGGCCCACGCCCCTCCTGGAATTCTGACCATCCGCCTTCCCGTAGGCGCCTTTCGCCGAAAGGCGCACCCCCTTTCCCCACCAGGGGATCAAGACACAACGGCCTACCAGTTGGCCGTCCGCGGGCGTTCAAATCGCCGGCGCCTGTCCACTGCAGCGCCCCTGTGTTCTCCGTGAGAAAATCCGGGAGATCTTTTTCGGGAAAGCGGTGGGTGCGGGGATGGTCGCCTGTTCCCGGCCTCCCTCACCCCCGGCAGCGGCCGCAGCGGGGGCAGGCGGCGAAACCGGGGCAGGGGGGCGTGAGGACGCCCTGCCGGGCCCGCTCCCTCTCCCCGTCCAGGTAACCCGGCCGGAAGCCCCGGTCCAGGATGGTCCAGGGCGCGGGGCCTTCGCCCGGGTCCTCCCGCGGCTCTTCGGCCATTTCCTTCTCCGAAATCAGGCCCTCCGCCAGCCGGGCCAGTGACGCCGCCAGTTCCGGCCCCCCGGCGCCCAGCCGCCACTGCAGGCGGGCCTCGGAAATGGACCCGCAGCGCACGTCCAGGTTCGGCAGGTGGGCCAGGCCCTCCCGGAACCGCTGCAGCCGCCGCCGCAGCACCCGCTCGGGGGCCATGGCCTCCCCCTGGAACGGCGTGTGCGGCCGGGGCACGAAGGGCGCCACGTTGACGGAGAGCGCCCCCGGGCGGTCCCACGAACGCTGGACCAGCAGGAAGTCGCGGTGGAGGTCCTGCACCAGCTTCACCGAGGTCTCCACGTCCGCGTCCTCCTCGTCGGGCAGCCCCGTCATGAAATACAAGCGCAATTTTTTTATGCCTGCGGAAAAGACGCTGGCGCCGAGGTCCCGGATGCGGGCGGGGTCGCAGTCCTTGTTGAGGTAGCGCCCCAGGCGGGGGCTGCCGGTCTCCGGGGCGAGGGTCACGCTGTCCTCCCCGCCGGCGGCGAGCAGGCGCAGCCGCTCCGGGGTGACGTCGGCCAGGCGCAGGGATGACACGCCCGTCCGGTACCCCAGGGAGAGCAGTTCCCGGAAAAGCTCGTCGGCCCCGGGGTGGCCGAAGACCGCGGTGGAGACCAGCCCGATCTTGCCGGTGTGCGGTCGGGCCGCCCGGGCCAGATCCAGGATGGCCTCGGCGGGGAAGGGGCGGGGCGGGCGGTGCCAGTGGCCGGCCCAGCAGAAGCGGCACCCCCCCGGGCAGCCGCGGGAGATCTCCACCAGCAGGGTGCCGGCGAACTCGGCGGCGTCGGACAGGAGGTTGGAAAAGGGCGGCCCGGACTCCGCCAGGACCTCCGCCCGGGCGGGTGGGACGGGCAGGGTGAAGGGCCGCTCCCGCGTCCAGGGCCAGAGCGCGGGCACCCAGACGCCGGGCAGTTCCGCCGCGCGCGCCAGGAAGCCGGCCCGGTCGGGGGCTTCCCGGTAGGCTTCCAGCAGGGCGGTCAGGCAGGTCTCGCCTTCCGCCGGGGCGATGACGTCCAGGAAGGGGGCGTAGGGCACGGGGTTGATCTGGAAGGCGGCCCCGCCGGCCAGGATCAGGGGGTGCCGCCGGTCGCGCTCGGCGGACCGCAGCGGGATGCCGGCGGTCCGGAGGAAGCGCAGCAGGTCGGGGAAGTCGGGCTCGTAGGAGACCGTGCCGGCCAGCAGGTGGCATTCGCCGGCGTCGCGGCCGGTCTCCAGCGACTGGGCGCGCCCGCGGTCGGCCGGGCGGCCGCCGGGGTCCCGGGCCAGGAACCGCTCGGCGCAGAAGCCCTCCGTCCGCCCGATCCGGTGCAGCAGCCACTGGAAGCCCAGGGAGCTCATGGCCACAGGGTAGGGGCCGGGCGCCACTACCCCGACGATCCAGTCGTCGTGGCGTTTGGGCGGGAACACCGGCGTTTCGGCCGGGGCCCCGCGCTCCGCCGGTCGGCCCGGCCGGCCGTTGCCCCGCCCCCGGGGGCGTTCCGGGGCCGGTCCCCTCACGCCAGGCGCTCCACGGCCGACTCCATGATCCAGCCCAGGAGCTGGTCGTAGGGAATGCCCAGCAGGCGGCAGAGGATGGGCAGGTCGGAGTGCGCGGGGTTGAGCCCGGCCAGCGGGTTGGCCTCCAGGAAGCAGGGCGTCCCGGCGGCGTCCTGGCGGAAGTCCAGGCGGCCGCCGTCCCGGCAGCCGAGGATCCGCCAGGCCTCCAGGGCGTAGTCGGCGCACTCGTCGGCCTCGGGGCCGGTGGCCAGGTGGTAGTCGACCCGCTCCTCGTAGCGCCCCTTCGTCTCGTAGGAGTAGACGGCCTCCACCCCGTCCCGGTAGAGGACCTCCATGACGCCCAGCACCCGGGCGCGGGGGCCGGTGCCGACGATGCCCACGGTGAACTCGCGCCCGGGGAGGAGGGCCTCCACCAGGACGGGCTGCCCGTGCCGGGCCAGCAGGCGGAGCGCCTCCTCCTTCAGGGCGGCCGGGGTCAGGGCGACGGAGGCGGGGGAGATGCCCTTGCCGGTGCCCTCCCCCTCGGGCTTGACGAAGAGGGGGAAGCGCAGGGCGATGTCGTCGAAGTCCCGCTCGCCGCTGACCACGGCCCAGTCGGCGGTGGGGATGCCGGCGATGCGCACCGCCTGCTTGGTGGCGGCCTTGCGCAGGCAGAGGGACAGCACCCACGGGTCGGAGAAGACGTAGGGGATGCGGTAGGCGTCCAGCAGGCAGGGCACCTGGGCCTCCCGGGCGGCGCCGTGCAGTCCCTCGGCGATGTTGAAGACGAGGTCCCAGCGGCGGCCGCTGGCCAGCGCGTTTACCAGGGCGCGCACGTGCCCGATCCGCTCCGTCTCGAAGCCCAGCCGGCGCAGGGCGCTCTCGATGCCCTCGATGGTGTCGGGCCCGTCGAACTCGGCGGTCTCTTCCGGCGTGTAGCCCTCGGCCAGGTACGTCTCCCGCAGGTCGTAGGTCATTCCCACCCGCATGGTCCCTTCCTCCTTACATCTTCCCGCTGAACGGCACCGGGTTCCCGCCGATTTTCACGTACGGTTTTCCCCAGCCGCCGCCCCCCAGGGCATCCTTGCGGACATAAAAAGACACATAGTAGAATTTCCCGTCCTTCCCCCGGTAGGCCAGGTACATCCGCTTGCTGTCCTGGTATTTGGGGACGATGCCCTCGGAGATCACCTCCCAGTCGTCCACCCGGGTTTCGCTGACGGCGATCTTGAGGATCTGCCCGACGAAATCCAGGTCTTTGAGGATGAGCTGGTTCAGGCTGGCCCCGCTGATGGCGGGGTCGGCGAGGCGACCGTTTTCCTGGAACGTGCTGGGCAGCCCGCGGGTGGTCGCGTCCTTGTTCTGGATGTTGGCGCGGGCGAGGGCGACGTCCTTTTTCAGCTTGTCCCCGTCGAGCCGGGTGGTGTCCAGCTCGAATTCACCCCGGCCGACGGCCTGGGGGGGATCCTCGTTGTCGAGCAACCGGACCCGGACCCGGTACTTCCCCGGGGGCAGGTCGAGGATGGCGAAACAGAAGCTCAGGTCCTCGCCGGTGGCGTCAGCGGGATCGGGGATCAGTTCCATGTCCCAGTAGGGGTTTTGCCACAGCTCCGGTCCGGCCGGAATCGCTGCCGTCAGGCCGACGGGGTTGTTGTCCCCGTCGCCCGAAGCCGGCGGAGCCGCGGGAACGATGGTGAAGCTGACGCTGACCTTTTTCTCGCCGTCCGGCTTGACCAGGTCCTGCAGCGCGCGGGGGAGGACGAAGCGGGCGTAGAGGTGGTCGGCGGCCGAGAAGGCGGTGCCGGTGCCCGTTTTAGCCCCCGCCGGCAGGCGGCGGGTGGAGAACACGGCGTTGCGCGGGGCCTGGACCGGTTTTTCGTCGCCGAATTCGTCGTAGGGTTCGTCGCTGCCGGCGGATTCCGGGCTCTCTTCCTCCTGCCCGGCGCCCACGGAGGCGGCCGCCGGTTCCGCGTTCGCGGCCAGGTCCGGCCACGGCGCCGGGGAAGGGGCCGGGATCGCCGGGCTGCCGGCCAGGCAGGCCCAGGTGGCCCCGGCCAGAACGCAAATGGTTATTCCGAAGCAATAGGACAATGGCGATCGGCGCATCTCTTCGACTCCTCCTGTTTCGGCAGTTCGGTTTGCCCGCCTCGCCGGAATGATACCACCGGGGCGGGGAAAAAGCGCCGGAACTTGTCCCCCGGCTGCCCTCCCCGCAGGCGTCACGGCCGGGGGCAGGACCCAGGTCGTGGCGCAGACTTCCGTCTGCGCGACGAACCCGCGGGCGTCGCGGCCGGGGCGGTAGAAAACAGCCACGGAGAGCACGGAGAAGAAGATGGATGGGGGAGACGCCGGAAGCGGTGAGAGTGCAGTTGATTGCCGGGAGCGTGCCGGGGGCATTTGAGTGCGGCGCGCAGCTTCGCGGAGCGCCGCTTTTTCGAGCGGAAAACGAAACGGGTCGTCTGGATCCCCACCATCGAGCACATACTGGAGGACGCGTTCCTGATGACCGCCGTCCTTTGCGCGGTAATAAATATTCGTCAAAACACATTGAAAACAGGATAACATACCGTATAAAATAAAACGAGATTCCAGGTATATGACGAATCACGACGAAAACACAGGTGACAGATGGACAAACCGGCGCGACAGAACATTGCCTATTTGCGCGTTTCCACCATCGATCAAGACATCGAGAAGAACAAGGCGGAGATTCTCCACCTGGCCAACGACAAGAATTTGGGCCAAGTCCGGTTCCTGGAGGAGAAAATTTCCGGCCGGGTGAGTTGGCGGAAACGAAAAGTCGCCGAAGTCCTGGAAATCCTGAAGGAAGGCGACAGCATCATCGTCAATGAACTGTCCAGGCTGGGGCGAAGCATGCTGGAGTGCATGGAGATTCTTTCCGTGGCCTCGCAGAAGGGCATTCGCGTTTTCGCCGTGAAGGGGAACTGGCAACTGGACCAATCCATCCACGGCAAGATCATTGCCATGGCCTTTGCCATGGCCGCTGAGATAGAGCGGGACCTGATTTCCAAGCGGACGCAGGAGGCCCTTTGGGCCACTCGCCTTTGGCCTTTTAACCGGCATAAAGGACCGCCGAAGAAAGGGAATGCGA
>CAYTBK010000006.1:0-69390 GCA_964436005.1 uncultured Acidobacteriota bacterium
CGGTCCAGAAGAAGAGGGGCATCTTGTGGTGGAGCAGGGCCACGATGGTGGCCATGCGCGCGACGGGGTCGGGGGTCTTGGTCAGGAGTTCCTCGAGCTGCTTCCGGATTCGCTCGTATCTTCCTTTCTTTTCTTTGTCTGTCACGATTGTCTCCTTCACTCTGTCTGTTCCCATCCTAGCAGAACCGATGTCCGGAGGCCACGCTTTCGTTGGGGCCAGGCCGCCGGGGCCTGGCGAGCGGGCGTTTCCGCACCTCCGCTCCGGGCGGGGAGTGTCCAGGAAATTGCCCGATCGGTGGGTGTCCACAGTTGCCGAGAGTTGGGTGTTCATGATTTCCCGCCCAGCAGGGGGGTGTCCACGACCAACATGACGACCGGTGGGTGTCCACAACCAGGATGACGATCAGTGGGTGTCCACAGTTGCCGTTGTGCGGAGGTTCTTCCGGCCGGTCCGTAGTAGGCGCCTTCCGCCGGAAGGCGCACCCGGGGGCAGGATCTCGGGCGAAGGCTGCACAATTCCGCAGGCTGCGCGGCGCACTTTACCTCTCGAAGCCCAAAGATCGACGGGGCCGGGGATAGAAAAACCACTCATCTCACGAATCAAACATCAGTGAGATGAGTGGATTACTCGTTGCGGCACCGGGAAATCCCTTTGTGGCCTCTGAGTCTTTGTGGCAACGCCCTCCTCCTATGCCGAAAGCGGCGTCTCGCGGACTCGCCGCCGCACTCCGGGGGCGGCGGTCAGTCGCGCTCGCGGATGGTGAGCGCGGCCAGGGCCAGGAGGGCGGCCCCGCAGAGGACCAGCACGCCGGCCCCGACCAGGACGGAGGGGTCCAGGGACCTGCTCCCCGCCAGGGGGCGCAGCACGTCGACGGCGTAAGAGAAGGGGGTCAGGTAGGAGATCCAGCGCACGGTCCAGGGAAGCTGGGCCACGGGGATGACCAGGCCGGAGAGCAGCACCGAGGGCAGCATGAACAGGGGGACGACGGGGAAGATCTGGGCTTCGGTGCGGACGGCGTTGGAAATCAGCAGGCCCAGGGCGATGGAGATGAAGGCCAGGAGCCAGTACACGGCGAAGATGGCCAGGACTGCGGCCGTGGAATGCTCGAGGCGGAAGAGCAGGTAGACCTCTCCCATGACCACGGCGGCCTGGACGGTGGCCAGGCCGCCGTAGGCCCCCAGGTAGCCCAGGAGGATCTGCAGCGGGCGGAAGTTGTTCACGAACATGCGGGCCAGGGTCTGTTCCCGCCGTTCCCGGACCACCACCACCAGGCAGAGGATGTAGGCGGTGAAGTGGACGATGTAGCCGGTGATGAGCAGCCCCAGCGCGTCCAGGTCGGCAAAGACCCGCGCGCTGCGGGGCAGGGCGTCCAGGAAGACCCGGAGGAGGTAGACCACCAGGCCGGGCACCCCCACCGCCAAAACAAGGAAACGCCGGTCCCGCAGCAACTGCTTGCCGATGCGGGCGGCCACGGTGACGGAGAGAGACTTCACGCGTCCTCCTGCCCGTTCCGGCTGCGGAGAAGCCGCAAGATGACTTCGTCGAAGCTGTCCGGGACCACGCGCACGGCCCCCACGTTTTCGGCCAGGCCGTAGCCGGCCAGCAGCCGCGGCAGCCCGGTTTCCGCGTTCTCCTCCAGCCGGTGCCGGCGCCATTCCCCGCCGATGTTCAGCTCCACGGTGGCGCCGCCCCGGGCCATGAACCCGGCCGGGGTGTCCTGGGCCACCAGTCGCCCTTCCCGCAGCACGCAGATCCGGTCGCAGGCGAGCGACTCGCTGCCGTGGTGGGTGGAGATGAGGATGGTCGTGCCGCGGTCGGCCAGTTCGCGGAAGCCCTTCCAGAAGGCTTCCTTCAGGATGGGGTCGACGCCGGAGGTGGGCTCGTCCAGGAGCAGCAGCTCCGGCTCGTGGACCATGGCGCAGGCCAGGGAGCAGCGCTGCTTCCACCCGCCCGAGAGGGTGTCCACTTTCCGGTCCGCCTGCCCGGCCAGGCCGACGAAGGCCAGCACTTCAGACACCCGGGCGGAGAGGTTCTTCCGGAGATGGGCGCTGCCGAAGAACGCCACGTTGTCCCGCACGGTCAAATCACCGTAGAGAGTGGGCGTCTGGGGCATGTAGCCAGCGCGCGAGCGGACGGCCCGGGCCCCGGCGGGCATGGGCCGCCCCAGCACCTCCACCGAACCGCCGGCCGCCCGGACCGCCCCCACCAGGACGCGGATCAGGGTGGTTTTGCCCGCCCCGTTGGGCCCCAGGAGGCCGACGATGCTGCCCCGCGGGACGCACAGGTCGACGCCGTCCAGCGCGGTGATGCGGCCGAACTTTTTCGTCAGGTTGCTCACCCGGATCGCCGGTTCCGGGGCCGGTCCGCCGGCCGAGGGGCCTCGCCCCCGCCCCGGCGGCTCCGCCCCGCCGCCGGGGGGACGGGGTTCTTCTTCCCGATAGCAGGAGCGCAGGGTGTCCAGGGTCAGGACCGGCAGGCCGTCGTGCAGCAAACCCCATCCCGGCCGCCGGCCGGTGAGGAGAAGCCCCTCGTCGCTCACGCCGGCCCGGGCGGCCAGTTCCCGTTTCCGGCGCCGGAGGAGGGCCGGCAGGGCCCCGAGAAACCGCAGATACCCCCGCAGGTAGGCGGCGGACAGGGCGAAGTTTCCCCGGCGGAGAAGGTGCCGCAGGGCGGCGGCGTCCTCGCGCAGGTAGTTGCCCAGGGCCCGCTTCAGCGTTGTCCGCTCCAGGTTCTTGCAGGCGAAGTACAGGCGGTTGCCCACCACGAAGCGGAGCTTGAAACCCTCCGCCCGGCGGCCCATGGAGGCACCGCCCTTGTGGTAGACCACGGCGGCGGGGGCGGCGTGGACCGGGAACCCCCGGAACTGCGCCCGGTAGCACCAGTCCATGTCCTCGTAGTAGAAGCGGTAGAACTCGTCCAGGCCCCCGATCCGCGCGACGGTGCCCCGGTTGAGCAGGGCGGCGGCGAAGCAGGCCGAAGGGGAGTTTTTCACACCGTCGAACTGGTTCAGGTCCAGAAAGCCGAAAAAGTTGTCGGCGCCCCAGTCGTGGTCCCGGACAGCGTTGCCGATGGAGTTGATAAAGCAAGGGTTATCATGGTACAGGATCTTCGGTGCGATGGCGGACCACCGCTCGTACTGCCCGGCCGCCCGGACCAGCTCGAGCAGCGCGTTCCGGTCCAGGACCGTGTCGTTGTTGAGCAGCAGGACGAACTCCCCCCGCGCCCGGGCCAACCCTGCGTTCACCGCGGCGGCGAACCCGGCGTTCCGTTTCATCTCCACCAACCGCACGCCCGCCGCCCGGCTGCGCAGGAGGGGGCGGGAGCCGTCGCGCGAATCGTTGTCCACCACCACGACTTCGCGGTCGGGGTAGCTCTGGCGTTCCAGCGAGTCGAGCAGTTCCGGCAGATGCTCTTCCCCGTTGTAGTTGACGACGAGGATGGAGACCAGCGGCGTGCGGGAAAGGGGGGCGGCCTCGGCGCCGGCCCGGTCCGGGGCCTCCGCCGGCGGTTCTGCCTCGAGGGCCCCGAGACGAACCATGGCCAGCAGAAAGACCGCCAGGAGCGGGCGGTCGAGGGCGCTCTTCTCCGCGATCTCCTCCTCCGTGTGGTGGTCGATGCTCTCGAGGAGGCGCCGGGTGAGTTCGTCGATGAGTACGCGGCCCCTCCCGGCCCGCTCGAGAACGATGTGCGGGCCGGTTTCCCGGATTTCCCACTGGCTGGACCTGGTGTACCGCTGGATCATGCTGCGCCCTTGTCGCGCGGTCCGCTCACCCGCCGGGCCGGCCCGGCGGTCGCAACTTCGCCGCCTCCACTATACCCGACTTCCCCGGCGGACGGCGCCTTCTTCATCGAATGGGCCGGCGGGTAATTTTCTGCTTCAGGACTCGCCCGACCCGGCGAAGAAGGCGGCGGAGCAGATCGAGGCTGCGCATGTTTTCTTCGGAGAAGCGGATTTCTCCCGCCTGGCGGAGCATGTCCAGCAGGGAAGGGAGCAACTCCGCCGCCGGGGCGCGGGCTGGCTGGGGGCCTTTCGCCAGCACACGCCTGTGGAGGTCTTCGAAGCGTCGGACCGCCTGGGCGGCGGAGAAGCGTTCCCGGGCCTGCTGCCTGGCCGTCTCCCCCATCGCCTTGCGCAGGTCGGGGGATTCCCACAGCGCGCGGAGTCGCCCGGCCATGCCGGCGACGTCGCCGCAGGGCACCAGGTAGCCGGTCACACCGTCCTCGACGACTTCTTCCGGGCCGCCGCACCGGGTGGCCACGACGGGTTTGCCCGCCGCCATGGCCTCGATGCAGACCAGGCTCAGGTTTTCGTTGTGGGAGGGGTGCAAGAGCACGTCGAGGCTGCCGAGCGATTCGGCCGTGGACGGTTGAAAGCCTACGAAGTGGACGCGGTCGGAGACACCGAGGCGTTCCGCCTGTCGCCGGGCGGCCTCGGCCGCCCACGGTTCGGTGACGTTTCCGATCCAGGCGAACATCACGTCGGCACCGGAGGCGACGAGGCGGGCGGCCACTTCGACGAAGCCTTCGGGGTTCTTGCGCAGCCCGAGGGACCCGACCGCTCCCACCAGCATGGTGCCCTCCCGGCAGCCCAGGGCCCGCCGCAGGGTCGGAGATCTTTCCGCGGGCGCCCCGGCGAAGTCCTCGACCGGGATCCCGCCGATTATCGTTTCCACTTTTTCGCCGCCGATGAAGCCCCTCACCCGTCTGCCCAGGTAGCCGGAAACGGCCGCCACCCCGTCGGAGAGCAGGTCCACCAGGGCGAAGACGGCCGGCACGGAGAGATAGGAGCTCAAGGTCTCGTTTTCCAGGAGGTTTTCGGTGACGTGCCAGACGTGGGGCCTCTTCGCCCGGGCGGCGGCCAGGGCCCCGTCGACGACGACGACGGTGTTGGTCTGGACCAGGTCTACCTCCTCCCGCTCGATGATGCGGGCGATGGTTTCCACGTTTTCCGGCAGGCCCCGCAGCAGCCGGCAGAGGTGCCGTTCGCTTTTCCAGCGCACCCCCGGCACCCACCATTCCATGGGCACCGACACGGTGCGCACGCCCAACGCTTCGATGCGGTCCTGCAGAACGCCTTCGCCCGGCAGCACGACCAGGGGATCCCACCGATCGCGGTCCAGGAAGCGGAGGTGGTTCAGCAGGCACATCTCGGCGCCGCCCATGGCCGAAGAGTGGGAAACGAAAAGGACCCGGCTCTTACCCGTCATCTTCCCGCTCCTTCGTGCCGGAGTATCCTCGCCAGTTCGAGCGGCAGGCGCCAGAGCCTTCGCGGGTGCGCCAGGGCGAAGCGGACCGCGCTCCGGAGCCGGCAGACCCGGGCCTCTTTCCAGTCCACCAGGCGGGACCGCCACGGCCGCGCCCCGTACTGGTAGTTCTGCACCAGGAAGGCGTAGATTTCTTCGCCGAAGAGGTGGTAGAGCGGCCCGTGGCGCCTGGCGATGTCGGCCAGGGCGATCCTGTGCCCGTCGCCGGTGGCCGAGTGGTAACGGGACCGGCGCTGAATCCGGTAGTCGTACACGGTTTCGGGCAGGTTGACGCCCAACCAACCCTGCTCGACCATGGACATGAACGCGTCGTAATCCTCCCCCACCGACGGCAGGGTCTGCCCCGGCCAGGCGCGGCGGCGGATCAGGCTGGGGCCCATGGCCTGGTTCCGCAGCAGGAACATGGGCAGGTCCACGTCGGTAATGACCCAGGTGAAGGATTTCCCGCCGAAGGCTTCGACCCAGCCTCCGACGAAGCCAACGTTGGCATACCGTTTCAGCACGGCCGCCGCGTGTTCGAAATAGGACGGCCGGACCCGGTCGTCGGCGTCCACGAAGCAGAGGAACTCCGCGTCCGACGACCGCCCCCACCGGTTGCGGATGGCCACCGGGCCCTGGTTGCGCGGCTCCCGGACCCAGTGAACCTCCCAGCCTTTGTCGGAAACGGTCTCCTTCTGCAGGGCCGCGAATTCCTCCCGCGAACGCGGGTCTGTGGATGCGTCGTCGACCACCGTGAGGCGGATCGGCCGGTAGGTCGAGTTCCGGATGCTGTCCAGGGCCTCCCGGAGGAACCGGCCGTGATTGAAGCAGGGCATGACGACGTGGATCAGGCCGGCCACGGTCTCTCCGCCCCGGCTTTCGGTCGGCGGCGCCGGCACGGCGGCGAAACGGCGCCGGTCGGCGAAGGGGGAGGCGGGAAAGGTCCCGGGGCCTTCGGAGTGGCTGCGCTCCACGGTTTCCCGGCAGATTCGCTCGTAGACCGGCAGGGCGTTTTTTACGGATACCAGGCGGCACACCCGCCGGTTGGCGCTGTCGCCCCATTCGGCCAACTCTGCCGGCGAGGCGGCGAGGACCCGTTTGAGGGCCTGGGCGAGCCCCCGTTCGTCCTCGTACAGGAAACCGGAAGACCCGGGCTCGACCAGTTCGGTGTGCCCGCCCCGGTCGGAAGCGATGACGGGCCGGCCGTACGACATGGCCTCGATGCAGGTGTGTGACAGCGATTCCATCAGGGTGGGCAGGACCACGGCCCGGCTCTGGGCCAGGGCGTTCCGGACGGTCTCGAAATCCTCGGCGTGCGGTAGGATGCGGAGCAGTCCCCGGCGGATGTACCTTCCGTACTCTGTCCGGATGTGGGTGGCCATGTCCGTTCCCCGCGGCGGATACCACTGGCTCGCGCCCTGCAGCTTGAGCACGAAGGAGAGCCCTTCGTCCCAAAGCCCGGCGCAGGTCTGCAGCAGGGTCAGGATCCCCTTCAGGTAGCTGAGTTGGCCGAAGTACAGCAGTTCGTCGTTGTCGCAGGGGGGGAGACGGTTTTCCGGCACGGCGTGGGCCGAGCAGGTGTAGTAGACCGGCGGCCGGGGGAGGTGGAACCGCTCGCTGATCCGGTCCGCCATGAACTGGGAGACGGCGAACCGGTTGTCCGAGCCGACCAGCTGGTACGCCTGGCGCTGCCGGAGCAGCATGCGGGGCCAGGAGAAGGCCAGGTCTCGGTCCTGCTCGTACATGGCGAACTGGTTGGAGTGGCACGAGGTGAGGATGGGCGCCGCGGCTTCGGGGTACCCGAGCCGCCGGTGCTGCACGAAGAAATAGCCCAGCGCCTTGAAATCGTGCGCGTCGATGATGTCCGGCACGAATCCCCCGGCCGCGAGGTGGGCGTACTCGCACCAGTACTGGTAGAGCTCGGCCAGCGGGGCGTCGGCATTCAGGAAAACCTGGTGGGCCCTTTCGCCGTAGGGGTGGCGCGGGCCGAAGCGGAGGTCGCCCAGGGCGAACTCATGGCAGACCACGCTGGCCCGGACGCTCGTCCGGCGGTGCCCCGTCAGGCACAGGACGTGGACTTCGTGACCCTTCCCGGCCAGGGCCGAGGCCGTGTGGGAAATCGCCGTGCCCAGCCCGTACCCCTTGGGCGAGAGGCCGGGGTAAGCGGTGGTCAGGAACAGGATCTTCATGCCTCCCCTCCCATGGCGGCGGCCCCGGGGGAGCCGGGTTCCGGCCTGCTTCCGTCCCTGGCCAGGAAGGCCCGGGCCAGCGGCCTGGCCACCCGCACCAGGAGGGGCACGGCCACGGCCCGCGGGCCGAACAGGTGGTTGAGGAGGAAGGAAGCCTTCAGTTTGTCCATGGTTTCGAGCCAATCCTTTGCCAGGGCTTTGTCCAGGTCGCTGGCGGGGAGGCCGCGCAGCACCTCGGCCACCGGGAACCCGCAGAGGTCGATCCGGTAGCGGGCGGCCAGCGCCGCCAGACCGCGGTGTCCTCCCGGCCCGCCAGCCGGGAGGGGGAGCGGGACGGTTTCTCCCGCGACCCGGTGGCGGTCGACAAGGCAAGAAAACAGGGCGGGCGAGCGGTCGGCGAGCACGGCGCGCACGCCACCCGCCGGCGGGAGCGGGGGGGACTTGCGTACGGCCTGCCAGGGGGCCCCCGGTTCGGGGCGGCGGGCGAACACTCTTCGGCGGCATCCTATCACCACGGGGGCGATGGAGGACCGGGCCCGGAGCACGAGTCGCTCCAGGGCGCGGTGGTACAGCGCGTCGCGGTGGGTGTGGCAGAAGAGGTAGCGGCCTTCGGCCTGCCGGAGGCCCTCCGCCGCCAGGGGGACCGTTTCCTCTTCGCCGTGTCCAGCTTCGCCCCACACGACGCGGTGCCGCCCCACCTCCAGGACGGCCGTGCCTTCGTGGACGGGCCGGACGGGGTGGGGTGAGGACGGGGGGGCCGGAAAGGGCTGCCGTCGGATGATCCCGGCGATTTCTTCGGCCAGCCCCGCCGTCCCGTTCCGGACCACGACCACCGCCTGCAGGGAGGCCAGGGAACAGGTGGCCAGGCCGAAGAGGGCCCTGTTTAGGAGTTCCGCGTCGTCCTGAACGGAGAATACGACGACGGCGCTGACCCCCTCAGCGGTCCCTTCCTGGGTTTTCGCCTGGCCGGGGCGGGGGTTCACCATCGGCAGCCCGCAAAGGCGAAATTTCGGTCGAACCGGGCCACCCGGGCCGCCGCGGCCGGCGGGATCCTTCCCTCGTCGGCGGGAAGCGCGGGAAGTTCTTGCGGTGATCGGAAGAATTTCCGGGAGAGGAGAAGCTTTTCGCAGTGGAGCTGGAATTCTTCCATGTGCCACTTCCAGGCCAGGCGCCGCCCGGACTCCAGTTGGCGCCGCTCCACCAGCGGGTCGCCTCCGCGGTCCCGGACGTCGTGCGCGAAGAGCGCCGCCGGGCACACTTTGGTGGAGAACCCGCCCAGGCGCGCCCGCCACGAGAAATCCACGTCCTCCATGTACAGGAAAAAACCGGGGTCGAAAGGCCCGATGGCCTCGTAAACGGCCCGCGGGACGAGCAGGCAGCACGCCGAGCACCAGGGGGTGTCGAACTGGAGGGGGTCGTACTCCTTGGGGTGTTCTTCCGGGAACTGCAGGGCTTCGATCAGGGCGGTCGGGAATCGCCGGTTGAATTCGAGGAGCGCCGCCAGGGCCCGGTGGTGGAAGGCGCCGTCGGGGTTGGCGCAAAGGAAGGCCTGGGCGTGGAGGTCTTCGAAAGCGTGCCGCATGAGCCGATTGGTGGACACGGCGAACCCGACGTTCCCCTGCGGTTCCAGCACGGTTGCCGCGGGGGTGCAAAGGGCGAGGCCCGGGTCGCCGTGATTGTCGACGCAGGCGAGGGCGATTTCGCATTCGGCGGGCAACTCGGCGGCGGCGAGGCGGCAGGAGCGGGCCAACCGCTCCAGCTGGTCCGGTGGGTTGGCGTACGTCGTAACTCCCACAACGATTGTTGTTCCTCGCATTCCTGGTCCTTCCCGGTGGCCTGGCTTGGATAGCCTGTTGCCGTCTGTGGCCCTGCCGCAATCAACCCAACGCGTCGGTCGGGTCGGCCGGCCTCGCCTCCGCCGCCGGCCGGGAGAGGGGAGCCAGATTCCCCCGGTGGCAGGGCAGGCCTTTTCTTGCCTCGTGGAAAAAAGACCGGGACCAGATGGCGGCGCCGGCCAGGTAGAGCGGCCAGCGCAGGCACAGGACCCCCAGGGAACGGCGGTCGTGCCGGAACAGCCAGCGGGCGGCCTTCGCGAGGCGGACAAAGGGCATGGTGAACGCCAGCGGCGGGAAGCGGATGGCCGTGTGGACGGGCAATCCGGCACGGTTGCGCGCCCGGGCCGACCACTCGCCCAGGTCGCGCTGGTAGGCCAGCATTTCGCCCAGCCGGGCGTGCTTGCAGTGCAGCACCTCGATGGCCGGGTCGAACAGGATGCGCTCTCCCGCTTTGTGCAGCCCCCAGTGGAACAGGACGTCCTCGGATAACCGCATGTCGTCGTCGTATCCCCCGTGCCGCTCGAAGACCTCGCGGCGGTACATGATGATGGCCGTGGGGACCGACGCCTCCGTCCGCCGGGGGCAGGCGGGCATGAACTCGCGGAACTCGAGGTGGTAGGCGACCCAGTCGGCCGCGCTCATGGGCGATTCCTGGCGCAGCGCCCCGCCCACCGCCGCGTACGCTCCCTCGGCGTGCCGGGCCAGCATGCGCTCGATCATGTCCGGGAAGGCGACACAGTCGGAATCCAGCATCAGGCAGAACGGGGAGCGGCTGGCGCGGACGCCGGCGTTGCGGGCCGCCCCGGCGAACGTGCGCCGGGGAAAGCGGATCAGGCGGACGGAGGGGAACTCCCGTTCCACGATCTGCGGCGTTTCGTCTTCCGAGCTGTCGACCACCAGGATCTCGAAGGGGACGGCCGTGTCCTGGCGCAACAGGGACTGGAGACAGGCCCGGATGGTCCGGGCCGAGTTGTAGCAGGGTACGATAACCGTGACCAGCGGGTCTGTTTCCGGTGCGGAACGTACTTCTCGCGACGCCATGGCGCTGCCGACCCCCTTCTGCTCTGTCCGGCACTGTAACGTGCTGCTGAAAGCGGGCATTGTAGAAGAGGCCCGGCCGGATTGCAAGGGCCCATTGGCCGGGGCGCGCAGGTGCTGAAGCGGGGGCGGCGCGCCCCAGAACGTTTCTCAACCGTTGGATTCGGCCACGATGTACTCCTTCCGGCGGAAGATCCATGCACCCAGCAGCAGGGCCACGGCGCCCGTCAGCAGGGGCACCAGGATGGAAACGACCGTTCCGGAGGCCTCGAGGTGGAAGGTCATGGGCCCGCGGGCCTGGTCGATCTGGGGCAGGAGGGACTTGAGGTAGTGGATGATCGTCAGCTTCTGGGTGACGCCCGGCATGAACTGGATGATGCTTTCCCAGCCGAAGACGAAGATGAGGCCGGTGAGGATGGGCCGCTTCAGGAAAGCTCCCAGCAGGGCGAAGAGGGCTGTGTAGGCGAAGACGGCCAGCAGGCCGACGAAGAAGGTGCAGTAGAAGCGCCCCCAGCGGTCGGCGGAGGCGAGGCCGGCCGGGTCCGCGGCCAGGAAGGCGGCGAACAGGCTGAAGGCCGCGATGAGCGCGGCCACCCCGCTGTAGGCCAGGGCCTTGCCCAGGAAGATGCCGCAGCGTGGGGCCGGGCGGGTGATGAGGTAGACCAGCGTCTTGTCCTCGATCTCGTCGGAGACGACGGTGGAGCCGTAGAAGAGCGCCAGCACGGGGATCAGCAGCTGGAAGAAGAACGACGGCAGCGGACCGGTGAAGAAGGTCTCGGCGGGGATGTCGGTGGCGTGGGACAGGGTGGCCACCAGCCGGATGACGCCGAGTATCGCCGCCGGGATCACCCCGATGACGAAGAAGGCCCGGGTGCGCTTCGAGCGCAGGGACAGCCGGCCGAAAGCGCCGGCGGTGATGCGGATGCCGTGAGCCAGTTTCATGGTTACCTCCCCACCAGGTAGTCGAAGATGGCCTGGAGGTTGTCGTCGGGGGAGGTGAGTTCCTCCACCGCGAGGTCCTGTTCGGCGATGGCCTGCGTGAGTGCTTCGAAGCAGGGGTCCTGCCGGTCCGTGGACAGGGTGAGCCCGTTCTCCCCGTCCAGGGAGACGCTCCGGACGGCCGGGTGCCCGATCATCCGCTCGGCCAGCAGGCGCGCTCGGTCACAGCGGACGAATATCTGGTGCGGGTGGTCGTCGAGGAGGTTGCGGATAGTGTGGATGTCCCCCTGGGCGAAAACTTTGCCCTGGTGGATGAGGACGATCTCCTCGGTCAACCCCTCCACTTCCGGGAGGATGT
The DNA here is from genome assembly GCA_964436005.1 of uncultured Acidobacteriota bacterium. Taxonomy (GTDB): domain Bacteria; phylum Acidobacteriota; class JAAYUB01; order JAAYUB01; family JAAYUB01; genus JAGNHB01. The sequence continues at coordinate 11,604 of CAYTBK010000006.1, forward strand.
GGGAGGACACCACCACTGTCTTCCCTTCGGCTTCCAGTTCCTTGAGCATCTTCGATATGCGGATGCGCCAGAGCGGGTCGATGCCGCGGAGCGGTTCGTCCAGCAGCAGCACCTCGGGGTCGTGCACGAGGCAGGCGGCCAGACGCAGGCGCTGCCGCATGCCGAAGCTGTAGGCCTTGACCTGCCGGTGGGCGTTGTCCTGCAGCCCGACCTTCTCGAGCGCCTCGCCGGCCCGTGTTTTGGCCTGGCCGCCTTCGAAGCCATGCAGGTGGGCCATGAAGAGGGTGAATTCCCCCCCGGTCATGTCGGGGTAGAAGCTGTCCGCCTCCGGGCAGACGCCGATGCGGGAGAAGACGTCCGGGTTGGCGAAGACGTCCTCGCCGAGCACCCGGATTTTGCCGATGCTGGGCTTGAGCTGGCCGGAAACCAGTTTCAGGAAGGTGGACTTGCCGGCGCCGTTGGGCCCCAGGAGGCCTTTGATGCCAGGGCGGATCTCCAGGTTGATCTCGCTGACGCCCAGGATGTGCCCGTACCACTTGGAAAGGTTTTCGGCGGTGATGACAGCGTTCATGCCGTGGCCTCCGCGCGCCGGATGCGCAGGTAGAGAAACAGGATCGCCAGCAGCGCCGCCGCGGCGAGGATGACGACGGAGTACGCGGGATCCACCGCGAACTCCCTTTCCTGACCGAAGAAAAAAGCCCCGGTGTGGTTGATGTTGCGGTTGACGGAGAGCAGGTGCCAGCCCTCCATGTGGGTGATCTCGGTGAGGATGGCCGCCACGGCGTCCGAGAAGAAGAACACGGCCACCAATATGATGCGGACGAAGTTGAGCCGTTCGCTCAAGGTCGAGAGGAAGAGGGTCATGGCGGCCAGGAAGAGACCGACCAGCAACGGGAAGGCCACCATGGCCAGCCAGAGGTCTGGTTTCAGGATCAGGCTGCCGGAGAAGACCATCTTCAGGATGAAGAGGACAATTCCCGGGACGAGGGTGAAGAGCAGCAGGTAGAAGAGCACGGTGGACAGCTTGCCGGCGAGGTAGCCGGTACGGGAGAGGGGCCGCGAGAAGTATAGCGGCAGGGCCCGCAGGCGGAGGTCCCCCGAGATCAGCCCCGCCCCGCTGAAGATGCACAGCACCACCAGGATGAAAATCAGGAAGTTGTTGGTGTAGAACATGTGGAAGATGGAGGCGTCCGACTGGAGGCTGCGCACCAGGCGGGAGAACATCTTCAGTTCCGGCTTGGCCACCGCGTAGATGACGGCCAGGAAGAACAGGAAGGGCGTGGCGCCAAGGAAGAAGACGAGCCCCGCGTACTTCTGCCTGGCCACCCGCCGGATGCCGTTGCGCAGGATCGGGAGCCAGCGCATCCCCGGGCGGGTGACTTCGCCTTCCCACCCCATGTAACCTTTCTGCCTAATTCCCATGATTTTCCTCCACGGCCTGGATGAAGGCCTCCTCCAGGGTGATGCGGCTGCGCTGCAGGCGACGGATCTGCACGCCGCACCGGCGGGCCGCCCGGAACAGGGTCCGGGTGGTCTCCCCCGGGGGGAGTTCGACGCGGTAGTTTTCCCGTTCCTTCTCCTCCAGGCGGCAGCGGGCCTCCTCCAGTTCAGCCCGGAACGGCCCCGCCTCCCCCTTGAAAGCCAGGTCGAACACCTCGCCCATGGCGGGGTGCAGGTCGCCCACGGGCTTTTCCGCCACCACCCGGCCGTTGTCCATTATCACAACATCTTTGCATGTCGACTCTAGGTCCGGCAGCAGGTGGGTGGAGAGGATGATGTTCTTCCCCTCGGTGGCGGCGATGTCGCGGATCAGTTCCAGCATGGCCTGGCGCCCGGCCGGGTCCATACCGGAGGTGGGTTCGTCGAGGAGCAGCATGCCGGGATCGTGGACGATGGCCTGGGCCAGCTTCAGGCGTTGCCGCATGCCGGTGGAGTAGGTCTCCACCAGCCGGTAGCGGGCCTCCTCCAGCCCCACGTAGTAGAGGACGTCGTGGGCCCGCTTGATGGCCTCCCGGCGCGGCATGCCGCTCAGTTCGCCGAGGTAGGCGGTGAATTCCACCGCGTCCATGCCCGGCAGCAGGGAGTCGCTCTCCGGCATGTAGCCGACGTTGCGGCGGAATTCCCGGAGGTCGCCCCCCAGGCCCTGGCCGAACACCGAGCCGGTGCCGGACGAGGGCCGCAGGAAGCCCAGCAGGATCTTCATGAGGGTCGTCTTGCCGGCGCCGTTGGGGCCCAGCAGCCCGTGGATGCCCCCGCCGATGCGCAGGCGGACGCCGTCCAGGGCGGTCACGTCGCCGTAGCGGAAGCGGATGTCGTCGAGGATGATCATTTCCATGTGGGGTCGTCCTTGCCCGGCCGGGTGATTTCCGGCGCCCTTCCGGCTCCCCGTGGCTACCTTTCGCTGGTGGGCCGCGTGGCGGCCCGGGCGCCGGATCCGTCTTGACCGACCGGAAACACAGACTACGATGCGGCGGGGGGAAAAAGTTCCCGGAACACGTTGCATTCACGGTTTTCAGGGAGGACCAGGCACAGGCGCCCAGCCGCCCGAATGCGGGATGAACCATTGACCCCAATGAGGGGAACAGGCGGCCGTCCTGGTTTTCCTGCCCTGTTCGCCGGGTGTCCATGAATTTTGTTGGGTGTCCATGATTTTGCCCCCGAGTATGGTTGGGTGTCCATCACCGTTCGGCTGGGTGTCCATGAAGGGAAGAACAGGAACCGCGGAGGGGCGCGGAGAAGCGCGGAGGGGGATTGAAAAAGTCTCGTTGGCAGCCCTCGGCGGCTTTCCGTGTGCCTCTGCGGTTAACTCTCTTTAGAATCTATACATCGCCGGATTGGGGATTGCCCGATTTGCCTGATCGATGTCGGCTGTCCATGAAAATAATGATTGGGTGTCCACGAAACCAGTTATAATTCATCCAATTGATTCGTCAAATAGTTGGGCTTTATTGAAAAGCATGGTGGAAAAACGATCTCCGGCCTTTGGGGTTTTCCGGGTGTCTTCGGGGATCCTTGGGTCGAAGCCCTTTCGCAGAAGAACCAGGAGGTTCGACATGTTCCTGCCGATCAAGGCGGTGGTGTGCTGGCTGATTTTACTCGACTTCTCCGGGGAGGCCATGCGGGCCCAGGCGGTCGGGCCTGCTCCCGACCCCGAACTGGCCGCCATCGGGAAAACCATCGACGACGCCATCGGGTGGTTCCGGACCAAGGATTTCGCCCGGCTCTTCGAAATCTTCGACAGCGGGGCCGAACTGTTCATCTACCATCCGGATTCCGGCACCACGATCCGGGGCTTCGAAGCTTTCCGCAAGAACGCAGGCGCCTTTGCGGACCCCGACTTCGTTTACGCCGGCCACGCTTTGCGCGACCTGCAGGTGCACCGTTCCGCGGGCGGCGACACGGCCTGGTTCTCCGCCCTTCTGGAAGACTGCTGGTCGTACCGGGGGAAGAAGGGATGCTGGAAGGACTGCCGCTGGACGGGCGTCCTGTGCCGGCGGAACGGGAAGTGGGTGATTGCCCAGCTGCATTTTTCCTTCGCCCGGGACACCCTGCTGGCGGAAACCCCCTTCTTCGAGGAAAAATTCCAGGGGCCGGGTGGACTGGTCGGCCCTGCCCGGACCGCGGAGTACCTGGTGCGTGACGGCGGTCCGGTCCTTCGACTGGAAGGACTCCTGTTCCTGAAGGAGTTGCGGCGGGAGGACTTCCGCCTGGAGGTGGAAATCCTGGCCGAGGGCCCGTGCTACCCCGGTGTCGCCTTTCACGCCCGGGACGGGTCCGACTACGAGCTGGCCTACCCCGTTCCCCATGCCAGCGGCCAGCCCGACGCCATCCAGTACGATCCCGTCTTCCGCGGCGGGAATTCCTGGCAACTGTTCAACGGCCCGCCGTACCAGAAAAGTGCGGTCGTTCCGTTGCGGGAGTGGTTCACCCTGCGCCTGAACGTGCATCGCGGACGGGTTTCCGTGCAGGTGAACGACCAGGATCCCCTGGTGGTGGAGCGGCTGGCGCACGGTGCCGGGCCCGGCGGCATCGGGCTGTGGAGCTATCGCCCGGCCTTCTTCCGCAACCTGCGGGTGTTCCCCGCGAGACCCATCCCCGAGACCGGGGTCAGGGCCACGGCGCCGGCGGACGCGGTTTCCTCGTGGCGGGCCCCGGACGGTTCCCGGTTGCGGGCGGGCGACAACGGCGTGGTGGACGCCGGTGCCGCGCTGGATCCGGCGACTCGCCAGGCGGTGCTTTCCCGTTCCTTCACCCTGGCGGAAGAGGCCGACGTGACTTTCGGCTTGGGTTTCAGCGATGCCGTCGTGCTGCGGGTGGATGGCGAGGAGCTCTTCCGGGGTGAGAACCGCTTCCGCGGTTTTGCCGACCTGCCCTCCCGCGGGTGGGTGACGCCGAATGCGCAGACGGTTCGGAAAAGCCTGTCGGCCGGGACGCACGTCGTGCAGGTGGAACTGTCGGCCCTGGAGCCCTTCGGCTGCGGATTCGTGCTCACGGCGGCGGGCCGGGGCCTCTCCTTTCCGGACTCGCCCTGAAGGTGCCGCTGTCGTGAACGGGTGTCACGCGGGATCGCCATCCGCGCTGCCGTTGGAATAACACGCCCCAAGGCCGTGCCTGGGGGGGAGGTGACCCGATGAAGTGGTGGACGAAGAATGTTTTCCGGCCGGCGAGGCTGCTCCTGCCGTTTTTCCTGTTCCTTTCCGGCGCCCCAGCGGCCGCCACCCTCCCCACGGCGGCTGTTGGCCCGGCCGGGGCGACCGCCGCACCCCCGCCCTGCCCGGGGGGGCAGCCCAAGGATGGCCCGCCGATCTACTACGGGCCCTCCTACGAGTACGAGTTCACCCAGGACACCCTGGCCATGTCCGACGGCGTCCGCCTGGCCGTCAGCTACTGGAAGCCCGTGCCCCGCTGCGCCTGCGAGAAGTTCTCCGTCGTGCTGGAGATGCTCCCCTACCGCAAGGACGACAGCTCCTACAGGTCCGAGTACTCCCAGAACGCCTACCTCGCCCGTCGGGGCCTCGCAGCGGCCCAGGTCGACGTCCGCGGCACGGGGTCCTCCGAGGGCCGGCTGGTGGAGCGGGAGTACTCGAACGCGGAACTGCAGGACATCCAGGAAGTCATCGAGCTGCTGGCCCACCAGCCCTGGTGCAATGGCCGGGTGGGCATGATCGGCATGTCCTGGAGCGCCTTCAACGGCATCATGACCGCCATGCGCCGGCCCCCGCACCTGGGCGCCCTCTACGCGATGCACGGCTCCGAGGACATCTACGGCAACGACATCCACTACATCGACGGCGCCATGCACCTGGACATGTACTCCATCGAGATGGAGACGGAAAACCCCGCTCCCCGGGCCCCGGACTACCGGCTGGACGAGGCCTATTTCCGCGACCGCTTCGACGCCGAGCCCTGGATCTTCACCTACATCCGCCACCAGCGGGACAGCGGGTGGTGGGAGGACGGGCGCTCGCTGGACACCGACTACGCGGCCATCGACATCCCCGTCTTCGTCGTGGGCGGGCTGCTGGACGGCTACCGAGACTTCGTCCCCCACATGCTGGAGAACATGGGCGTGCCCATGCGGGGCGAGATCGGCACCTGGAATCACGACTGGCCCGTGGGCGGTTCGCCCGGGCCCAACTACGAGAGCCGCCAGACGGCCGTGCGCTGGTTTCACCACTGGCTGAGCGGCCATCGCAACGGCGTCATGGACGAGCCCCGCTTCACCGTGTTCGTCCGGGGCAGCGTGCCCGCCTCCACCGAGATCGCCACCACCCCCGGCGAGTTCCGGGCGGGGGACTGGCCCTTCCCGGGCAGCCATGTCGTCCGGTACTTCCCGCAGGGGGACCGCTCTCTCCAGCCGGCCCCCGGCCCTTCCGCGCGTCACGTCCTCGCCTACCAACCCGGGACGGGCACAGAGGTGGGGAACTGGTGGGGGGAGGTGACGGGCGACATGCAGGGCGCCGATGCGGCCGCGCTGGCGTACGACTCGCCGGAAATGGAGGCGAGCCAGGTGCTGGTGGGCATTCCGCGCGTCCGGCTGACGGTCTCCAGCGACGCGACCCTGGCCCACTGGATGGTGCGGCTGGAGGACGTCCACCCCGACGGAAGCGTCTCCCTGGTCACCGGCGGGCTGATCAACGGCGCGCAGCGCCGCTCCCGCCGCGAACCGGAAGCGCTGGTCCCGGGCCAGGAGGTGGAACTCCTCATCCCCCTCCACTTCACCACCTGGACCTTCGAGAAGGGGCACCGCATCCGGCTGGCCGTCACCAACGCCCAGTTCCCCATGATCTGGCCCACGCCCTACGCCATGACCACCACCCTGGTCCTGGGCGGCGGGGCCTCGGAACTGGAGCTCCCCTTCGTCGACGCCGCGGCCCGCCCGCGCATGCCCGTCCTCCTGATCCCCGAGCCGGAGGAGGAGGCCCCGGACGCCCGCTACATCGATTCCGGCAGTTCCACCCGGACGCTGGTGCGGGACAACTTCACCACCGTGACCAGTGGGGAGAATCACGAGTACGAGGTGCACGGCCGGCGGTACCGCACCTCGGAGCAGCTGGTCTACCGCACCTGCGCCGACAATCCCGCCGACTCCTCCTTCCGCGGGGAAGGGGAGTGGAAGATGACGGCGGGCGGCCGGGTGGTCCAGGTGAAGGCGGAGGTGGACGTCCGCTCAGACGCAACGGTCTTCCGTGTGAGGGTGAAACGCCGGGTTTACGAGAACGGGGCCCTGGTTCGCGAAAAGGAGTGGCGGGAGGACATCCCCCGGGATTTCCAGTAAAAATGCGAAAGCTGCCACCAGGACACAAATGAGACGAAAGCCTTTCCGAAATTCGGGCTGTGTCATCGGGGCCGGTTTTTGACACTTTTTTCGTCTCCGGATGGGGAAGTCGGGCCATTTGCATTACCCTTGCGCTGGATTGTCGAAGCCGTGGTATACTGCGTCCTTATTAAATGCGGGGCGGGAATGGCGGAATCGAACGAAGACAAGCTGAAGCGAGACTGCGAAGAGCGGTTGCGCTTCGAATCCCTGGTCACCGAACTGTCGGCCTCGTTCATCATCCGGCCCTCCGAGCAGGTCGACGCGGAGATCGTGGACACCCTCCGCCGGATCTGCGAGGGACTCGCTATCGACGGGTGCGCCATATGGATGTGGTCGCCGGAGGCCCCGGAAAGCCTCGCCCTGACCCACTACTTCCGCCTGGTGGACGGACCGATCCCGCCGGAACCCATGCGCGCTCGGGAGTATTATCCCTGGTGCATGCAAGAATTGTCGGCGGGAAGGACCGTCGTCGTCCCATCCCTGGACGACCTCCCGCCCGAGGCGGCCCGCGACCGGGAATCCTGGCGCCACTTCGGCATCCAGTCGGCCCTGGTGTTCCCGCTGTCGGCGGGGGGGCGCCCCCCGATCGGGGTGCTGTCCTTCAACGCCATGCGGGAGGCGCGCCCCTGGCCGGAACATACGGTCAAGCGGCTTCACCTGGTGGCGGGGATCTTCGCCAACGCTCTCTACCGGAAGAATTCGGACCGGGCCCTTCGGGAGAGCGAGGCGCGGCTGAGCCTGGCCGCGGCGTCGGCGAACGCAGGCCTGTGGAGCCTGGACCTGGAGACCGGCCAGTTCTGGGTCACGGCCAAAGCCAAGGAGCTGTTCCACTTCGCACCGGACTTGGACGTCACCTTGGACCGCTTCTTCGACGTCGTCCACCCTGAGGACCGCGACCGGGTCCGGCAAGCGGTGGACGACGCGGTCCGGGAGCGGGGTGAAATCCGCGTCGAGTACCGCATCGTGTTCCCGGATGGCGAAACCCGGTGGATCGTCTCCCGGGGAATGACCCAGGCAAGCGAATCCGGGAAGCCGGACCACCTGGCGGGCGTCTCGCTGGACGTTTCCGAGCGCAAGCGGCACGAGCGCTCCCTCCTGGAGCACAAGGCGCGGCTCGAGGCCGCCATCGAAGCGGCGGACCTCGGCTTCTACGAAATGCGCACCCCTCCGATGTTCGTGTTCCTGGACGCGCGCGTCCAGAAACTGTTCGGCCTCCCGCCCGGGAATGAGCACCAGGCACGGGACTTCTTCCTGGAACACGTCCACTCCGAGGACCGCGGAAAGGTGATCGACTTGAGCCGGGAGATGCTGACGGGAAAGCTGAACCGGGCACGGCTCGTTTACCGCTACCTGCACCCGGACCGGGGAGAGCTTTGGTTCAGCCACTCGGCCCGGGTCACGGGGCGTGACGAGGACGGCCGGGCCCTGGGAACCGTGGGCGCCATCCGGGACATCACGGAGGAAAAACGCTACGAAACGTCGCTGCAGACGGCTCTCGAAGAGATCCGGGAACTGAAGGACCGGCTGCAGCAGGAGAACGTCTACCTTCGCGAGGAGATCACCCACGGGTACGAGCAGGGCAGCATCATCGGGCACGGCGCAGCCATCCAGAAGACGCTGCAAATGGTCAACCAGGTGGCCCCGACCCTGTCCACCGTGCTCATCCAGGGGGAGACCGGCACGGGGAAGGAGCTCATCGCCCATCTCATCCACCAGCTCAGCCCGAGGGCCGACCGGCTGATGATCACGGTCAACTGTTCCGCCCTGCCCGAGACGCTCGTCGAGAGCGAGCTGTTCGGGCGGGAGAAGGGGGCCTTCACGGGTGCGCTGACGCGGCAGGCCGGCCGTTTCGAACTCGCCGACGGATCGACGATCTTCCTCGACGAGATCGGCGAACTGACGCCCGTCGTCCAGGTCCGGCTGCTCCGCGTCCTCCAGGAGGGCTGCCTGGAGCGCCTGGGAAGTTCGAAGACCATCTCCGTGAACGTGCGCATCATCGCCGCCACCAACCGGGACCTGGCGGCCGAGGTCCGCCGGGGCACCTTCCGGCAGGACCTGTACTACCGCCTCAACGTGTTTCCCATCCAGGTTCCCCCCTTGCGGGAGCGCCCCGACGACATCCCGCTCCTGGTCCGGTCCTTCGCCGAGGAGTTCTCCAAGCGGATGGGCCGGAGCGTCCTACAGGTGCCGCGCCGGGTCATGGAGGCGCTCCAGCTCTACCACTGGCCCGGGAACGTCCGCGAGCTTCGCAACGTCATCGAGCGGGCGGTGATCGTCTCCACCGGCCACACCCTCCAGGTCGACCTCCCGGTGGCGGCCGCGGACGCCGCCGCCATCCCCGTCTCCCTCGCCGATGCCGAGGCGGAGCTCATCCGCAAGACCCTGAAGCGGACCGGCGGGAGGATCAAGGGGCCCGGCGGCGCCGCTGCCCAGCTCGGGATGAAACCCTCGACGCTGTATTCCCGCATGAACAAGCTCGGCATCTCCCCCCGTCGGGACGAGCCGGAGCCTTGACCCGCGAAGTGCGCGAAGGCGGTTCGGGGCGAATGACACCTGTTCTGACAAAAAGATAACATAAATAATTGCAATAAAATATCAACTGATTAGCGGCGCTCGCGGCAAAGACGGGACAGGTCCTTGCACAGCCGGCGGTGGGATCGGTGCAAAGTCGGAATGCCGTCCCGAAGTCGGGATGTCGACCATTCCGATTCCTCTCCCTTCCCGGTCACTTGCCGGGCGGCATGAGCCATCTCTTGCCCTTGCAAGGGTTAAATGGAAATCGCCCCGCACCGGCCTCGGACTGGCACAGGTCATGCAACAGCGAAGCATGATGATGGTGACCATCCTGAAAATAGTGCCGTTGAGCGGGAAACGGGGAGCCGTGTTGGGGATCCTCCGGTCCGTCGAGAGCCTGTTGTCCGGATGCGCGGGGTGTGTGGACTGCGCCGTCTTCGAGCAGCCGGGGAAAGACAAGGCGGTCGTTTATTTCGACCGGTGGCGCACGAGAGATGACCTCCGCCTTTTCATCCAGTCCAGCCTCTACCATCGGCTGCTGCTGGCCATGGAACTCGGGGCGCGGGCCCCGGAACTCGGTTTCTACGAGGTGACGGAAACCGGCGGGCTGGGCTGGATCCAGGAACAGCGGACGGAAAAGGCGGACCCGGACGGGGGGGATGCGCCTGCGAGACAGGCGCAGACAGGAAAGACGGAATGAAACGGCAGGAGGCCCGCCCGGGAAATTTCCGGCGAGGAGCGAGAATGGAAAATGCCGATGGACGTGACCACAGGAGGAAGAAAATGCGGATCCGATTGATTGTCATGTTTTTATGCGCCGTGCTGATGCCGGCAGCGATTCTGGCAGAAGGTCCGGCGTCGCAACCCTGGACCAGAATGAAAACGGCGCCGGATGGGACCCAGGTCATTCTGTACCAGCCCCAGGTGGACGACTGGGCGTCCCATGCTCGTCTGGACTACCGCCTGGCCGCGGAAATCCTGCCGCCGGGGGCGAAGCGATCCATCCCGGCGGCATTGCAAATGACCGCCGAGACGAACACCGATCTTTCCACCCGGACGGTGGTGCTCTACAACCAGAAAATCGTGAACGTTTCTTTCCCTTCGGCAGACGAAGCCACTGCCCAGAAGCTGACCACACTCCTGACGCAGCTTGTGCCCTCCGGGCCCCTGAAGATGTCGGTCGACCTGATCCTGTCCTATGAAGGAGATGCGGAGGCTTCCCATCGGACGGCGCCGGAAGGACCGGTGCAACCTGTCCCGGCGGCGCCGGAAGCGCCGGTGATCCTCTGCCGCACGACACCGGCGGTTCTGGTGATCTTCGACGGCGAACCGGTGTTCGCCCCGGTCGAAGGAACCGCCTTGCAGTTCGCCCTGAACACCAATTGGCTGGTGTTGCGGGAGGCGGGGAAAACCGAGTGTTACCTGTTGAACGAGACTTTCTGGCTGAAGGGCGCAGGGATCACGGGGCCCTGGGCGCCGGCCGGCAAACTGCCCCGGTCCTTCTGGGCGCTCCCCAAGGAGGAGCAGTGGGCGGACGCCCGTGCCCACCTGCCGGGGAAATCCGTCTCCGCCGCCAAGGCGCCGAAAGTCCTCGTGAGCTTCAAGCCGGCGGAGCTGATCCTGCTCAAGGGCGCCCCCGCCCGGGCGGCCATTCCCGGCACCGGCCTCTCCTGGGTGAAAAACACGGAAAGCGACCTTTTCTGGAACAAGGCCGACCAGAGCTTCTATTTCCTGGTTTCCGGCCGCTGGTTCCGCTCCCTGAAACCGGAAGGGCCGTGGGCCGCCGTCGCCGGCGACGCCCTGCCCGCGGACTTTGCCCGGATCCCCGCCGACCACGCCAAGGGGAAGGTCCGGGTCTCCGTGCCCGGCACGCCGGAGGCGAAGGAGGCGGCGATGCTGGCCCAGGTCCCGCACAAGGCCGAGGTGAAGCGCAGCGAGGTCACGGTGGACGTCAAGTACTCGGGCGACCCCGAGTTCAAGCCGGTGGAGGGCACGACCCTGGCCTACGCCGTCAACACCGCCTTCGACGTCATCAAGTTCAAGGAAAAGTACTACTGCTGCCACCAGGCCGTCTGGTTCGTGGCGGTCTCGCCCGCCGGACCGTGGGCCGTGGCCGACAGCGTGCCGAAGGAAATCTACACCATTCCACCGAGCAACCCCAAATACAATGTGACGTACGTCACGGTGTACGAGTCCACGCCGAGCACGGTCACCACGGGCTACACGGCGGGCTACCTGGGCGCGTTCGTGATCGGCGCCTGCGTGGTGTACGGTTCGGGCTACTACTACCCGCCCTACTGGTACTACCCCCCGGGAATCCACTATCCGGTGTACTATCCTCGCCCTTACTCGTACGGGTGCGCGGCCGCCTACAACCCCTACACGGGCACCTTCGCCCGCGGGGCCGTGGCCTACGGCCCTTACGGCGGCTGTGGTCACGCCGCGGCCTACAACCCTTACACCGGCACCTACGCCCGCGGGGCGGCCGCCTGGGGCCCCTACGGCGGGCGTGGCTACGCCGAGGCCTACAACCCGTACACCGGCGCCTGGGGCCAGAAAGCGGCCGCTTACGGGCCCGGCGGGCAGGCGGCCTACGCCGCCCGGGGCTACAACCCTTCCACCGGGCGTGGGGGGGCCACCTACCAGCGGTCTTCCCCCTACGCCAACTGGGGGCAGTCCGTGGTGACCAAGGGGGACGAGTGGGCCCGGACCGCCCACTATTCCGACTCCCGGGGAACCATGGCCGGCTACGAGACCTCCCAGGGGGGGAAGGGGGTGGGGATTTCCACGGACCACGGCACCACCACCGTGCGGAAGACCCACGACGACGACCTCTACGCCACCCACGACGGGAACGTCTACAAGAAGTCCGACGACGGGTCCTGGCAGAAATACGAGGACGGGTCGTGGAACTCGGTGAACAAGCCGACCCCCCAGGAAAAATCGGCCAGCCGGACATCGGCCACGGCCAACACCCAGCAGGCGAAATCGGCCGGCACGGGGACGGTCTCCGCTGACCGGGTCCAGGCGACGGCAACCGGGAGCGGGTCGGCGCGGTCGTCGGCGTCCGACTCCTGGAACCGGGATTCCCGGCAGCTTCAGCGCGACCATCAGGCCCGGTCCGATTCCGCCCGGCGGCAGAGGAGTTTCGATTCCTGGCGCAGCGGGTCCGGCGGCAGCTCTGGCGGCGGCCGCGCCAGGGGCCGGCGGCGGTGAACCTGGAAAAACGGTGCAAACGGATGCGAGCGCGAAAGGTACGGAAAACAGGGAAATCGGAGAGCAGCGGGGCGCGGTGGTCGCTGCGCCTCCAGATGACCCTGATGTTTCCGGCGGGGGGGAAGAAATGAGGGAATCGCCCTTCGCCCACCGAGCGACCGGGCGGTTCCGGAAAGGTCGGACAGAGCGGCGGACGATCGCGAAATTCGGAGATCAACTTTTGGGTACAGGGAGGATGTTATGCGGAAATATGGACGGATGATGCTCCTGCTGGCCTTGATGGCGGCGACGTGTCTGTGTGCTGCGGCTCAGGAAGCAGGGAAGGGCAAGGCCGCCGAGGCGGCCGGGAAGCAGGGCGCTCCGTTGCCGGCACTGACTTACGCCGGCGGGACGAAGGCAATCACCCAGACGCCGGTTGTCGGCACGCCGAAGCGGGAATACCCGGAGGTGTTCGTCCCGGGCGAGGAGCAGCTCGCGGACGGCGAGCTGCGCGTGACGGTGCTCGGCAGCGGCAATCCATGGCCGACGCGCGCCCAGGCCTCGGCCAGCGTCATGGTCGAAGTCGGCAATCCCGAGCGCGACGTTCTGGTCTTCGACCTCGGGACCGGCGCCCTCGTCAACTATGCCAGCCTGAAGCTGCCCGTGAACAAGATCGACAAGGTGTTCATCTCGCACCTGCACGCCGACCACATGGGCGACCTCCTCACGCTGAGCGGCAGCTTCGCCAAGGTGGGGCGGGCGGATGGGCCGGTCTACGTATGGGGACCCAGCGGGACGGAGCCCCGCCTGGGCACGAAGCACTTCTGCGAAGCGATGGAGGACGTGCTGGCGTGGGACACCGAGGCCGGAAAGGGGCCCATCAATCCGGAAAGCATGAGGATCGTGGGGTCGGAGTTCGACTACAGCAAGACCCAGATCGTCTACGAGAAGAACGGCGTGAAGGTGACGGCTTTTCCCGTCGTTCACTGCATCAGCGGCGCCGTGGGCTATCGCATCGACTTCGCCGGCGTGTCGTTGGGCTTTTCCGGCGACACCCGCCCGTGCTGGCCGCTCGTGAAAGCCTGCCAGGGCGTCGACGTGCTCATCCACGAGTGCTTCCCGCCGGCGGCGGCGCTGGCGGCGGCATCGGGCCTCTCGATCGAGCGGGCGACGATTGCGCTGAATGCCGCTCATACCTCGCCCAAGGCTGCCGGCAAGGTGTTTGGCCTGGTGAAGCCCCGCGTGGCCGTACTCTGGCACACCCTGCTGTCGCCGCAGGTGGTCCCGATGGTCTTCTCGGATCTCCGCGAGGTGTACAAAGGCCCGGTCGTCCAGGCCGAAGACCTGACAGTTTTCAACATCACCAGGGAAGCCGTCGTCTCCCGGCAGGCGAAGGTGCTTGCCCAGCTGCCGCCGATCCCGGGCATGCAGCGCGCGGAATTCACGCCCACCCAGGTGCCGCCTCCCGCATGGTGGGCCGAGGCGCTCATTCCGCTCGATTGAGCATTAGAAATGAACTGCCCCATTTCGGAGGGAATGTGCCCATGGAAACGCAACAAGCCGAGAATCCGAACCTGGTCGCCGACGGGACCGACCAGACCAACGAGGGTCCGAACCTGGCCACCCGGTTGGCGGTGGGCCGCACCAGGCTGGCCGACGACCGCACGAAGATGGCCGTCTACCGGACGCACCTCGCCCTCGAACGCACGACCCTGGCCTGGGTTCGGACCGCCTTGACCATGGCTTCCTTCGGCTTCGGCATGGTCGCCTTCTTCCGCTCCCTGCGGCAGTCCCGGCAGAGTCTGGAAACGGCCCGGGTGCACCAGGTGGCCATCTGGTTCGGCGTGGCGCTGGTGGTGGTCGGGATCGTGTCCATGGCTCTTGCCGGGTTGTCGCACTGGCGCACCCTGCGCCGTCTCCGACGGGGCGAAACCCCGGTCCCGTCGCGCTGGCCGCTCAGCGTCACCGTCGCCGCGCTGCTCGCGGTCGGCGGGCTGTGGGGGCTGTTTTCCCTTCTGGCCCGCTGAGAGGAGGAGGTCCATGTCCAAACGAAAAGCCCTGGGGACAGTCGCAAGTACCTTGGCGATCCTTCTGGCGCTGGCCGGGTGCCGGGCCATCGGCCCGCCCACCATCCCGCGGGACCGTTTCGACTACAGCCGAACCATCGCCGATTCCTGGAAACAGCAGACCCTGCTCAACATCGTCAAAGTGCGGTACATCGACTTGCCCATCTTCCTGGATGTGGCCTCCATCGTCAGCGGCTACCAGTTCCACTCTTCCGCTTCCGTGGGGGGGACGGTCTATTCCAAGAACTCGATGCCCGGCACCGGCTTGACCCTCGGCGTCAGCGGGACCTACGTCGACCAGCCCACCATCACCTACGCCCCGAAGACCGGGGACAAGTTCCTGGAAAGCCTCGTCAAACCCATCTCCCCCGCCCGGATTTTCAGGATGGTCCAGGCCGGATACGCCATCGATTTCATCCTGGAACTTACCCTCGAATCCATATGTGGCGTACGGAACCGGGCCTCGATTCCCACCGGGCTCCGGCAAGCGGACCTGACCTTCTTCGAGGTGCTGACCCTGCTTCGGGAAGCCCAGGAAGCCGACGGTTTCGGTATGCGGATCGACTCGGAAGGCAAGGAGAGCCAGCTGGCCACCGCCCTGTTCTTCCGCCGACAGGGGATGAGCCCGGAGGCCCTGGAAAAACTCAAAAAAATCAAGGAACTACTCAAGCTGCCCCCGGAGCGGGACACGTTCCGGCTGTTGCAATCCCCCATCCGCGGGGAAGGCGATGAATTCACGGTGGCCCCCCGGTCCATGCTCCAGATTCTGATGGCCCTCGGCCAGGGCGTCGACATTCCGCAGGTGCACGCCGACCGGAAACTCACCCCCCCCAAGGTGGCCGACGAGAACCGCCCAAAACCACTCCTGCACATCTACAGCGGCACCGAGAAACCGAAGAACGCCTATGCCGCCGTGCCTTACGAGGGGGCCTGGTTCTGGATCGCCCCCGACGACTGGGTCTCGAAGCGGTCTTTTGTCGCCATCATGTTTCTCTTCACGATGATGGAATCCGGGCAGCCGGAGATGCTGCCTGTCGTCACCATCCCGGCACGGTGAAGTCAAAACGGATAGAGTGCCATGGCAAAGAACCCTAAGCCGCTGATCGTCCTTCTGGGGCTCCTGCTCGCCGCGGGGTCGGGCCTGCGGGCCGACGAACTGTATACCCGCGGCGGTGAACACCTGTCGGGAACGGTCGTCTCGGAGTCGGCGGAGATTGTCGAGTTCAACTCCAGCGCTTTCGGCGTGCTGAGAGTGCCTCGCTCCGCCATCGCCCGCCTGGAACGGGGGGCCATCCCGGAGACGACGGGGTCGACAGCCGCAAAACCGCCTGCGGACGGCCTGTCGGTAGCGCAGGAGCCTCGTCCCGGGTCGCTGTCGGCGGGCGCCGCCATGGCCGGGGGGACGGCGTCAGCGGCGCCGGTCGGGGACGATTCCGGGGCAGACGCCGGTGATTCGGCCCGTACGCGGTCGATGGAAAACGCACTTCTGAAAATCCTTCAGCCCTTTCCGGGGTGGAAGACCGATTTCCGTTTCGGCCTGGTGCTGCGTCGGGGACGGGACAGCGATGCCACGCTCGACCTGGGCTACCGCACTGAAAAAACGGTCCCCGGAAACCGGGAATACCTGCTCACGTTCAATTATTACCGGAAGGACGACGTTTCCGAAGATGGTACGCGAAAGGCCAAGGACAACATCCTGGACGGCGGAATCCGCTTCCGACAGTACTTCCGGCCGCGGTGGTTCCTGCAGACCAACGCCAACTATTACCGGGACCCCATCGTCAACCTGCTCAACGAAGCCTACCAGGTCTTCGGGGTGGGGTACTGGCTGCTGAAGGGAAAGCGCGCCCAGCTTTCCGTCGGACCTGTCGCCGGTGTCCAGTACGTCGAGTACACTACGAGCCGGGGCTGGCACTTCGTCGCCGGAATCTTCCAGGACCTGCATTGCCAGTTGCCTTTCGCGTTCAAACTTCGGGAGGTTTTCTTCTACCTCCAGGATTTTAAGAACTCGGCCAACCACATGCTCCGGTTCAACCTGGAGATCAGCCAGCCGCTCAGCCGGGTGGTTTCCCTTGGTTTCGTCTGGGATTACACCTTCGCGGGGGAGTCCGGCGGGAACATCGCGAAGAATCAGCACCGGGTGGGGCTCAACCTGGGCGTCCACTTCTGATTCGTCTTGCTTGCGTTATTAGCAGGGGAAAATGGAGACACGGGGTACTGTCAGTCCGAATATAAAGGCCAGACCGGGAGTTTATCATGAAAAAGAAACAGGTTCAAAACTGTCCGGAACAGGAGAGCACCGGGAGTGCCTTGTCGTTTACCCGTCACCTGTCCCGGGCCGAGCGACTCGCTATGGGCAAGCGCCTCCGGGAATCCTGCCCGCGAAGTTCGCACGCGAAATGGGCGGCGCCCGCCGGGCGGCCCGACCCGGTGGACCTGGTGCTGGCGGCCGAAGAGGGGCGGCTCCCGGTGCTGCTCCCTCTCCGCCACGGGCGGATGGCCCGTACGGCCTTCACCTTCTACCGGGGGGCGGCCCTCCACATGGCCACAGATTTGGCGAATACGCCGAACTCGGGTATCCGCGTGCAGTGCGGCGGGGACTCGCACCTGTGCAATTTCGGCGCGTTCGCCACGCCGGAACGGCAGGTCATCTTCTCCATCAACGACCTCGACGAGACCCTCCCGGCGCCCTGGGAATGGGACGTCAAGCGGCTGGCGGCCAGTTTCGTGGTGGGCTGCCGGGACAACGGCCTGCCGGAGGCGGCGGCCCGGGAGGCGGCCCGCCGGTGTGTGCGCTCCTACCGCGAGCACATGGCCGAGTTCAGCGCGATGCGCGTGCTGGACCTCTGGTACCTGACCCTGGATTCGGCCACCCTGATCGCCTCCCACACGGAAGACTGTGTGCGGCGCCGGGCCATCCGGCGACTGGAGAAGGAGCGCGGGAAAACCATCGCCGAAAACGTCTTTCCCAAGTTGGTCAACGCAGACGGAAAGACGCCGCTCATCCGGGACCAGCGCCCGACGATCTTTCATTGGGAGACTCACAAACCGGGAGAGATCGACCCGGTCCTCGCGGAGACCTTCGCCCGGTACCGGGACACCCTGGCGCCGGCCTGCCAGGTGCTGCTCGACAGCTTCGAGATCAGGGACGTTGCCATCAAGGTGGTGGGCGTGGGGAGCGTGGGCACCGCCTGCTGGATCGTCCTGCTGCAGGCCAACGAGGGGGATCCCCTCATCCTCCAGGTGAAGGAGGCGCGCACTTCGGTGCTGGAGGCCTTCGCCGGCCCGAGCGTCTACCCCAACCACGGCCAGCGGGTGGTGAACGGCCAGCGCCTCATGCAGCCCGCCAGCGACATCTTCCTCGGATGGATGGAGGGGCCCACCGGGCGGCACTACTACGTCCGCCAACTGCGGGACTGCAAGATCAGTTTCGCCGTGGAGACCTTCGGGAAGGCGGAGATGTACCAGTACGCCCTGTGGTGCGGCTGGGCCCTGGCGCTCTGCCACGCGCGGGGCAGCGACCCCGCGCTGATCAGCGGCTATTTGGGGCGCGGCGACGCTTTCGACGAGGCGGTCGCCGAATTTTCCGTGGCGTACGCCGACCAGAACGAAAAGGACCACGCCGCCCTGCAGAAGGCAATCCGCCTGGGGAAAATCGAGGCACTCACCGAGGAGGAGGGCTGATCCATTCTGATGTCGATTTAACTGATCAAGGAGGTTGAAATGAGTTTTGCGCGACGTGTTTTTCTGCCACTGGCATCGCTTTTTTTTGCCGGGCTTCTGCTGACAGGGAGCTTCACCGTCTTCGCCAAGGAGAAGTTCGAGCGCATCGAAGCCGTCGCCATGGGCGAGGGCACCCAGCAGGGCAGGCATTCCAGAGTCACCATCATCATCTACGCGTTCAGCACAGCCGACGACCAGAAAAACCTGTTCGAAGCCTTCCAGGCCGGCGGGCCGCAAGGCCTCCACAACGCCGTGAGCAAATTGCAATCCCACGGCCATATCGCCATCACCGGCACCCTCGGCTTCGACATCAAGTACATCCGGGAATTCAAAATGCCGGACGGCGGCCGGAAAATTCGCATGGTGACCGACCGGCCCATCCGGTTCGGCGAGGTGTGGTCGGACAGCCGCTCCGCGGACTACAACCTGTCGGCCTTCGAGATCATCCTGAGCCCCCAGAAGGGCAAGAGCACGGGCATCCTGCTGCCGGTCATGCAGCTGAAAGTCGACGACAAAACCGGGGATATCGAGCTGGAGGCGTTTCAGAACCCATGGAAGTTGACCAACATCATCGATTACCTGCCATGAAGCCGCACCGGGTCCGGATGACCGGCCTTGGATGGCTGGTTCTGATGCTCCTGGTGGTGTGGGGTCAGGCTCAGCCGCCCGCCGTTTCGACGGCGATGGCCTCTGCCCCGACCTCCGATGCCCCGACAGCGGCTGCCCCGGCCCCGGCGCTGTCGGTGCTCCGGGCCCTCCCGGGGAAAGACGAACCGGCCGCCGTGGTGGTGGCCAACCGGACCGTGGCGGTACTTCGGGCGGAGTGGAACGGCTATTCGCCCGCAAGTCGCGCCAACAGCGCCATGGACCGCATCCGGCAGGTGGTCGAACTGAACATCACCGGACCCGTACGGGCCGAAAGGATCGGGGAAAGTTACCGGATTCTCATCAAGGACCGGCCCGTATTCCACATCTACGACGCAGACGTCGACCTTCTCGCGGAGGAGACCACCGCGCAGGTCGGTGCAGAAACCGTGCGCAAACTCCAGGAAGCCCTGACGGCCATTCAGGAGCAACGCCGGCCCGCCGTCATCCTCCAGGGAGTGCTTTGGGCCCTCCTGTCCACCGTGATCCTGGGGATCCTGGTCTGGTTGTGCCTGCGGATCCACCACCGACTGAGGTCCAGCCTCGGGCAACTCGCCCAAGGACGGTTGAAGGACCTGGACGCGGAAACGGTCCGGATGCTGACCCGCCCGTTCCGGATGATTCTGAAAGGGGTCACCCGGTTGGCCCTTGTCTTCGCCGTCGTCTTCCTGGTTTACGTGTGGATAACCTCCATTCTGAGCCACTTCCCGCTGACCCGACCCTGGGGGGACGGCCTGCGGCACAGTGCCCTGGGCGTGATCACAACTGTCGGCAGCGGCATCCTTTCTGCCCTGCCGGGGTTGGGTATTGTCGCGATCGCCCTGTTTATCGCCTGGGGCCTCTCGCGGGGCGTCCGGCTTTTCTTCGCCGTGGTGGAGCAGCGGCAGGTCTGCATCCCCTGGCTCAACCTTTATCCCGACACCGCAACGCCCATGCGGCGCCTTACCCTGATTGCCCTCTGGGGATTCACCGTGGTGCTCATCTACCCCTACCTGCCCGGGAGCGAGACGGAGGTTTTCAAAGCACTGGGGATCTTTTTCGGCGTCGTCATTTCGTTGGGTTCATCGGGACTGGTCTCCCAGCTGATCAGTGGCTTCATCCTGATCTTCTCTCGCTTCTTCTCGGTGGGTGACTATGTTCGAGTCGGCGAGGTGGAGGGGACCGTGAAGTCCATCGGCGCGGTGTCCACCAAGGTCCACACCATCCGGCGAGAGGAGGTCAACATCCCCAACAACGTGCTGTTGAACGGCACGTCCCTGAACTTCTCCCGGCTGGCCGGTGACCATGGGGTCGCCGTGCACTCCAGCGTCACCATCGGCTACGACACCCCCTGGCGACAGATCCACGCCATGCTGCGGACGGCGGCCGACCGCACAGCCGGGCTGAAGAAGGAGCCGGCCCCTTTCGTCATCCAGACCGCCCTGGGGGATTTCTACGTGGAATACCAGGTGAACGCCTACCTGGAGGAGGCCGACCAGCGCGTCTTCGTCCTGGCGGAGTT
This sequence comes from uncultured Acidobacteriota bacterium, assembly GCA_964436005.1. Classification (GTDB taxonomy): domain Bacteria; phylum Acidobacteriota; class JAAYUB01; order JAAYUB01; family JAAYUB01; genus JAGNHB01. The sequence goes on from CAYTBK010000006.1 coordinate 32,068, forward strand.
GCACGCCAACATCCAGGACGCGTTCAACGAGAACGGCGTCCAGATCATGTCGCCCCACTATCGAACCGACCCCCCCGTCCCCAAGGTCGTTCCCAAGTCGGACTGGCACATCCCGCCGGCTCCTCCCGCGGGGGAGGAGCGGCATCCCAGGCTGTTGAAGGATTCGCTGTGACAAAACTTCCAGAAAGAGATGATGTTGGAATTTACATATCGACGACCGCCGCAGCGACCGAGGAAGAAACACCGCCGGCATGGCGGGGGTACGGAAGCCCAGCTGGCGCGGCCTTTCCCGGGCGCTCTGCCGTGAACCCCGTCATCCGCGTTTTCGCAGCGGCCGTCCTGTTTCTGGTCGCTGTGGCGGCCGCGGGGGCCCAGGAGTTGGAACCGCGCGCCTACCTGACCCTCCCCACGGGGATGAACATCTTCACCTGCGGCTACACCTGGTCCCGCGGCGGCGTGCTGTCGGACCCCAACCTGCCCCTGCAGGACGTCCAGGCGGACGTGCACTCCCTGGTCCTCGGGTACATGCGCTCCTTCTCCCTCGCCGGCCGCTCGGCGAGCGTAAGCCTCGTCGTCCCCTGCGTCTTCGGGTCCGCCGAGGGCCTGGTCTCGGGCGAGTTCGCCAAAACCCGGCGCGACGGCCTGGCGGACCCGCGGGTCCGTTTCGCCGTGAACCTCCTGGGGGGGCCGGCGCTGCCGCCGAAGGAGTTTCGGAACTACCGGCAGAAAACCAACCTGGGGGTCAGCCTGACGGTCTCGGCGCCGTTGGGGCAGTACAACCCGGCCCTGCTCATCAACCTCGGGGCCAACCGCTGGGCCTTCAAGCCGGAAGTGGGCGTTTCCCACGCCCGGGGCAAGTGGCTGCTGGAAGGGTACGTCGGGGTCTGGCTGTTCACCGCCAACCACGACTTCTTCGGGGGAAAAGTGCGGGAACAGCGCCCGGTCACCAACATCCAGGGCCACATCGGATACGCGTTCCGGAAGGGGTGGATGGCGATGCTCAACGCCAATTACTACATCGGCGGCCAGATCGTCGTCGATGGCGTCCGTCAGACGGACCTGCAGAGCAACTCGCGCATCGGGGGCACGCTGTTCATCCCGCTGGCCCCGGCGCACGCGCTGAAGATCAGCGTGGCCAGCGGCGCCTACACCGCGGTGGGGTCGGATTTCACGACCCTGACCGTGACGTACCAGTACCGGTGGTTCTGAGACGGAGCGGAAACCGCGAACCGCAGGTGAAGCACGAGAAGCGGAGGACAAGATGGAAGACACAATCAACGCGGAAAAAATCCGGTTGGAGGAAGCGAGGGAAGGCAGGCTGCCCTGGAAGAAGTGGGGGCCCTACCTGAGCGAGCGCCAATGGGGGACCGTCCGGGAGGACTTCAGCGAGGACGGCGACGCCTGGAACGACTTCACCCACGACCACGCCCGCTCCCGGGCCTACCGCTGGGGCGAGGACGGCCTGGCCGGGATCTCCGACGACCGGCAGGGACTCTGCTTCGCCCTGGCGCTGTGGAACGGCCGGGACCCCATCCTCAAGGAGCGCCTCTTCGGACTCACCAACAGCGAGGGGAACCACGGCGAGGACGTGAAGGAGTACTACTTCTACCTGGACAGCACCCCGACCCACTCCTACATGAAGTTCCTGTACAAGTACCCCCAAACGGCCTACCCCTATGAAGACCTGTTGGAAACCAACCGGCGTCGAACCCGCGATCAATTCGAGTACGAGCTGCTGGACACGGGGGTCTTCGACGAGGACCGCTATTTCGACGTCTTCGTGGAGTACGCCAAGGCGGGACCGGAGGATCTCCTGGCGAAGGTCACGGTCGTCAACCGGGGACCGGAGGCGGCCGATCTGCACGTGCTGCCGACGCTCTGGTTCCGAAACGACTGGGCGGCGTGGATCGCCGAACCGGCCGGCAAGCCGCTGCTCCGACAGGTGAAGGGGCCCGGCGGTACCGGGGCCTTGGAAGCGTTCCACCCGATCCTGGGCGCTTTCGACTTCTACTGCGAGGGCGACGTCCCGCTGCTGTTCACCGAAAACGAGACCAACACCGGTCGACTTTTTCCCGACCGACCGGTCACCGGGCAGTTCTTCAAGGACGGTATCAACGATGCCGTGGTGCACGGTCGGGCCGGGGCGGTGAACCCGGCGAAAAACGGGACCAAGGCTTCGGCGCATTGCCGGCTGAGGGTGGGGCCCGGAGAGGCCGCGACGGTGCGGGTGCGCCTCGTCGGGCGGTCTGACGCCGTCGGGATCGAGAAAGCCGCCCCCTTCGGACCGGGGTTCGAGACGGTATTGGCCGCCCGACTGGCGGAGGCGGACGCCTTCTACCGCTCCGTGACGCCGCCCTCCGTCTCCCCCGATGCGGCCGACGTCATGCGCCAGGCCCTGGCGGGCATGCTCTGGTCCAAGCAATACTACCTTTTCGAGGCCACCGCCTGGCTGCGGGAGCACCGTGCCCACCCGCTGCTTTCCGGAAGCCGGCAGTTCCGGAACAGCGAGTGGTTCCACATGGTCAACGACGATGTCATCTCCATGCCCGACAAATGGGAGTATCCCTGGTACGCGGCCTGGGACCTCGCCTTCCACACCCTCCCCCTCTCCGTCGTGGACCCCGATTTCGCCAAGGAGCAGATGAAGCTGATGCTCCGCAACGTGTACCTGCACCCCAGCGGACAGCTCCCCGCCTACGAGTGGAACTTCAGCGACGTCAACCCGCCGGTTCACGCCTGGGCGACCCTGTTCCTGCACCGGACCGGACAGGCCCAGCGAGGCGAGGCGGACCTCGAGTTCCTCCAGGCGGCCTTCAGCAAGCTTCTGCTGAACTTCACCTGGTGGGTGAACCGCAAGGACCGCTTTGGCAAGAACGTCTTCGAGGGCGGTTTCCTCGGGCTGGACAACATCGGCGTCTTCGACCGAAGCGCCCCGCTGCCCACCGGCGGTTACCTGGAGCAGGCGGACGGAACGGCCTGGATGGCCCTTTTCACCCAGAACATGCTGGAAATGGCCGGCGAGTTGACCGCCGTGGACAACGTCTACAAGGACCTGGTGTTGAAGTTCGTCGAGCATTTCCTCTACATCGCCGCGGCCATGAATAAGCCTGGGCCGGAAGGCATGTGGGACGAGGAGGACGGGTTCTACTACGACCTGTTGCGGACCCCCGACGGCGGCGCCACGCGGCTCAAAGTGCGCTCCATGGTGGGACTCCTCCCCCTGGCCGCCACGACGGTGATCGAGAAATGGCAGCGGGACCTCGTCCCGGAGACGGTGGCGGCCATCCTGGCCCGGGTGAAGCAGATGCCGGGTCTCCTGGATTCCATACACCCCACGGGGCCGGGTCATCAGGGGGTGGCCGAGCGGGGGATCTTCGCCCTGGTCACTCCGGAGCGGCTCCGGCGGATCCTCGAAAAAATGCTGGACGAAAACGAGTTCTTCGGCCCCTACGGCATCCGTTCCCTCTCCCGGTACCATGAGCTCCACCCCTACGTCTTTCCGGTGAACGGACAGGAGTACCGGGTGGACTACCTGCCGGCCGAGTCCAACACCGGCATGTTCGGCGGCAACTCCAACTGGCGAGGACCCGTCTGGATGCCCGTCAACGCCATACTCATCCGCGCGCTCCTGCAGTTCTACCTGTACTACGGGGACGCATTCCAGGTCGAGTGCCCAACCGGTTCGGGCCGCCGGATGAACCTCTTCGAGGTGGCACGGGAAATCGCGGACCGCCTGACCCGGATTTTCCTGCGGGACGGGTGCGGCCGCCGGCCTGTGTACGGCGGTACGGAAAAGTTCCACAGCGATCCCTGCTGGCGCGACCACATCCTCTTTTTCGAGTACTTCCACGGCGACAACGGCGCTGGCCTGGGCGCCTCGCACCAGACGGGCTGGACCGGCCTGGTGGCCAAATTGATCCAGTTGTTCGGGCTGCTCGACCCCGAGAAAATCCTGGCGGCCGGCGAACGGGGCGGTTCCGGCAAGGGAAAGCGACCGTGAACATTACAAGATATAGAATTAAAAGGAGATCGGATGATGAGTGAAAACAAGATCCGCAGATTCGGCGCAATCGGAACCCTTCTGGTTCTCCTGGGGGTGTTGGCCGGTACGGCCGTCCAGGCCGGGACCGTCAAGGTCGAGGGCCTGATCAAGCAACGCAGCGACAAGACCCTGACGATCCAGACGCCCGAGAATACGGAGGTGGTCGTATTGCTGACGAAGAAGACGCTGGTGGCCCAGAACCTGGGCGCCCTGAAGGTGCGCAAGAAGGCCATGCCGGTGTCCTGCCTCGTCACTGGATTGCCGGTCCAGGTGGAAGGGGTCTACGACGGCAAACAGCAGCTGGTGGCGAAATCGGTCCGGTTCAACGGAGACGACCTGGAGAGGGCCCAATCCATCCAGGCCGGCCTGCACGAAACCCAGGAACAAGCCCGCAAGAACCAGGAAGAGCTGGAGAAACAGAACGCGGAACTGAAGGCGCAGAACGAGGAATTGCAACGGCAGCAGGAGGAGTTGGCCGAACAGCAGCGCAGGATCGAGGAGAACAAGGCCGCCATCGCCGCTACCGTCGCGCGCTTCGGCCAGTTGGCCGAATTCTACATCTGGGATGAAGTGACGGTCTACTTCGGCAACAACAAGACCAACGTCGATCCTTCGTACGTTCCCCAACTGCTGGCCCTGGCGCAGAAGGCCAAGAACGTCAAGGGCTACCGGATCGCGGTGAAGGGGTTCGCCTCGCCGGTCGGCAACGCCGCCCGAAACCAGAAACTGAGCGAGCAGCGGGCCGAAAACGTCACGGCCCTCCTTCTCCAGCAGGGGGGAATCCCGGCGGTCTGCCTGTTGGCGCCCGCTGCCATGGGCGAATGGCCGGAACGTGCGCCGGCCGCCAACGACAGGACTCCCGAAGGGCAGGCCAAGGCCCGCCGGGTGGTGGTCAGGGTTCTCCAGAACAAGGGCATCGCCGGGATCGAGTGAGCATGGGCGGAAGACCGGAGGCTGCCGTGCGGCCTGGACAGGCGGGCGCCTCCCGGTCTTGCCGCCGTTGTGAATGTTTGGTATGCATCATCCAGGAAGCGCTTGGAAAACGCCCGGTTTTCCCCTTGCCTTTCTTGGTGCCCACCGCGAGGGGAGCCGAACCAGCCGAATAGCAATTCGCAAGGAAAACACAATTTTTGTGGCTGGTGCCTACTCGCGGAACAAGACCTGCGCGGCTACTCCTTTGGCAAGTACCAGGATCGGCTGTTGATGGAAGCCCAGGTGGAATACCGGCGGGATGTCTGGTGGCGCCTGGGCCTGAAGGCTTTCGCCGGGGTGGGCGGGGTGGGGAAGAGGATCTCCGACCTGGATTCGCGGGGGGGCCTCTTCCGTTTGGCGGTGGGCGCCGGGTTGAAGCGTCGAGACAGGGTTCCCCTCGTCGCCCGCCGGCGAGACATGTCCTCCGGACGCAGCGCAGCGCCGGGGGGCGAGTCAGAGGCCCCGACGGCGCTGCGGAACGGTTGGGGGTGAAGCGGCCCACCCCCTTTTCCTTCGGATGAAGAAACCGGTGGTTCAGATCCCCCTCAAAACACGAACGCCAGTTTTCCGAAGACGGAGTTTCCCTTCAGGCGGTTTTTCACGTTGAGTTCCGGAAGCCACTTGACTTCGGCAGCTATCAGCGCCTTTTTCGTGTGCTTGATGAAGGACAGGGCCGGCCCGACGCCGAAGGACCGCCCCTTGAAATCGCCCAGCTTGGCCCCGGAGCCGCTGTCGCCGGTGATCTGTTGATAGTAATAGATGTTCGCGCCGATTCCCCATATGGCGTGCGACTTGGTCATCCAGTGTTTCGCCACGGTCCCCTCGACATGCCATTGGGTTCCGGTTTTGTAGTCGGTCTCGTCGTTGGTGGTGTTGAAGTCGACCCCGGTGAAGAGGCTGACTTCCACCATGTTCTGATGGCCCATGTAGCTCATGTAGAAGGTCGGTTCGAAGGTCCAGTAGTTCTTCCCCAGGTTGGCCAGGTTCGTCCTTTCGTATTTGCCTGTCGGTGCGTAGAAGCCCATGAGCGTGCCGATGTTGAAGTCCTTGACCTTCCATCCGATCGTGAAGGGGGCGAAGAACATGTCGCCCAGTCCGCTGGTGGTCTGGCTGCGGTGAACCAATCCGTTGGGGGTTTCCAGGTCGGCTTCCACGGTGAGGTGGGCAACGGGAAGGCTGGCGAGGGCGGCGCACTGGCCGCCAAGGACCTTGGGCTTGAAGGTGTACACCACGAGCATGCAGTCGGCGTACGCAGTTCCCTTGAGGTTCAGGCTCACGCTGCCGATGATCGGGATTTCTTTCCCGACGCCCGCCTCGCCCTTGTAGAAGGAAAAGATGTTTACGAGAGTGAAACCCGGCTTCAGGGGCAGGGCGTCGACGCAGTCCGACAACGCTCCCGGCATGTAATGCCCGCTCGCCGCTTCTTCGGCCAGGGTGGGGACGATCGCTGACGCGACCAGGATCAACAGAATGAGTGATAAGGCAAGTTTTTTCATCGGTCCTCCTGAATATCTTTCCGAATGTCGTTCGTTTCGTTGCTGATCGCTCCCAGGGGCATCCTGTCGATGCCCAAGGGATCCGGGATGTCGGTTCAGACGGTTGCCGCCACGATCCGGCCAGATGCCATGGACTGTCACGGAGGCTTTTTGCACGATCGATGCCAAATCCGGGCTTCCCAACCGAAAATTGCTATGTTGTGATCTGTGAAGTTGTTGGAGAATCAATTGCTCCAACGGTCACGACGGCCCGCCTCGATGGCGGTCGACATTTCGCCCGCGGGACGGCATTTCGTCTGATTCGGCGACCGAGGGCAACTCCTCCCTGGGGAAAAGTCCTTGTGTATCTGATTCCAAAGTAGAAAGATGCACGCGGTGGTGCCGCCTGCCGCGGGAGAATGGCACCGGTCGTGCATCAATATTCGGTATGACCATGATTACCGTCCTCAAGATCGTACCCGCCGGCGGCAAAAAGGATGCAGCTCTGGAGTTGCTCAGAGCCCTCGAGCGGCAGGCCAAAGGAGAGGCGGGGTGCCTGGACTGCCTGATCCTTGAACGCTCCGGGGGAGACAGGACGATCCTGTATCTCGACCGATGGAGCACCCTGGAAGACCTTTGCCGGCACGTCCAGTCTCCGGTGTATCGTGAGGTTCTGCAGGCCATGGAACTGAGCGCGAAGACCCCGGAGATCAGTTTCTACGAGGTTTCCGAAACCAAAGGCATGGAGTGGGTGGAGAAAGTGCGTTTGCAATCATGACGGCCCCGCGGTTTTCGGCGCGAGTTTCGCCCTGCGCGGGGAAAAGAGGCGACCCATGACCCGACCCGACCCGATTCCCGAACCCCGGTACGAGCCCCGCTGGCCCGCCGCCGTCGCCGTTTCCCTCGTCGTCGCCGTCCTGCTGATGATGCCATCCCGCCTGCGCCTTCTCCCCACCTGGTACGTCTGCACGGTCGTCTCGACTCTTGTCCTCCCCATGCTGCTGGCCGATCTCCCGTCCACTCGCCGTTGGTTCCAGCCCGTGGAGAGGGTGACGACAATTCTGTGCGCCGGCCTGGTGATGCTGGCCACCATGCTGACCTTGCGGTATCTGATTATCTCTATGCTGAGCCGGACGTCGGGGATGAGCGGCCTTCAACTACTCACCTCCAGCGTGGGCGCCTGGACGACCAACTTCATCGCTTTCTCCCTGGTTTACTGGCAGATGGACCGCGGTGGGCCCGCCGCGCGGGCGAAAGGCGCAGACTTGCTGCCGGACTGGATTTTTCCGGCGGAAACGGCCCCCCCGGGGACCGTGAAACCGGATTGGCAGCCCACCTTCATCGATTACCTGTTCCTGGGGTATTCCACGGCGACGGCCTTCAGCGCCACCGACACCCTGCCGCTGACCACCCGGGCCAAGATGCTGATGATGTTCGAAAGCTCCGTCTCCCTGATCATGGTCCTGGTGGTCGCGTCGCGGGCCATCAACATTCTCCGGTGAGAAAAGGCCAGTCGCCCACAGGCGGGGTCGGGAAGCGAGAATGAAAAGGGGAAAACGACCGGCAACCGTGGTCCCCGGGGGCCGTTCCCGCGGTGTCCACGTGGCGGTTTTGTCATCGCGAAGCGATCGAGTGCCTGCAGCCGCCGTATCTCGCGACCCGGCTTCCCGGAGGATGGGGAATACCGGTCCCTTTCCCTCCGCGCGTTGTCCGGGGGAACTTCATTTATGGCTTTTCCGGGGAGGTCCGCGCCGGGGCGGGCGGGAGCAGGAGCGGTTCCGACCGCAGCACGCGCAGGGCCGGTCTCCCCACCAGCACGCGCAGCAGCGGCGTTCCCCCTTGCGAACAGAACACGACGGTTTCGCCCTCTGGTCCGCTGTCGCGGTGCAGGGTCACCCCGTCGCGCACCCCCTGCAGCCAGTCCTCGAAGGCGATGCGGGCGTACTCCTCGGCGTCCCGCCCCTCGTAGGGGAAACGCGGGTTGCCCACGGTGAAGTCTGTGCCCTCCGGCACCTTCCCCTCGATGCGGATCTCGCTCACGGAAAGGTTGTAGCCGTCGAACACCAGGCGCACCTGGCCCACCCCGGCGAGGGGGTCGCGGAAGGCCAGCGCCTTCCCGTCGCTCTCGGCCCGGTGCAACTCCTTCCCCCCGGGGGCGCTGAGGATGGCCTGGAAGGGGACCGGGCCCTTCCGGCCGGACGGGTCGGCGGGCTTTCCCTCGTCCGGACCCGTCGGGGGTGCGTCCGCGGCCCGGAGGACGGACGGCACCGCCCGCTCCCCCGACATCGTCACGATGATCCGGTGGACGGTCACCGGCACGTCGAAGCACACCTCCACCCAGGCGCCGGGTTCCGGGTCGGGCGACCAGTCGGAGTAGTTGATCCCCCGGAGGACGTGGCTGCCCCCGTCGAAGGCGTTGACCACGCCGTGGTAGGGGTTGCCCTGCCCCCGGCCCCCGTTCACGGAGGAGGCGCGGACGAAGGCCAGCGACGTGCGGCCCAGGTCGGTCGGCGCCTCCTCGCCCGGGAGGGGGCCGAGGCAGGTGACGGCGGCCAGCAGGAGGAAAGCGCAGCGGGGCATGTCGGTCGACCTCCGGTTTGACGGTATCGCGGTGCGGCGAAGCGGTTTGTCCCCAGATTAGGCATCGGCCGGGAAATAGTCAATGGTTTTGACGCCCGCCCCGGGCCGGAGGCCGGCGAGGGCCGGCGACGCGGCCGCCGGGCGGATTTCCCTTGCCGGCCACCCCGCCGGCAGGGCACACTGAGCCTGGACGGATCCCCCGGTTTCCGCATTTTGGGGAGAGGAGAACGACCCGATGCCGAACGAGAGCCCCGGGTTCCTCCTCCGCGGCAGCGGATGGGACCGGGCCAGCGTACTTCGCTCCGACGGTGAGAAAATCGGCGGCCCCTTCTCTTCGGGCGTCTCACCGGACGGCAATCGAACACGGGCACGAAGCCCACGAACTTCCTTGTCCCATTGGGAAACGGGCGCCCCGCGGCGTTTCTGCGGCACAGCGGAAGAGGCGCCGGCGCGCCGCCTCTTCACGGGACATTCTGATTGTCTGGGGAATTGTTGGAAAAAATGGTGCCGAAGGAGGGAATCGAACCCTCACGAGCATCGCTGCCCGCCGGATTTTGAGTCCGGTGCGTCTGCCAGTTCCGCCACTTCGGCCAAAATTATAAAAAAACTGTAATAAATCAAAAAATTTTGAAAACCCGCTTCCCAAATGAACGCGCCGATGATATCCTGCCCGGCATTTGATTGCAAGCACTATCGGAGGGGAAACACGATGGGGGGAATATGTCGGAAAACGGGAAGGTCAACACCAATAGCCATCCGATAACCGAAAAGACGAAGAAAGCCGGGCCGCTGGAAGTCTGCCGGCGATTCCTGGACCGCTCGGCGGCCCGGGACGCGAGCCTCGTGGCGTTGCTCAGTGAACACGCGACGATGGTAGGCGTGTCTGCCGACCGTCTCGGGTTCAACCCGGAGGAGACGCGGAACAGCCTCCTGACGGGGTTAGAGAAGTCGCCCTTGCCGCTGGAGTACGAGATCCTGCGCTGCAGCGAGGACCGCCCGAACGACCGGACGGCGGTGGTGCTGTTCGTCCTCCGCTACTGCTGGCCCGGCATGCCGCCCATCTTGCGGAACTGGCCGACGCGGGCTTCTTTCACAGTCGTCAGGGAGCAGCGCGAATGGCGGATCGCCCATCTCCACTTCTCGACGGGCAACCCCAACCTGGAGGCGGGGGAAAGATTCCCGCACATGGCCAGCCGGCTGCTGCAGACCGGAGAGCCTGACTCCCTGCAGGAGAAACTGCTTTCGCTGCAGTCCGCCAACCGGCTGCAGGAGGAGCGGATCGCAGCGCTTCAGGCCCAGGTGGCCGATGCCCGCCGCCTGGAGGGCTACGTCACGGTGTGCGCGGGTTGCCACAAGGTGCGCGAGGAAAGCGGACAGCTGGTGGAGCTGGAGGAGTACATCGAGGCCCGGTGCGGCGTGCGCTTCACGCACACGCTCTGCCGGGAGTGCCAGAAAGTGTATTTCCCGGGGTGCTCCCGGACGGCCTTGCGCAGTGTCCCGGCTTCCCCCGGCCCGGACGCCGGGAGCGAACCGCTTCCCCCGGCGGACGGCTGCTGACTCGACCGGATTCCTGTGCCTCCTCGCTGAGTGCGGTTGACTTTTTCCGCAAGAGGATGGCCGAGGGGGCAAGGATGGGACTACAAAAACAGAGAATCGGCAAAGAGGAATGAAAAGCGGAGGCGGCCGGGTGGCCGCCTCCGCGCTGGTTTTCAAAAAATTCGCAGGGTTTAGAGGTGCTTCTTGACCACCTCGATCACTTCGGGCAGGTCCATGCCGATCTTCTGCAGGTGCTCGATGGTGGGGATGCCGTTCGGGGTCCAGCCGCGGCGCTTGTAGACGGCGTCCAGCAGCAGGTCGTACTGCTTCACGCGGTACTCGCGCATGATCTTCACCTTCTCGGCGGAGGTCAGGCCGGCGGGTTCGATGCCGACTTTCTCCCGAAGCTGCTTGTCGTAGCGCTCCGCCCGGGACTCGTATTCCTCCACGGTCACCGGGCCCTGGGAGCGGTAGGGCGGGATGTCGTGCTCGCGCTTGCCCTTGCCGAGGCGTAGGCAGAGGGTCTTCTGGAAGTTGTACACCCGCTCGGACTGCCGGATGATCTCGTCCTTGGCGATGTTGGCCCCGGTGATGGCGTTGAAGATGTCCACGTAGTTCTGCACGTGCTCGGGGACCTTGGCCGGCTCGGAGGTCTGGGCGTTGTCGGGCGGCTCGATGTCGTTCCAGGGCAGCTTGCACAGGCCCTGCAGGCCGAACCAGGTGCGGAACATGGGGAAGTAGTGGAGGGCTTCCGCCTTGGCCTCGAAGGTGGGGATGTGGTTGTTGACCATGTCCATGAAGATCAGCCAGGCCTCGTCGTGCTGGGGCCCTTTCAGGGCCATGGCGTAGCCGCCCTGCTGGGCCAGGGATTCCTTGGAGACGTACTCGGAGTACTCCAGGCCCTTGCACTCCATGCCGATGTCCTGCAGGAAGGCCGGGTCGGCGCCGAAGTGCTCGGCGAAGTATTTCTTCATGTAGCGGATGCCCTTGCCGGCGATGAGGCCGAAGCCCTCGCCCCGGGAGATCCGGTGCAGGAGCTCCAGCCCGGCCTCGTGGTTGCCCCAGGTGAAGTCCAGCCCGCCGGTGCGCTCCGGGTTGAGGATGCCGTTCTCCCAGCACTCCATGACGAAGGCCAGCAGGGTGCCGAAGGAGATGGTGTCCAGGCCGTAGGTGTCGCAGTAGAAGTTGATCTCCATGACGGCCCGGGCGTCGAAGATGGCGGGCATGGACCCGCAGCCGGCCACGGTCTCGTACTCGGGGCCGTCGATGGTCACCCGGTGGCCCTTGTAGGGGCCGGAGCTGAGTTCGAAGCCGTCGGCGGCCTTGGCGCAGGCCATGGTGCAGCCGAACCAGCAGCCGTCGGGCAACCCGTGGGTGACCAGTTTGACGAATTCGGCCGACGCGAGGCGGGGCGCGTCGGGGTGGGACCCGTACTTGTGGTTCTTGGTGGGCAGCAGGTCGTACTCGTCCATGATCTCGGTGAGGTGGGCCGTGCCGATCTCGCGCATGCGGCACTGCTGGTCGTCGTAGCTGATGATCTCCTTGTGCAGGCGCAGGCCGGTCTTCTGCAGCTTGGCCAGGTCGCTGGGGTTGTTGGAGCTGGCGGTCATGCCGGAGTACTTCACCACCAGGGCCTTGATCTTCTTGTCGCGGAAGACGGTGCCCGTGCCGCCGCGGCCGGCCTGCTTGAGGCGGGCCACCTTGCGGCGCTTGTCGTAGAAGGAGAAGTTCAGGCAGCCGATCCAGGCGTGGTTGGCCCCGGTGCCGGCCGACACGGAAGAGATGAACTGCTTGCCGGCCTCGTTCTCGGCGAACATCTCCACCATCTGCTCGGCCAGGACGTGGCTGTCCACCGCCTCGCCGGGCGCCTCGAAGATCTGGATCAGGCCCTTGTCGCCGTCGACGAAGATGATGACCTCCCCGTCGGCCTTGCCGGTCAGGGCCAGGGCGTCGAAACCGGAAAATTTCAAATAGGGTCCGAAATAACCACCCACGTTGCAGTCGACGGGAATTCCGGTCTGCGGGGAAATGGTGGTGACGATGGTCTTGCCCGAGCCGGGGTAGTTGGTGTTGCCGCAGAGGGGCCCGAAACCCATGGAGAGCACGTTCTCGGGGCTGTCCCAGCGGGTGTTCTCGGTGGTGCCGTCCCACAGCATCCGCAGGGCGAAGCCCTTGCCGCCGATGAACTTTTCCTTCGTCTGTTCGGAGACGGGAAGTTCCGAGATCCGGTTGGCGCCGAGGTCGATGTGCAGGGAGCGCATGTTGTAGCCGCGGCTCAGCGGGCGCAGTTCGTAGGAGTATTCGGCCAGCAGCCGGTGGGCGGCCTTCATGCCGGCGATGTCGAAGTGGAGGCGGGTGTTTTCGGGTATGGTGACGGGAGTGGCGCAGGTCATGGTCATTCCTCCTCGGTGACGATTTCGAGCGCCCCGGCCGGGCACTTCTTGGCGCAGGCGCCGCAGGCGATGCACTTGAACGGGTTTTCCAGGCCGTCGTCGTGCATCATGGCGCCGATGGGGCAGACCGCCACGCAAGCCAGGCAGCCCACGCAGGTCTTCTTGGAGAGGAGGGGAACGCCCTGTTTGCTCACGGTGAGCGCCACCACGGGGCACTCCGCCACGCAGAGGCGGCACTTCTGGTCGCATACGGTCATCTTCCAGCCGTCGCCTTCGGCGGTGATGCGGATGGCCGAACGCTGGGGGGAATCCACCTTGAAGAAGGTGGTGGAGCACACGGTCATGCAGGCGCCGCAACCGGTGCATTTCTCGGGATAGGTTTTCAAACGTTTTACCACAGCGGAGTCCTCCTCCAAAAAGTCGGCCGATTATAGATGACGAGACCGTGAAATGTCAAAGAAACCGGGGGGTGGGCGAAGGAAATGACGTGATCGTCAATCGCAAGAAAAAAAGGGAGATCGATGATCAGTCGGTCAGATGGACATTCGCGGGAGCATTTTTTGGCGATCTCCCCGCCGGAAAACGAAAACCGATGCAGCCGGACCCCTTTCCTCGGGAGGCTATCGAGCCTTGGCCGATGGGGGGAAAGAACGGTGGCGGGAAAAGGAGAGCACCCGCTGCACGGTGGCGAAGCCCGCGCGCTCGTACCAGTCGCGGGCCTTCTGGTTGGCGACGGTCACGGAAAGGCCGATGTGGTCGTCGGGCCGGTTGTGGCGGACCGATTCCATGGCCCGGGCGAGCAGGGCTTTGCCGATGCCCAGGGACTGGAAACCGGGCGCCACGGCGATCTGCGGGATGAAGGACGAGGCCGGGGAGATCCGGGTCACCAGGGCCATCCCGGCCACGTCGTCTCCGGCCCAGGCCGTCCAGGAACACTCCGGCTGCACGCTGCCGCAGCCGGCGGTCAGGACCAGTTGCTGGAGGAGCTTTCCGCAGCCCTCCGCCGACAGGTAGAGCGCGGAGACGTCGCGGTCGGGGTGGCCGACGTAGCTGGCCGCCAGGGCGCGGGCGAGAGCGTTTTCATGGGCGAGGTCGAAGGGAAGTAGGCGGATGCCGGGCGGCAGGGGGGGGGCGGCCGGCGGGACGACGGGGGCGGCGCGCATGAACACCCTTTCCACGACGGCGAAGCCCCGGGCGCGCAGGGTTTCCTCCACCGCCGCGGAAGGTTCGGGCGGGAAGAGCATCTGCCCCTCCACGGCGGGGGACAGGTCCACCGTCGGGTCTTCCAGCAGGCGCGACAGGAGCTGCGCGGGCCCGTCGGCGGCGCGGGCGGCGGGGGAGAAGTACAGGAGCAGCAGGCGCCTTTCCTCGGCGGCGACGTGAACACCGTAGCCTTCGCAGGACAGGCCCGACATCAGGCTGAAACCCTGTAGCAGGGCCGTCGTGAAGAGGTAGAAGAAGATGTCGCGGCAAGGACCGAAATCCCATTCCAGCCGGGTTTCCCACTCGCGGGCCTCTTCGTCGAGCAGTTGGCTGAACGCCCGGAGCGAGATGGACGGCAGGGGCTGGATGTGGGGCGGGGCCAGGAAAGTCATTCTTCCTGGAAGGCTTCGGCCAGGTAATTCAGGATGGCGTCCTGGAACTTGGCGTCGAGACCGAGGAACTGGACACCGATGCGGTACGTTCCGTCGGCGGCATTCTTAACGCAATGCATGACTTCGCCGAGGATCTTGAGCGGCTTCCCCTCGAAGCAGGCGGAATCCGGGCTGTTCATGTAGCGGGCCCAGTCCTTGAGCTCGATCTGCAGCTTGAGCACTGTGCCCTGGGGAATGCTCTTCGGGCTTTCGAACTGGATCCCCCCGGGGGACATGTCGCGGGCCTGGGCGGAATTCTCGGCGAAAAGGTCCTTCGGTATGGCCATCTCCCGATAGCGAAGCGTATCCCGGGTGGGGACGCGCAGGAACTTGCGTCTCTCTTTCACGGTCCTCTCCTAACGGAAAAAATCTGCACATTGCTACTACGTGACGATGACGGTACGGTTTTCCTCTTGGAATAAGCGATATTCTAGCCGAGCCCCACCGACCATGCAAGTTTTATTGGGGGGCTCTCATCTTCCGCGGCCATTCCCCGGCGGGTGGCATTCTTTAGCTTAATGACAGGAAAGTCAATGGAAATATAATAAAGTTCCGCAGCATGAGGGCCGGGTTGCGACGCGGATCAAGTCGTGTCTTGACTTTTTCCGCTTCGTCTTCTACGATTCGGGAAAATTCCTTTGGAGGTAGACAATGGGAGAGAAAGCCCTTCCGAAGAAAGAAACGAAGAAGCCGGCCCAGAAATCCTTGAAGGACAAGAGAAAGGAAAAACAGGAAAAGAAAAAGGAAAAGAAGTGAATTGACCGGGCGGGTTTTCCGGCCGCGCGCGGAAGGCCCGCCGACACACCTGTTTCAGGAGAGACCTTCTCCCGAGGGGCGAGCAGGCTCCGAGGGGGTGGAAGTTCCTTCCTCCTGCTCAGCCTCCAGGCTGGCGATGGCAGCCCGGGCCGCCAACTGCTGCGCCTCCTTCTTGGAGTTGCCCGTTCCTTCTCCCCGTTTTCGCTGCTCCACCCAGACCTCGACGGAGAACCGCTTGGCGTGCGGGGGCCCTTCCTCCTGCACGACGAGGTACTTCGGCATGTCCAGCCGCAGCCTGGCCGTCAGCTCCTGCAGGCCGGTCTTGGCGTCTTTGCGCTGGGGGGTGTTGATCTCGCGGTCGGCGAAGCTCTCCTGGAACAGGCTCACCACGAAGGATTTCGCGGCTTCCAGCCCGCCGTCCAGGTAGACGGCGGCGATCAGGGATTCCAGGGCGTCGCACAGGATGTTCTTCTTCGCCGTGCCGCCCGTTTTCACCTCGCCCCGCCCGAGCAGGAGGAAGCGGCCCAGGTCCAACCTTTCGGCCAGGGGCAGCAGGTGGTCGGCACTGACCAGCCGGCTGCGCATGCGGGACAGGTCCCCCTCCGTGCTGCCCGGGAAACGGTCGAACAGCTGGGTGCTGATGATGAAGTTGAGCACGGAGTCCCCGAGGAACTCCAGCGCCTCGTTGTGCGCCAGCCCCAGGTGCTGGTGCTCGTTGGCGAAGGAGCAATGGGTCAGGGCCCGGCGCAGGATGGCCAGGTCGCGGAATTCGTGCCCGGTGCGCCGGACGAGTTCCTGAAGGTGTTGGCGGTATTCGTTGGAGTTCAACATGGCGAAAAAAACAGGCGGGTTGCGGTGTGCACCGGAACCCGCCCGAATTCTCCCGATCGAAGGGGGTTACTGGATGCCCAGCTCCGTCTTCGCGTCGGCGACGAGGGAATCGATGGTCAGCGCCCCGGCCTTGTTGGCCTTCTGGAGCGCGCCGTAGACGATGTCCATCTTCTGCTTGGCGGACTCGGCCATCTGGCCGTTCAGGACGAAGGCCTTCGCGAAGGCGCGCAGGCTGTTCTCGTAGTCTTCGGTCTGCGCCAGGGCGTTGCCGAGGATCAGGTAGGAGTAGTCGTCCTTGGGGTTGATCTTGTTCGCTGCCTGGATGTCGGCGATGCACTGCTTGAGCATGTTCACCCGCTCTTCGTGCTGGCGGTCGCGGTCGAACTTCATGGCCATCTTGTAGTGGATGTCGCCCAGGCCGGCGAAGATCTGCCAGTTCATCTGGCCGATGAACAGGTCCCACTTGGTCTGGTCGGTGGTCTCGGGCTTGACGACGCCGGGCATGAAGCCCTTGGCCTTTTCATACATGTCGACGGCTTTCTGCAGTTCGTTCTTCTGATAGTACTTTTCCGCCAGGGTGATGGCGAACATGGGCACCTGATGGTCCGTCGGCGGCAGCTTTTCGATGGCCTTCAGGGAGTGCTCCTCGAATTTTTCGAAGTTTTCGAGCTTCTGGTAGACGGCGATGCCGACCAGGTGAACCTTGGGCACTTCGGCAGAATCCGCGTATTTCACCAGGTAGTCCTCGACGAGAACGGCCACGTCCTGGGCCGAACCCTGGTTTTGCTGAATCTGCAGGTAGCCCTGCTGGATCTTCTGCAGCATTTCGATGCGCGGATCGATCTGGGGCTGGGCGGGGGCTTTGGCGTCTTTTTTCTTGTCCGCGGCCAGGGCCGGAAGAACGAAGGCGAGGCAAAGCACGAGGGAGAGAAGAAGCAGTCTTTTCATGGGTCCTCCAGGGGAGCAAATTAGGGGCCGGGGCGCATGGAATCGACATCTGTCAGGTAAGTCGCGACCAGCTTGCCCAGTCATAAAGAGTAAAGTATAGGGCAGGGGTTTCATTCATTCAAGCGAAAATTGGAACAAAGCTTTGGCGTTGACTTCCATCGGCAGATGCTCAAGAATGGGGCCATGACAAACGTCAAGCTCAGCATTCTCATGCCGGTTTACAACGAGGAAGGCACCGTCGACACCGTGGCCGATCTCGTTTTCGAGGCGCCCTTGCCGGAGGGGATGGAGCGGGAGCTCGTCATCGTCGACGACGGCTCTCGCGACAGAACGGCGGCGGTGCTCTCCGAGATCGAGGCCCGCTACGCCCCCCGCTGCCGGGTCATCCGGCTGCAGGGCAACCGGGGCAAGGGGGCCGCCCTGGCGGCGGCGGTGGAGGCCGCGACGGGCGACATCTGCGTCATCCAGGACGCCGACCTCGAATACGAGCCCCGCGAGTACGCCCGGTTGCTGCGGCCCATCCTGCAGGGCGACGCCGACGCCGTCTTCGGATCCCGTTTCACCCCTTCCGAGTACCGCCGGGTGATCTACTATTGGCACGCCCTGGGCAACCGGTTCCTGACTTCGCTGTCGAACATGTGCACGAACCTGAACCTGACCGATGCGGCCACCTGCTACAAGGTCGTCAAGTCTTCCTTGCTGAAATCCATCCCTATCCGCTCGAAGGGGTTCGCGGTGGAGATGGAGCTGACGGCCAAGCTGGCCAAGCGGGGCTGCGCCATCTACGAGGTCCCCATCTCCTACCGCGGCCGGACCTATGCGGAAGGGAAGAAGGCCGGCTGGTGGGACGGGATCAAGTCGCTGCTCACCATATTGAAGTATAAAGTGCTGGACGACGCCTACTCGGAAAAGTGGGGAGAGTCCATCCTGCACCGGCTCGAGCAGACGAGGCGCTTCAACGGTTGGATGTTCGGCCGCATCCGCCGCTGGGTGGGGGAACGGGTGCTGGAAACCGGCAGCGGGATCGGCAACCTGACCCGCTTCTTCGTCGGGCGCCGCTCCCTCTGCGCCACGGACGTCGACCCGCACTACATCGAGGTGCTGCGCAACCGTTTCGGGGCCCGGCGCAACGTCCGGGTCGAGCGGCTCGACATCACCCGGGCCGAAGACTTCCATTTCGTGGAGGCCGCCTGCGACACGGTCATCTGCCTGAACGTGCTGGAACACGTGGACGACGACCTGGCGGCGCTGCGGAACATCCGCAGCGCCCTGGCGCCCGGGGGGCGGCTGATCCTCCTGGTCCCGCGGGGGGAGTGGCTCTACGGTTCCCTGGACCGGGTTCTGGAGCACCGCCGCCGCTACTCGCCCGCCCAGGTCCGGGAACTCCTGGCCAAGGCCGGAATGAAATTAATCCGTACCATTTCCTTCAACAAGATCGGGGTGCCGGCCTGGTTCTTCAACGGCCGGGTGATCCGGCGGACGAGGTTCGGCAAGTACCAGTTGAAGATCTTCGATTCCCTGATCTGGCTCTGGCGGTTGGTGGACTGCATCCCGGGCCTGCCCGGCCTCTCCGTCATCGCCGTGGCGGAGCGGGACGACCGGCCGGGCGGCGCCGACTGACGCCCGAACGGGCTTCAGAAAAGAGCCCCGACAATTTCCCAGAGCGCGCCGCGGATGCGCAGCGCTTCGCCCTCCGAGGGGAGGAGGCCTTCGAAGAAGTTGCCTCCCCCGTCCCCCCAGAAGTCGCAGGGCGCCGGGATGACGGCCATCCCCTGGTTGCGGAAGGCCAGGACGGACCGGCGCATGTGGATGGCCGAAGTGACCAGGACCGGCCGGCGCCAGGCGTTTCGCTTCATCAGGGCCACGCACCGGGTTGCGTTTTCCGCCGTGTTCCGGCTTTCGGTTTCCCGGACGATGCGCGACGGGTCCACCCCGAGGGCGGCCAGGTAGGAAGCCAGGGCTTCGGCTTCCACCGTGTTGCCGGCGAAGACGGCGCCGCCCGAGACGATGACGGGCAGGGGCCGGGCCCGGTACAGCTTGGCGGCCTCCGCCGCCCGGGCGGCGGAGATGGTCGAGGGTTCCCCCTTCGTTGTGGCCAGGCTCATCCGGGAATCGTGGTTGACACCTGCCAACAACAGCACGTAGCAGTCGCCTTGCTGCAGCTGGTCGGGCGTGACGGCCCGGAAGGAGGATTCCACCCGGGCGCAGAGGAAGGTGCGGACGGGACGGGTGGACAGGAGGTACGTCAGGCCGGCGAAACAGAACAGCGCGACGGCCAGGCGCTTCCGGAAACGGTCGCCGGGCCGGCGGAGGCAAAGGATCCCCAACCCCGCCAGCAGGGTGACGTAGAGCCCGGGCGGGAAGACGAAGGCGGCGACTGTTTTCTGCAGGTAAAACAACATGGCGGTCGCGGGGCGCCCGGCGGACCTTGCTCCGCCAGGCCGGGGGAACGGCCGGGGTTGCCGTTCAGCTTCTGGATTCCATCATCTTCTTGCGCATCTGCTCGCGCTTCTGTTCCCGGTCGGCTTCGAATTTCTGCCACTGTTCGGGCGTGAAGATCTTCTTCAGCTCGGCCTCGGTTTCGTCCACCGACGCTTTCGCCTCGCGCAACCGGCGCAGTCCGCCCCGCCGGAAGCCGCGCTGGCCGTCGGCCTCCTGCTTTTCCTGGGCGGCCTGCTGGAAAGCGTCCATCAGGAACCCGACTTCCTTGGCGATGACCGGTCGGCAGGCCTTGGCCTGGTCGTCGCTGAGCCCGTACTTCTCCTGCATCCGGCCGGCGATGCGGGTGGCCGCGAGGTCCTGCGCCAGGTTCTGGGACTCCTCGCGGATCTTTTCCCACTCCCCTTTCTGCGCCGGCGTCAGGATGGCCTGGAAGGATTCCTGGAACTTCTGCAGGGCCTCCATCATTTCCTTCGCGGTCTCGCGCTTGCTCTCCCTGTCGCTGGCCTCCATCTTTTCGGCCAGCGGTTCGAACTTGTCGGCCAACTGGTCGACGAGGCCCTTCACGGACGTCTTCTGGGCGTCGGTCAGATTGAGGCGGGTTTTCCAGCCCTCGACCTGGGCCAGCAGTTCGGGCGGAATTTTGGGGATGGGCCTGGCCTGGGCGAAGGCGGGGATCGCGACGAACGCCATCGTGGCCGCCACCAGGGCGAATCTGGCAAGACTCCTGTTCATAGGGCTACCTCCTTCAAGGCTGGAGTGTTGATGCTGCAGGGTAAAGGAAGGCGGATGCCCTTGTCAATGGCGGGGAGAGCGCCGGCGGGGAAATGGCCGGGGATTCGTCCGGGGAGGCGGAAGGGGAGGCGGCGCTCCCCGGGGGAGCGCCGCCCCGCGTTGGTCACTGCTTCTTTTCGACGGGGGCGGCGGCCTGCGGCGCGGCGCTCTTCTCCATCGGAACGGGGGCCTTTTCCACTGGCTGCTTGGCCATCAGGTACTCGTGCATGCCGGTGAAGACCATGGCCATGATTCCTTCGAGGGTGGAGGCGGGCATCTCGCCGATGGAGACGAAGCCCGCCGGGCCGGCGTAGGAGACGCCGAAGCCCTGGCCGGGGGCGAAGAAGCCCTTGGCCTTCAGCGCGTCAACCTTGGCGGCGATTCCGGGGATGGGGAAGTGAACCGACAAATCCGCGCCGTAGCGGGAGTAGGAGAAGCCCTTGGCCGCTTCCTTCCGGGCGCTTTCCCACCGGGCCTTCACTTCGGGGTTCTCGACCAGGAACTTCTTGGATATGAGACCGTTCCGGATGACGGCGATGGCGTCGGCCGACGGGGAGACGAAGAACACGTCCCGCGCCAGCAGGCCGTGGACGACGACGTCCTTGTCGCCCTTGAAGACGAAGGTGTAGCGCTTTCCTTCGGCGACGGGGTCCACCAGGACCTGCGCGCCGAACTGTTTGGTGAGGGCGGCGCCGATCCGGTCGATGGCGGTCGGGTCCTTGGGCACGCAGAAGGCCGTGTTGAAGGGCAGCAACTGGAGCATCGGAATGTCCAGTTTGTCCTTGCCGGCCTGCAGGAAACCGAGTTCGCTGCCGCAGGTGGCGAAGATGTCGCCCTGGAGGGAGAGCCCGGTCTGAGCTGTCAATCCAGACTCGAAAATTCCGATCATGGTGGCGATCCCCGCGCCGAAGGACTTGACGATCTCGTCCTTGACCATGGTGTACAGGCCGCCGATGTCGACGATCATGTCGGCGCCCATGGAAGTGTCGGCCGGGAAGAGGTCGGCGGCCTTGAGCGTGGTCCCTTCCAGCGTCCGGGTGTAGCGGTTGATCATGCCCTGGCCGTCGGCCAGGCCCAGGGAGACGATGGATTTGCAGACGCCGTCCTTCTCGCAGAGGACCATCTGGATGTCCCGGATGGAGTCCAGGCCGATCCCGGCGATGAACTGGCGGATTTTCTCGGGCGGGAACATGGCCTTGAGGGCGGCCTGGGCCGCCTGGGCGGCGGCTTCTTCCCCGCCTTCGGGCCGGGCGGCGGCGTCATCGCTTTCCGGGGCCGGGGCTTCCTTCTTGTTGTCCAGATTTTTCAGGATCATGTCGGTCACGGCGCCGACCCACTCGCCGAACTGGCCGCCCCGGACGAGCAGGCGGATCTTGACGTCCTGATTCTCGACGTGCACGTTCTTGCAGGCGGGGCCGGGCCACTCGAAGCAGCCGGCGCTGGCCCGCAGGGCGGCGATCATCTCGGGCAGTTCGTACTGGTAGGCGAAAATCAGCAGGCCTTCCCCGACGGCGATGTACTTGTTCTCGGCCGGGCGGGTCTCGCTGGCCGGTGTCTTGTCGGCGATCAGGGAGAAGGGGCCGAGCTTGGTGGCCTTTTCCAGTTCCGGCTTCAGCAGGGCCTGGACGGCGTTCTCGAGCTTCGGGCTGCCGATGTGGAGAACCAGCACGCCCCTGGGGGCGATGGCCCGGGTGGCCGGGTCGTAGAACCGGACGGCGGCCTGGATGTTCGACTTGGCCAGGTCGTCGACGTCGGCCGCCGTCAGGGTGAAGGCGGGGTCTTTCAGGGCCTTGGCCAGGGCGGGGCCGCCGTGGGTGACGAACAGTTCCTGGTAGCCGAGGGCCTTCATGACGTCGTTGAACATGGTGAGGTCCCTGACCTGCAACACGATCTGGGCGTCCTGCGGGATGAAGTAGCGCAGGTCGGCCGGGAGGGCCGCCAGGCAGCTTACGGTGAGCAGAAAGAGCAAAAGCAGGAAAATACCTTTTCTTTTCATATAATTACTCCTTAAGATGATAGGGTCGGGGCCGATTTGGCATAATGTACCAGAAAGAGACGAAAAACGGGCGGGGAAAGTTCACTCCGCGGTGAGGCCGAACCGTTTCAGCCGGTCGAGGAACGAGGGCCGGGTGATCCCGAGCAGCGCGGCGGCCCGGGTTCGGTTGCCTCCGGTCCTGTCCAGGGCGGCGCGCACCAACTGCTCTTCCAGGGCGTCCACGTTCCGGCGCAGGTCCAGGTCTTCCGGCGGGGCGGCGTTTTCCCGGGCCGGGGGCTCCGGGACGTCGCCGTCGCTTCCGCCTTCGACCGGCTCCTCGGCCAGGTTGGTGCCCTCGGTCAGGTAGCGGGACAGGCAGGCGGGGCCGATGGGGGCCCCCGGTTCGGCCATGAGGGCCATGCGTTCCGCCTCGTTTTCCAGTTGGCGGACGTTGCCCGGCCAGGGGAGGCGTTCGAGGACCCGGTACGTCGCCTCGGCCACGGGAACGGGCCGGCAGCCGGACCGCTTCCAGGCCCGGTCGAGGAAGAACTCGGCCAGGGCCCGGATGTCGGCGGGGCGCTCCCGCAGGGGCGGCACCTCGAGCACAAACACGCTGAGGCGGAAGAACAGGTCCTCCCGGAAATTCCCCTTCTCCACTTCCGTGGCGAGGTCGCGGTTCGTGGAGGCGATGATGCGCACGTCCACATTGACCGCGTGCTCCGCCCCCACGGGCCAGATCTCCCGGTTCTGCAAGGCCCGCAGCAGTTTGACCTGCAGTTCCAGGGGTGCCTCGCCGATCTCGTCCAGGAAGAGGGTCCCCCCCTCGGCCAGCTGGAAATAGCCCTTCCGGTTGGCGTGCGCCCCCGAAAAGGCGCCCTTCTGCCAACCGAAGAATTCGCTCTCCACCAGTTCGCGGGGGATGGCGCCGCAGTTCACCGCCACGAAGGGCCCTTTCCGCCGCGGGCTTCCCTGGTGGATCCGCCGGGCCACCAGTTCCTTGCCGGTGCCCGTCTCGCCGGTCACGAGGACGGTGGACTCGGACCCGGCGATCTTGTCGGCCGAGCGAACCACGCTATCCATGGCCGGGCTCCGGAAGATGAAGTTGTCGGCGTCCATGAAGCGCTTGACGTCGTTCTTGAGGGCCCGGTTCTGGGCCTTGAGCTTCTCGTTGGCCTCGCGCAGCTCCTCGGCCAGGCGCCGGTTCTCCCGTTCCAGGTCCCGCTTCTCCAGGGCCTGGCGGACCACGATGCGCATCTCCTCGGGCTCCCAGGGCTTGGTGATGTAGCGGTAGACGTGGCCCTCGTTGATGGCGTCGATGAGGTCCTCGGTGTCAGTGTAGCCGGTGAGGATGATCCGCATGGCGTCCGGCCTGATGCGCAGAAAGCGCTTGAGCAGCTCCACGCCGCTCATGCGGGGCATGCGCTGGTCGGAGATGACCAGGTCGACATCGATCTTTTTGGCCAGGTCCAGGGCCTCCTCGGCCGAGGTGGCCTCGTAGACGCGGTAACGGCCCAGGAAGGTCCGCTTGAGCTTCTGCAGGTTGGCCGGCTCGTCGTCGACGACCAGCAGGGTGTGCCGGATTTCCGTTCCGTTTCCCGTCATGATTCCGTTTCTCCTGTTTCGCCCGGCGGCGGGTCGTCCGACAGCGGCAGCTCGACGCGGAACACGGCACCGCCGCCCGGCTTGTTCCGCACCGTCAGGGCGCCTCCGTGCTGGCGGACGATGTTGTACGAAATGCTCAGGCCCAGGCCGGTGCCCTTGCCCACTTCCTTGGTCGTGAAGAAAGGTTCGAACACCCGCTGCAGGAGGTGTTCGGGGATGCCGGGGCCCGAATCGGCGATTTCCACGACCACGCGGTCCCCGCTGCACTCGGTCTTCACGCCGATCTCCCCCTCCCCCTCGATGGCCTGGACGGCATTCGTGAGCAGGTTCAGAAACACCTGCTCGATCTTGCCGGCGTGGGCCGAGACAGGCGGCAGGTCGGCGTACGCCCGGGACACCCGGATGCGCTGCTTGTACTGGTTGCGCAGCAGGTTCAGGCACATGTCCAGCACCTTGCGCACGTCGATGGGCTGACGTGAGCCGGTGGGGGCCCGGGAGAAGGAGCGCAGGTCGTCCACGATGGCCCGGATCCTTTCGGCGCCTTCGTTCACGTTGTGCGCGATGGTCTTGAGGTCCTCGAGGATGAAGGGGATGTTGTGCTCCTCGGCGTAGGCGGCGAGGGCCTCCGCCGCGTCCGCCCGCCCGGCGCACTCGCCGGTGAAGCGGGTGTAGGCGGACACGGCGTCCACGTACTCCTTCAGGAAGCCCGTGTTGCCGTAGATGAAGTTCAGGGGGTTCTTGATCTCGTGGGCGATGCCGGCCACCAGGCGGCCGAGGGAGGCCAGCTTCTCGCTGCGCACCAGGCTGTCCTGGGCCTCGCGCAGGTTCTTGAGCGCCGTGCGCAGGTCCATGTTGCTCTCTTCCAGTGCGTGGGTCCGCTCGAGCACCTTCTCCTCGAGACGGCGGTTGGCCTCCTCCAGTTCCCGCTGCCGCTCCTCGATGGTCTCCGCCATGGCGTTGAACGCCTGGGCCAACTCGCCCAGCTCCCCGCCGGAGCGAACCTCCGCGCGCAGGTCGTGCTCTCCCTGGGAGAGCTTCCGGGCGAACATGGTCAGGTTCTTCATGGGCCGGCTGATGTTTCGGATGAGCAGGAAGGCCGTCAGGGCGATGAGGCTCAGCGTCGCCGCCCCGATGAGGGTGAAGGTGTAGTTCAGGCGGCCGATGGGGGCGAAGATCTCGGCGGCGCTCAGGGAAACCACTAGGATCCAGGCGGTTTCCGGCAGGCTGGCCCGGGCGATGCCGGCGAAGCGCCGGGTTCCCCTGACCTGGAATTCCATGGTGTCGGTGCGGTCGCGCAGGGCGGCCCGCACGGCGGCGGCCAGGTCGGCGGGGAGTTCCGTGCCCTCGGGCGGGGCGGGCGAGGGCACGCCCTTGCGGTTCTTGCGGGCCGGCGAGGCCATCACCTTCCGGGCGTCCCGGTCCAGCAGCAGGGCGTAGCCGGATTTCAGCCCCAGCTTGGCGAAGTCCGATTCCACCAGGTCCAGATTCCCCTGGACGAACTCCCAGTTCATGAAGGCCAGCAGCACGCCGGCCGCCTCGGGGTTGCCGTTTCGCCGGATGACGTGGGCGAAGGCCATCTGGGAGGCCATGCTCTGGTCCCGCCGGTCGAAATCGCACAGGGCCCGGACGAGGGGGAAGGACGACACGGGGCCGGTGGCGGACCCTGCGGCCATGGCCCGGGCGACGACGGCGGCCTCTTCGGGGAAGCGGCCGGCCAGGTCGGCCCCGGAAAGGGAGTCGCAGATTTTCTCGTCGAAGGGCGCTCCGAAACGGTTGACCGTGTTGAAGGCGGCGATGCGGCCGTGGGCGTCTACCAGCACCAGGAGGTCATACACTTCCTGGGTCCGGACCTTGTCGTTCAGGACCGCTTCCATGGGACCCAGGGGGATCGAACCCTCTGCCGGGGCGAAAAGTTCGGCGAAACGCTGGTCCAGGGAGAGGGCCGCCGTCTCGGCCCGCCGCTCGGTGATCAGCAGGTCGATCTTGTCCGAGGCCTGCTGGGAAATGTGCCGGAGGTAGATCTCCACGCGGTCGTCCACGATGATCTGCCTGGACTGAAAATAGTACAGTGTGGATGAAACGAGCCAGGGCAGGGCGCTGGCCGCGGCCAGCGCCAGCAGAATCTTGACCCTCATGCTGCCGAAAATCCGCATGCGGAACGCTCCTCACGGTTCCACGACGCAGCTGTCGAAAGAAGGCAGGGCGGTGCGGAACTGGACGATCTCCGTCTTGTCGGATGTCTCGAACTCCTCGAAGGTTCCGTGAAAGCTGATCCGGCAGTCCTCGATGAAGGCGACGCGGTCGGCCACCGTCCGGGCACAGGAGAGGTCGTGGGTGACGACGATGGACGTGATGCCGAGATCCTGCTGGAGGCTCCGGATCGTTTTGCTGATCATGCGGCCGGTGATGGGGTCGACGCCGGTGGTGGGCTCGTCGTAGAAGATGGCCAGGGGGTTGGCCGCGATGGCGCGGGCCATGGCCACCCGCTTCTTCATGCCGGTGCTGATCTCCTGGGGCATGAGGTCGGCGATGTCCTCGATTTCCAGACGGCGGAGGATCTCCATGACGCGCTCGGCGATCCTCTCTTCGTTCAACTCCGGGTTGTCCTCGATCGGGAAGGCCACGTTGTCGAAAACGCTGAGCGAGTCGAAGAGGGCGCCGGACTGGAAAACGTAGGAGAACCGCTTCCGCAGGCGGATGAGTTCACCCTCCGGCAGGCCGGCGATGTCCTGCCCGTTGATGAAGACTTCGCCCTCGTCAGGCTGGATGAGACCCGTGGCGATGAGGAGCGTGACGCTCTTGCCGATGCCGCTGCGGCCCATCAGGGCCAGGGTCTCCCCCTCCTCCACGGCGAGGTTGAATCCTTTCAGCACCTGGTTGTCGTCGAATCTCTTGGCTACGTCGCGCAACTCGATCAGCGGCATCCGTTCCTGCCTTTGCCCGGTGATAGTGGCAGGGCCATGGTAACACCTCGCCGCACCGGGTTCAAGCCGCACCTCGCGTTGCCTGTAGGCGCCTTGCGCTGCAAGGCGCACTCCCGTTCCGCACGGTTGCGCAAGGATTGTCGTGCGCCGGGGGGCTGCCCGAAGGTGCGCCTTCCGGCGGAAGGCGCCTCCGGCAGAGCGCCCGTTCCGCACGGCGGCGACGAAGCCGCAGGCCTTGGAGCGGCGCGGTCGAGGCCGGGGTAGCCCGCCCCTCGCCGAGGGGCGGGCCCTTCCATCGTTGCTTCCCTGTTTTCCGTTGCATTCCCCGGAGCCGCCTCTCGGCGAGAGGCGGCGTACCGAGCTCCGCCGGCATCCTGCCGGCATCTGCACCAGAGAACGTCGCTTTGCCCTGGGCCGGCTGGAAGCCGGCGGTCCCCGGGTGCGCCTGACGGCGGAACGCGCCTACGGCACCGGCGTGCGCTCCGCCGGCGTCAGGGTCTTTTCCATGGTCACCGCCTTCTCGGCGGCGTGCAGGTCCTTTTCCAGCTGGGCCGCCTCGGTTTGCAGGGTCTTGCGTTCCTTGTCGAGCAGGTCGAGCTTCCCCTCGATGACGTCCAGCTTGGCCACGTAGCGCTGGACTAGGGGCTTGGCCTCGGCCGACTCGGCCACTTCCTTGACGCCGTCCTGCAGCTTTTCCCGCTCGTTGTCCAGCTCCTGCCGTTCCCCCTCCAGGACTTCGAGCCGAAGGCGGATGGTTTCCTGGCGGGCCTTGACCTCCACGATCCGCTCCAGTGCCCGCCGGGTGGCTTCGTCGATGTAATTCTTGGAGAGAAAGAATTTGATGTCGTCGGAAGTGACGTCGGAGATCTTGTAGACGTCCATCATGGGGCCGCTCACCGGGACCAGCAGTTCCGTCTTCTGACGGGGGGCCAGCTCAAGCCGGAAGAGGAAGGCCGCGGGGGCGACGGTGACCGGGGTGGCGGCGCCCGGGCCCAGCACCCAGCTCGTCCCTTTCCGGGGGTGGCTGACGTAGACGACGCGGGGGCGGTCGGTGGGGTTTTCCAGGGCGTAGGTCCACCGCTCGGCCCGGTTGTAGTAGACCTTGACCTCCCCTTCGAGGGCCTTGGCCAGGAACGCCGGCTCGTTGGAGTCCTTCATGGTGGAAGAGACCAGGGTGGTGGGGTCCTGGGAGAAAAAGAGGAAGATCCTGTCGTCGGGGTTGAATTTGGCCATGGCGGTCTCCCCGGCGAAGGCGTCGCCCTCGTAGACGACCACGGTGCCCCCCTCCAGCGGCACGGAGGTGGTGTTGCGCACCCGGAGCCCTGAGGCGGGATGGCCGTTGACGCCCGGGCCGGCAATGGACACCCGTTCGCCTTCCAGCGCGGCCTGGAAGACGGGGATCTGGGCGGTCTGCCGCGGCCCGATGCGCACCGGGTGGTCCATGCGGTACTCGTAGAGGTCGCCCAACTGGCCGGTGCGGGTGTTGGCGCTCACCCCGGCCTCCCCGCCGGCCACGGCGTCGCTGACGGTGGTTTCCTTCGTGTCTGCCGCCACCGCCGGGGAGGCCGCCCGGACGCCGATGGCGGACGAAAAGTTCGAGGCGTTGGAAACCCCGTCCAGCTGGAATTCCCTTCCCCGCGACCGGGCGGGCTGGGCCCGCGAGGGCAGCGGCTGGACGGAATTGGCGGGCGAGCCGGAAACCAGGGTGACCCAGACGCTGTCCCAGGACTCGTCGGTGTGGTTTTCCACGGCGGCCCAACCCTGCAGGAACGGCTTGCCCTCCCCGTCCAGGGCCAGCCGGTAGTTGGTGCTCCAGACCGGCGCGGCGGCGATGTAGCTCACCACCAGTTCCCGGGTCCCGCTTCCCTCGGAGCTGACCACCACGGTGCGCAGGTCCTGGCTGACGTCCTTGCGCCGCAGGATGGACTTGGCCTTGGCGAATTGCCGGATGTCCGAGCGGACCCCCTCGTCCAGCACCTTCAGGGACTGGATGGCCGGGAGCTCCACCGAGGCCATCTCTCCGTCGTCCCCGGCGACGACCACCTTCTGGACGACGCGGGTCTCCTCCTTGCTGGTCAGGGTGTTCTGCTCGACGCAGAGCAGCACGCCCGTCACCGTCCGCCCGGCGCCGACCAGCGACACCCGCGCGCCCTGGAGCTGGGCGAGGATCCCCAGCAGACCGCCGGCGGGCTCGTTCCGCCCGATGCCTTCCGGGATGGAGAGGGGCAGCCCGTTCGGGCCGGCCGTGGCCGTTTCCGCCATGTCGCGGCTCACGGCGCCGATGCGGCCCTGGCCGAGGTCGAGGACCAGCAGGGAGCGCATGACGTCCTGGACCTGGAATTCCGGGACCTGCAGACGGATCTCGGCGTTGCCCGTCACCTGGCCGCGCCGTTCGAAGTAGCCGACGCCGTTGCGGTACAGCACCACGCGGTGCATGGGGAGGGCCTGGACGGTCCAGCCCGCCGCGGGCGCCGCCGCCGGCTGGGCGGGGGTGGCGGAGCACAAGGCGGCCAGCAGGGCGATGGCGCCGGGGAGGAATGCTCTTTTCATGACGGACCTCTCTGCGGAAGGATGCGGGGATGGGCGCGGGCGCCGGACCCGTGGCGATGGAAATCGGGAAACGATACCTTCTGCCGGCCTGGATTGTCAAAACAATGTTGCGAATAACGCCGGGCGTCGGGACGCGCCGCGCCTCCGGCAGGGCGCCCGTAGGCGCCGGGCGCCGCCCGGCGCACCCGCGTTCCGTGCCGTCGCGCCGAAGCCGCAGGCCAGGAGTGCGGCGCGCAGCATCGCTGCGGCCCCCGGGCCGCCGGCATCTTGCCGGCATCCGCACCAGAGAACGTCGCTTGGCCTTGGGCCGGCTGGAAGCCGGCGGTCCGCGGGTGCGCTTTCCGGCGGAAGGCGCCTCCGGCAGACTTCGTAGGCGCCTTGCGCGGCAAGGCGCACCCCCGTTCCGCGTTGTTGCGCAAGGTGAGCTGTGCGCCGGGGGGGCTGCCCGAAGGTGCGCCTTCCGGCGGAAGGCGCCTCCGGCAGACTTCGCCGGGCGCCGCCCGCCCTGCCCGCCGTCTCTCACGTCCGCATTAAATATAATGAATTCAGTGAGTAATAAATTCATCAGGCGGGGTGAAAAAAGTTCTTGACTACGAAATATATTTGGCCATAATGCCAAATTGTTGGAGGTCGCGATGCCGGACAATTTCTCGTACCAGTCGAAAGCAGCCGTTCTGAAAGCCATGGCCCACCCCAGCCGCCTGATGATGATCGACGCCCTGGCCAACGGCGAACGGTGCGTCTGCGAACTGCAGAAGGTGGTGGGGGCCGACATGTCCACCGTCTCCAAGCACCTGACGGTCATGAAATCGGCCGGCCTGGTGACCGACCGGAAAGTCGGCCTGCAGGTGTTCTACCGCCTGCGCTGCCCCTGCATCCTGAAGTTTTTCGGCTGCGTGGAGGCCGTGCTCGAGGAAGACTCCCGCAAGTGAGGGGTCTTTTTTTTCGCCTATAAATTGGCAATTTGGGAATATAGACAATAATAACCTGATCAGGGTGTTGAACAATAAAAGGAGAAATGACATGGATGAGAAAACCAAGGAATTGATCGCCGTCGGCGTGTCGGTGGGCGTGCACTGCCAGCCGTGCCTGGAATACCACGTGAACAAGGCCCGGGAACTCGGGAACTCGGACGGGGAAATCCGGGAGGCCATCGAAGTGGGCCACCAGGTGGAAAAGGGTGCGGCGGCGGCCATCCAGAAGCTCGAGAGCAAGCTCCTGGCGCCGACCTGCCAGGCGGGCTCGTGCTGCACCACGAGCAAGGCCTCCTGCTGCTCGTAAAGACGACCGGATCCGCCCGGCGGCGCCGCTGCCGGGCGGACCCTATCGGTGACGGAGGGAAAAGGCTGCTGTTCGTTTCGGCGCCCTCGATCCGCAAACCGGAAAGGAGATAAAAATGGAAATACTCGTTTTAGGAACCGGCTGCGCCAGGTGCGACACGCTGCTGGCCAACGTCCAGGCGGCGGTGGCGCTGTCGGGCGTCGCGGCGACCGTGAGGAAAATCAGCGACATCAAGGAGATCGTGAAATTCCGGATCCTGATGACTCCGGGCCTGGTCGTCGACGGGGTCGTGAAGGCCGCCGGGCGGGTCCCGAAACCGGAAGAGATCGGCCAGTTCATCGCCGAAGCGGGAGGTCGCTGACATGGGGGAAAAACAACCGGGACTCATCATGTGCGTCTGCACGGGGAAGTGCCCTGGCTTCTCCAAGATGGACATCTGGGATTTCGTCAACCGGGTGCGCGTGGAACTGCCCGTGGCGTACGCCTTCATCCACCCGCAGCTGTGCGAGGAGGACGGCGATCGCTTCCTGGCCGACCTGCTCCGGGCCGGGCGCCCGGTGGTCATCGCCGGCTGCGCCCCCAACATGCAGATCAAGCTGTTCCGGGACGCCTTCGCCGGGGCCGGCCTGGACGTGAAGACGGACCTGACCCCGCTGGACGTCCGGGACATGACCACCGACGAGGCTTTCCGGAAGGTTTCGGAGGCCCTGGAGAAAATCGGGGAGGCGGACCATGCCTGACGACACCTTCATGGGGGTCAAGCGGGAGAAGATCCCCTGGTACCCCACCATCGACTACGACAAGTGCGACTTCTGCATGGAGTGCGACAAGTTCTGCCCGCACCGGGTGTTCGAGCGCCGGGAGGGGCCACGGAAACTGGTGGTGGCCAACC
The DNA here is from genome assembly GCA_964436005.1 of uncultured Acidobacteriota bacterium. Classification (GTDB taxonomy): domain Bacteria; phylum Acidobacteriota; class JAAYUB01; order JAAYUB01; family JAAYUB01; genus JAGNHB01. The sequence goes on from CAYTBK010000006.1 coordinate 63,672, forward strand.
CCAACAACTGCGTCGTTTTCTGCCGGGCCTGCGCCAAGACCTGCGGGCCCGAGGCCCTGTCCTTCCCCGTGAAGGCGGAGACCATCGCCCGCATCAAGAAAATCCGCGAGGAAGAAGAGGAGGAGGCATGAAGCCGGCCATCCTGCCCTGCAACGGTCTGGACAAGCCCCTGGGGCCGCTCGCGCGCGAGCTCGCCCTGGCCCTGGCGGCGGAGACGGGCGGCGAGCTCGTCTGCCCGGTCCTGCTCAACCAAGCCCCCGACCGGTACCGGGAAATCCTGGCCGCCTCGCCGCTGACCGTGGTGGACGGCTGCGCCACCCGCTGCGCTTCCAAACTGGCGGCCCGGCTCGGCTGCAAACCGGACCGCAAGGTCTTCCTGCCGGACCGGCTGAAGGAAGCGGGGGAGGCGCCGGAACGAGGCCTGACGCCCGGCCCCCGGGCCCTGGCGTTCGCCCTCCAGGAGGCTCGCCGGCTGGCGGCCGAACCCCTGGCCTCCGCTGCCGCCCGGGAAGAAGTCGCTTTCCCGGCCCCGGCGGAGTTTCGGCAGGTCGAGGAGGGCAAGTACGTCTTCCGTTTCCCCGCCGCGGGCTTCCTGTTCAACGAGAACGACTGCTGGGCCCAGGTGGTGGGTGGACGGGCCCGCGTGGGCGTTTCCGATTTTGTCCAGCAGAACCTTACGGACATCCTGTACTTCGACCCGCCGGAGGCGGGCGCCGTCGTCGAGCAGTTCGGCGAGCTGGGGACGGTGGAGTCCTCCAAGGCGGTCCTGGAGATCGTCTCGCCCGTGAGCGGGCGGGTGGTCGCCGTCAACGGGGAACTCAAGGACAAGCCGGAACTGGTCAACGAGGACCCGTACGGGAAGGGGTGGATCGCCGAGCTCGAGTTGACGGCCTTTGCGGAGGACCGTACGTTCCTGCTGGAAGCGGAGGCCTACGCCAGCCTCGTCCAGGGCAAGGCGGCGGCTGCGGCGAAGTAGGCGCCCGCCGGAAGGGGGAAGGATTCCTCGCACGGAGGCACAGGGGCACAGCGGGAGAACGGGACCGGGCTGGAAATGCAGGAAGAAAACTAAAGATGTAAAAAGGTGTTCGCAATGGAAGACAGACCGAAAACACTGGTGGTACCCTGCAGCGGCATCGGCAAGGTGCAGGGTCTGCTCAGCCGCGAAGTCGCCTTCGAACTCGCCGGGCGGCGCGGCCCGGAGGCGTTCGAGACCCTCTGCCTGGCCCTCCTGGTCACGGGCGACGGGGAGGCGCGGGAGAAGGTCCAAAACTCGCCCTGCGTCACGGTGGACGGATGCCCCAAGCTCTGCGCCTGCCGGAACGTGGAGCTGGCGGGCGGCCGGGTCGAACGGGCGGTGAAGGTGGTGGACGCCATGAAGGCCCACCGCGGGATGAACGCCGGCACCGCCACGGCCCTGACGGAAGAGGGCTGGCGATTGGTGACGGAGATGGCCGACGACATCGTCGCCGCGGCGACGAAGGACCGTTGAGGGAGACGCCATGGTGGAAATCCAGAGAAAAGTGGGCCTCGTCGCCTGCAGCGGGGAGGAACTCCCCGAGGGTACGGTCTCGCGCAACGCGGTCCGGCGCGTGCTGGAGCACCTGCGGCCGGGGCGGACCGTGACCATCTGCCTGCCGCTCTTCCTGGCCGGCGGCGAGGAGGAGCGGAACTTCGCCCGTAACCACCCCACCATCGCCGTGGACGGGTGCGCCAAGCGGTGCGCGCAGCGGGGCACGGAAATGCACAGCGGGCCGGTGAGCGCGTCGCTGGTGGTGACGGACATCCTGGGCGGGCCGGCAGCCGGCTGCGCCCGGTCCTCCCGCCGGGCCGGGGAGGCCGACACCGCGGCGGCCTGGGCGGTGGCCGACCGCATCGCCGCCGAGGTGGACGCTTTGCTGGAAGGCGCCCCGGGCGAAGCGGGGCCGGCGGGCGGCGCCGACGCCGGCTGCGCCTGCACGCGGCCGCTGCCGGGCCTGGCGGTGAGCATAGGCGGGCGGTCGGTGACCATCGACGGGCTGAGCCTGATCTTTGGCCAGTTGGCCGAAGACGGTGTCTCGACGGACGACTCTTCGGCCGAAGCCGTCCTGGAGCGGGTGAAGATCTACCACCCCGTCCCGGCGGAAGAGAATGACGAATACCGCGGCGCCCTGCTCGGCGCCTACAGGGAATACAGGAGGAATCGATGAGGAAGAATTGGTGGAAAGTTGTCGTGGTGGTCGTTCTCGCGGCCGCGATCGGGATCGTCGTCGCCAACAAGAACCAGGCGGTGAAGGCCGAGGAGAAGGCTTCTGCGCACGCGGCGCCCGCCCCGGCGGCCCAGGAGCGGAAACTGCCCCGGCTGGTGGATCTCGGGGCGAAAAAGTGCATTCCCTGCAAGATGATGATGCCGATCCTCGACGAACTGGCGAAGGAGTTCCAGGGGAAACTGGCGGTGGAGTTCATCGACGTCTGGCAGAACCCCGACGCCGGGGACAAGTACGGCATCCAGAGCATCCCCACCCAGATCTTCTACGACGCCGAGGGCAAGGAATTCTTCCGCCACGAGGGGTTCTTCCCGAAAGAGGACATCCTGGCCAAGTTCCGGGAAAAAGGGTACCGGTTCTGACATGGAGGCGCTGTTCACCTCGCTGACCCGGGCGGTGGAGGGCTCCGCCCCCGTGGCCCTGGCCGCCGCCCTCCTCTGGGGCGTGCTCAGCGTCGCCCTGAGCCCCTGCCACCTGTCCAGCATCCCCCTCGTCGTGGGCTTCATCAGCGAGCAGGGGGAGATGACCCTGCGCCGGGCCTGCGGGATCGCCTCCCTGTTCAGCCTGGGCATCCTGCTCACCATCGCCGCCATCGGCGCCGTCACGGCGTCCATGGGGCGGATGATGGGCCAGGTGGGGGCCTGGGGCAACTACCTGGTGGCCGGGGTGTTCCTGCTGGTGGGGCTCCACCTGCTCGACATCGTCCCGCTGCCTTTCGCGGGGCCAGCCCGGGTCGGAATCAAGCGCCGGGGCCTCCTGGCCGCTTTCCTCCTGGGCCTGGTCTTCGGGATCGCCCTGGGACCCTGCACCTTCGCCTACATGGCGCCGGTCCTGGCCGTCAGCTTCAAGGCGGGAGCCGGCCAGCCGGTCTACGCCGCGCTCCTGCTGGCGGCCTACGGGGTCGGCCACTGCGCGGTGATCGTGGCGGCGGGGACGTTCACCGAGGCGGTGGAGAAATACCTGAAGTGGAACGAGAAATCGAAAGGGACGGTCGTCGTCAAGCGGATCTGCGGCGTCCTGGTCCTGGTCGGGGGCGTGTACCTGGTGCACATCGCCTGACCCGGCCGGGACGAGGAGCCGCCGGCTCGTTCCCAAAACGCCGGCGAGGATTTGATCCATTGCGATAATCCAATTCTTGAAAGGAGGAAACCATGTCGAACTCTTGTGCCTGCGGATCCGGCGCCAAACTGATTTTCGCCTGTTCGGGCGCTGCGGATGTCGGCGCCGTCGCCGACCAGGCGGCCCGCCAGCTGACCAGAGAAGGGGCCGGGAAGATGTTCTGCCTGGCCGGCATCGGCGGCCGGGTGGAGGGTATTCTCAACACGACGCGGGCCGCGGGGACCATCCTGGCCATCGACGGTTGTCCCGTCGACTGTGTGAAGCACTGCCTGGAGCAGGCCGGTATCCAGGAATTCAAGCACCTGCAGCTGGCTTCCCTGGGCCTGGAGAAGGGGAAATCGCCGCTTTCGGACGAGGCCGTGGAAAAGGTGGTCCAGGCGGGTCGGGACCTGCTCTGAGAATTGGACCCTCTTCCGCTTCCCGAAGGCCGCCGCCCGCCTCGCCATCGCCGGCGGGCTGCCTTCGGCAGGTGTTTGCGGATGAAATTCCAACCTGACAGGAGGAATGAATGCGAGCGATTTTTTCCACTCTTCTCTTGACCGCCTGGGCGGCGTTCGGCGTGGCCGGCCCCGCCAGCTCGGCCAAAGCCGCCCCCCCGGCGCCCGGCGCCCGCTACGTCGCCTACTATTTCCACGGCAAATTCCGCTGCCCCACCTGCCTGAAGATCGAGAGGCTCTCCGAGCAAGCCGTCCGGACGAACTTTTCCGAGATGATGGGAAAGGGCGCCCTGCGCTGGCGGGCGGTGAACACCGACCTGCCGGAGAACGCCCACTTCGACAAGGACTTCAACCTGACGGCGGGGGCCCTGGTGTTCGTCTGCGAGAAGGGCGGGAAGGTGGCGCGCTTCCGGGTGGTGGACGGTGTCTGGGACTGGGTGGGCGGCCCGGAGGACGCCTTCGCCCGAAAGGTGGAAGACGCCCTGGCCCGCTTCATCGCCGGCCAGTAGACCACTCAGGAGGTTTCCCGTGAGCGACTTTTTCCGGCAACCGGACCGTCCGGACGGCGCCCCGGCGCCGCTTTCCCCGCGCGAGGCGCTCGAGGCCGCCGGGCGCGGGGCGGTGTTCGTGGACATCCGCCCCGATTTCGAGACCAACTACCGGGCTTTCGACGTGCCCTCCCTCGTCAGCCTGCCGTACCGCGCCTACCGGGACGGGTACGCCGCGGTGCCGGCGGGCGAGCCGCTCGTGGTGGCCGACAACGTCGGCACCAAGAGCCCGGAGGTGGCCCGCTTCCTCCTGGAGGCCGGCTGGCGCGACGTGGCCGTCCTGGTGGGGGGCGTGGTCGCCTGGGCCCAGGAGGGTTTGCCCCTGACCAAGGACCCGAACTACGAGTTGGTGGGCGGCTGCGGCTGCAAGCTCAAGCCCAAGAAGCCGAGCAAGGAAGGTTCGGCCGTGGCGCCGCGGGCGGAATAAGGGAGTGGCGGCCATGTCCAAAAACCCCTCAACGATTGCAAGGAAGAAGAGAGTGCTGTTTCTCTGCACCGGGAACTCCTGCCGCAGCCAGATGGCCGAAGGGTGGGCCCGGCGCCTGCGGGGGCACGAGTGGGAACCGTACTCGGCCGGGGTGGTCGCCCGGGGGATCGACCCGCGCGCCGTCCGGGTCATGGCCGAGGCGGGGGTGGACATATCCGCCCAGGGGTCGAAGACCGTGGCGGAGGTGGCCGGCATCGACTTCGACCTGGTGGTGACCGTCTGTTCCCAGGCGGCGGAGAATTGCCCCGTCTTTCCCGGCCGGGCCCGGCGGCGGCACGCCGGGTTCGACGACCCGCCGACCCTGGCCGGTCCCACCTTGACCGAAGAGGAGGCGCTGGCTCCCTATCGGCGGGTGCGTGACGAAATCCGCGACTTTGTCGAAACGCTGGAAATCGGCGGCTGAACGGAACGGTGCCCCCGCCGGGCCCGCCCCTGGAGCGGAAAATATTGGAAATTTTCTGCAGATTCTATTGAAGGAGAGGAAGATGACCGACCACGTTTCCAGACGACTCTCGTTCCTGGACCGATATTTGACCTTGTGGATCTTCCTGGCCATGGCGGTGGGCGTGGGCATGGGGGCGACCTGGCCGGGCGTCAAGGACTTCTGGAACCGCCTGGGTTCCGGGACGACCAACATCCCCATCGCCGTCGGCCTGATCCTGATGATGTACCCGCCCCTGGCCAAGGTCCGCTACGAGGAGCTGGGCAAGGTGTTCCGGAACTGGCGGGTGCTGGCCCTCTCCCTGATGCAGAACTGGATCATCGGGCCGCTGCTCATGTTCGGCCTGGCCGTCGCCTTCCTGGCGGACAAGCACGAGTACATGGTGGGGCTCATCCTCATCGGCCTGGCCCGCTGCATCGCCATGGTCATCGTCTGGAACGACC
>CAYTBK010000007.1:0-66598 GCA_964436005.1 uncultured Acidobacteriota bacterium
TGGGGATGCAGCTCCGGAGCATCTTGCGCGAGATGGGGGAATCGTCGACGATGAGCAGCTTCTTGATCATGAATCAACCTGTCCGCTGAGGGTGCCGCCGCTGTATGCCGGGGATCCTTCGGCGAGTGCGGCGCACCGGGGTCTCAAATTCCCCGCCGGCCGTCTCCTGGCCGGCAGGAAATCTTTCCACTGGTACAAGTCCAAAATAGTACAGATATTTTTCCGGATAGACAACAAGATTGTCGAGCCGACCGAAAGGTTGGGCAGCTCCATCCTCGGTTTGCCGGAGCGACAAGCGGCCCAAACAGGTCGCAGCCTCAAAAATACATGCGCTCAATGACCGACGAATGCTTTCCGCAGCAAGGCGCTGTCCAGGGCGTCCACCGCCCCGTCCTGGTTGAAGTCGGCGGCCAGCAGCGCATGGCCGCCGAGTCCCGTGTTCGCCGCCAGGTAGTTCGCCAGGAGGGCGAGGTCCAGGGCGTTGGCCACCTTGTCGCCGTTGACGTCGCCATGCAGGGGGAAAACCCAGGCCGAGTCGGAAGCCCAGGCCGGGGAGCCGACAGCCCCCTGCGGAGTCAGGGAGACCATGATGGCGTATTCGCCGGGGACGACGGCCCCGTCCACCGGGTCGGAGACCACCCAGAACGTCTTGTTGGCGTCGAGGGAAGTGATGGGCTTCGTCAGGTCCGGTTCCATCCCCTTGTCCTCGTAGAATGACCAGCCCAGGGGGCCTGGCGGCGTTTGATTGTAAGAAACCCCCAGGCTGCAGGGGCCGGGCACGTTGTAGGCCATGTGCCAGAAATTGATGCGCCGGCCGTCGGGCTGGACGGCCAGGTTGTACCAGGAACAGGCCAGGTCCGGGACGATGTCGCCGTATTGCTTCAAAATGACCGGATTGGGCCCCAGGCAGGTAAGGCAGGGTTCCGCCGCGGTGGCCGCCTGGCGGAAGGGCATGCCCGAAGTGCCAGCCTTCTGGCGGAGCGCCTCGATGACGAACGGGCTTTCGCCCGCGTAACAGAAATAGCTTTGCAGCGTGCTGTCTTCTAATGTTTTTTCGAATATGAACTTCAGCTGGAGCATCCATCCCTCGGCGCCGGTGAAGGCCCCGCAGTTGTCGTCGACGAGCCGGGAATCCAGGAGAAGCGGCGTCCACATCATGCCTTCGGGGGAAGGGAAGGCGTTTTCCAGGGCGTTGATGTACTGTGGGGCTTCGATGACGGCCCCAGAAAAACCGGCCGTATTGGCCGGGTAGTTCGTCAGTTCGATGCGGCTCTTGACGGTGGCGCGGTCCGGCAGCACCGACGTCCGGACGAAACCGCCGAGGTCTTCCATCCCTACCGTGGGCGTTTGGACGGCGAAGAAGATCCGACCTTCGGACAGCGCCTCCGCGTAGGCCCGGCAGACTTCCGGCGTCATGGGTGTGGCGGCGTGGTAATAGCCCGTGTAGTAGAGGTATTCGCCGCTTCTCTCGGCCTGCGGGCCGTGCTGACGTTTCGCGAGCTGGCCGGCCAAGGGCGCGGGCGCCTGGGGCGAGGGGCTCAGCAGAACCTTCCGTGTGGCCACGTCGTTACGAGTGCAGGTCGAGTCGAAGAGCCCGTCCGTGTACCGGTCGTACTGGACCGATTCGTGCCCGATCATGGCCTGGTCCGTTTCCGGGTAGCGGTAGCGGATGCTAACGGGAGCAAAGAAATTGCCTGTCGGCCTCAGGCCCATCCACCGGTACGGGGGTGGGCCCTGAGGGTTTTCCGGTGGAACGGAGAACGTTATGTTGTTCACGTTGCCGAAGGGTGGAGACCAGTAGTAGTCCATGAGCTGGTTGTCCTCGGCGGAGTCCGCGTGGCCCTGGATAAAGACGTGCTCCTCTCCGCCCGGCGCCGGGGTCTTCCCGCTCAGCTCGATGTGGATTTCCGTATAAGGATCGATTCCGGTGATGATGGCGAATTCCGAGGAAGCCGCGTTCATTTGTCGACATTGCAACAAGTTCAGGAGGTTTTTCCATAGATCGCAAGCCTGGATGGAGAGAAGAGCGGCCGCCAAGGCGGCGGCCTTCAAAACGAAAGAGAAAACCCGAAACGTTTTGCGTCGGCATGGGCGGGGAGAGAGGGCCACGTTCCTATTCATGGTCGATGCCTCCTGGCGGGATTGAGCGCGGAGAGCGCTGCCGAAAATCAGAGGAAGAACCGAGGTCCTTACCTGTATATAACATGACAGGAAGCAGCACAAGCCTTATTTTTGAGGAAACCATATTCTGCAGATTTCGCAGGCGACAAAACCCGCCCGGGATAAGACCTTCCGGTGATGCCGTGTTCAGGGCAGGACGGCGAAAACCCGGGCCGGGGCGCCGCTGCCGCCGCGGATGGACATGGGGATGACGTACAGCGTCGCCCCCCTGGGAGGCAGCTTGTCCAGGCCGGCGATGTTCTCCAGGGCCAGCTTGTTCGCCCCACAGACGACCCGGTGAACCCGGAAGTCCTTCGAGGGGCCGTTGTCGATGCTGGGCGTGTCCAGGGCGATTCCGGCGATGTCCCGCTCTTTGACCAGCCACTCGGCCGCTTCCGGGCCGAAGCCGGGGAAGCTGAGCTCCGGCAGCGCCGCGGGCCCGGTCTTGTCCGTGCCGAGCACTTTCCGGCGGTCCGGGTAGCCTTCGGTGTCCACTCCCGTGTACATGATCACCCAGCACCCCCGGGGGAGTCGGCCGTGTTTCTTTTCCCACTGTTGCAGGTCGGCCACGGTCAGCAGGTAGTTCCGGTCCTTCCGGCATGCTTGGCGCACGTCGACCACGGCCGCGGGGCCGATCCACTCCTCCAGGGGGACCTGTTCGATGGTCCGGCCGCCTTGCGCGAAGTGGCGCGGGGCATCGGCGTGGGTGCCCCCGTGCTCGGAGGCGCCGTAGTCGTTGGAGGCGTAATAATAGCCCTTTTCCGTCATCCCGTCGGCCACCGATTTCAATTCGAAGGGTTTGGCGGTGGGCCAGTAGATGGTTTGGCCGTCGTAGGGGAAGGTCATGTCCAGGATGCGGGGCGCCTTTTGTGCAAAAGAGGGGGCGAGGCCGCAGCAGAGCAGGACGGCGAAGAGAACCGGACCGAGAAAGCGAGTCTTTTTCATGACGGCATCTCCATTGCGGATTCAGTATTGAAAACAGGCGGAACGCGGGTCGGCCAGCCAGGCCTGCATCGTCAAGCCGCAGCGATCCTTGTCGCTCAGGCGGAGCCCGCCGGTTCTTTCCTCCAGGGTGAAGAATTCCTCTTTCAGGTCCGGGGCGCACAGGGACCAGTCCAGATCCGGTGCGAAGGGCGAGATTCCGGCTTCACAGCCGGGACCGTATTCCCCGGTGCAGAAGTACTCCACCGAGGAGTTCGTTGTGAAATAGTTGCCATGGGCGAAGCCGTGGGGGATCCAGACCCACTCGTCCCAGTCGCGGTCGGGGTCGGCCGGGAGGGCGTAGGCCGCGATCTTGCCGAGGGTGGGGGATCCGAGCCGGATGTCCAGGAACAGGTCCACCATGCGGCCCGACAGAGTCCGGACGAGCTTCCCCATGGGCGGCGCCCACTGGAAATGCAGCCCCCGGACCACGCCGGCCAGGCTGCGGTTCTCGTTGCTCTGCCGCAGGGGTTCGTCGCCCAGCGAACCTTCGCCGAGCCAGGCGGCCAGGTCGCTTCTTCGGAAGGTTTCGCAGAAGTAGCCCCGCTCGTCGCAGAAGCGGCCGTAGCGCAGGACTTTGATGCCCGGCAAAGGCAGATCCCTGATTTCGATCAATTTCATTGGCAGCTCCATTCCGGCGTTCGGCAGCGGCCCCGGATCGGCCGGTCGCCCTTATCCCCGCAGCCGTTCCATGCGCTCCAGGAACTCCCCCGCCAGGGCCCGGTACGCCAGGGCCCCGGGCGACGAGGGATCGTGGCGGAAGATGTCCACCCCGTAACGGGGCGACTCACCCAGGCGCGCGTTGATGGGGATCTCGGTATCGAAAACCTCGGGGCCGTAAAAATCGCGGATCAGCTCGGTCATCTCCCGCGTGGCCCGAATGCGGCGGTCCACGATGGTGAAGAGGATGCCGGACCCGCGGGCGTTCAGGCGGACTTTGCCGTCCAGCCGCCGGAGCGTCTCCTTGAGGTTTTCCAGCCCTTCCACCGCCAGGTACTGGGGCGTCAGGGGAATCAGCAGATAGTCGGCCGTCGCCAGTACGTTGATCATGAGCAGGGAGAAAGAGGGCGGCGAGTCGATGACGATGAAGTCGTACTCGTCCCGCAGCGGCTTGAGGGCCTTGCGCAGGCGGCGGTCCCACTTGCGGTCCCCGGCCAGCACGACGTCCGTGTCGGCCAGGTGGGGGGCGCCCGTAAGCAGTTGCAAACCGGGGACGCCCGTCTCGCGGAGGGCTTCCTGGACCCCGATCCGTCCCTCGAGCACTTCCGCGAGGGACGGGTTGAGTTCGCCTCGGGGGATGCCCAGGGTCCGGGACGCCGAGGCCTGGCCGTCGGCGTCGACGAGGAGGCAGCGCTTCCCGAGGGCCGCCAAAGCCGCGGAGAGATTGACCGCCGTGGTCGTCTTGCCGGTCCCCCCCTTGTTCATGGCCAGCCCGATGATCATGCGGTGCCGACCTCCGCGGGTTCCTGCTGGGTGACGCAGTGGATTCCGCCGTATCCGAACACGAGGTGGGCCGCCGGGACCTGGACGATCCGGCGCGTGGGAAAGGCCCGGGACAGAATGGCCGCCGCTTCCCCATCGGCGGGATCGTCGAAGGCCGGCAGCAGGACGGCGGCATTGCCGACGTAGAAGTTGGCGTAACTGGCCGGCAGGCGGCGGTTCTCCTCCGGATCGACCAGCGCGGCCGGCAGGGGCAGGGGGACGATGTCGAAACCCTCCCGGCCCAGGCCTTCCGCGAGCAGGCGGTAGTTTTCGTCCAGCACGGGGTGGTTGGGGTCGTCGCGGTCCTGGCAGACGCAGCACAGGACGGTCTTTTCCCCGGCGAAGCGGGCGAAGTCGTCCACGTGGCCGTCGGTGTCGTCCCCCTCGATCCCGGAATTGAGCCAGACGACCCTGTCTGCGCCCAGGTTTGCGCGCAGGACGCCCTCCACCTCCGCGGCCGACAGGGAGGGGTTCCGGTTGGGGTTCAGGAGGCACTGCCGGGTGGTCAGGACCACCCCGGCGCCGTTGACGTCGATGGATCCCCCCTCGAGAACGACCCCGGGCCGAAAGGCCTCGACGCCGGCCCGGCGGACGACCTCGTCCCCGGCCGCATCGTCGGCCATGAGGTCGGCGTACTTTTCTCCCCAGGCGTTGAAGCGCCATTTCACGCAGGCCTTCCGGCCGGAAACCCGGTGGAGGAGGAACGAGGGGCCCCAGTCGCGGATCCAGACGTCCACACTGGGGAAACGGTGGAAGCGGACGCGGTCCGACCGCAGTTTCGTTCCGAGCAGGCCCCGGACGCGCTCCTCGGCCAGGACGTCGTCGACGACGATATCCACCCGCTCGCCTTCGCTGAGCGCGCCGACCATGGCGGCGTACGTCTGCTCCACGTGCTCCAGGATGCCCGCCGGGAAAGTGATAGGGTTCTTGGGCCAGGCCAGCCAGGTGGCCTCGTGCGGGGCCCACTCGGCCGGCATATGCCAGCCGAGCGAGGCGGGTGTGGCGCAGTTGGTTTCTTGCATTCTGCCCTCGCGATAACAATAAAATGAAATTGGAAGCCGACCGTCTGGGCGCCCCGGCCGAGAATGGCTTCCGGCCGACAGGCGGTTACGGTTTCATTCCATTCGGGACGACAGCATGTCGTACACCTCGGGCCTCCGGTTGTGGAAGAACCGCCAGCCTTCCCGCACTTCGCGCCCGTGCGCCAGGGAAACGTCCGCCAGGGCCACCTGTTCCCCGGAACCGGCCCGGACGAGCACCTTGCCGAACGCGTCGGAAACGAACGAACCGCCCCAGAAGGACATGCGGTCCTCCACGCCGACCCGGTTCACCGCCGCCACGACCATCCCGTTGGCGATGGCGTGCCCGCGCATCACGTTCTCCCAGGCCCGGTGCCAGTTGCCCTCTCGCTGGCGGTGTCCGCGAACGGTTCCGATGGCGGTGGGGTAGAAGACCATCTCGGCGCCCTGCAGAGCGGCCAGGCGGGCCGCCTCCGGGTACCACTGGTCGTAGCAGATGAGGACGGCCAGCCGGCCGGCCGGGGTGTCGAAGACCCGGATGCCCCCGTCGCCGGGCGCGAAGTAGTTCTGCTCGTAGAAAAGGGGGTCGTGGGGGATGTGAACTTTCCGGTACTGCCCGATCGCCCGGCCGTCGGGGCCGAAAATGACGGCGGTGTTGAAATTGCCCGCCGGGTGGGCTTCCCAGACCGAACCGGCGATCAGGACGATGCCGCGCTCCCGGGCCAGGGCGCTGCAGGCGTCCGTGGCCGGCCCCGGGATGCTTTCCGGGGCGACGGCGTCCTGCCGGGCGTACTGGGGGAAGTACCGCGTGGAGAACAATTCCGGCAGGCAGACGACGGTGGCGCCGCGTTCGGCGGCGGCACGGGCCAGTTCGATGGCGCGGGCCACGTTTTCCCCGGGGCGTTCGGACATGGCCATCTGCACCAGCCCCAGGCGAATCTTTTGTTCCGTCATGGTCACCTCAAAGACGGGAGATCGCGGGACACCCGCGGTACGGTGGCGGCCTCTACAAACGAACGGCCGGGACGAGTCCCGGCCGGAGGAGCCACGATGAAAAGACGGGTCACACTTCCTGGATGCGTTTGCGCAGGGCGGCCCGGATGCTGTCCAGGTCGCGCTTGTAGATCAGGCTCATGACGTACAGCTCGTTCACGAGGAATAGCGGGATCAGGCTGCACTCCAACAGCAGCACGCTGAAGAACCGCGGGGCGCCCTGCAGCCGCGCGAAGTTCTCGGTGTTGGCCACGTGCCGCACTTTCAGGATTTTGGAACGGGCGTAGGACAGCTTGCGTTCCTGCAGCTGAATTTCGGGCTGGAACGCCAGCAGCGAACGGATGCTCTCCTTCATGAAAGGCTGGGACTGCGCGAACGCCTCCTCGCGGAACTGTATGAAGATGTCGTGCATCTCCTTGAGCCGGTCCACCTGCGGGTCGATGATGTACTGTTTCTCCTTGGCCGCTTTCCAGTGATTCAGGGAGTTGGTGTAGTTGTATTCGAAACGCTTCAGGGCGAAGGCGACGTCGGCGTTCCGGAGGGCCTCGTTGAACACTTCCAGGCAGATGGAATCGAAATCGGCCTTCTCGAAATTGTCGTGGTAGACGTTGACGGAAGTTTCGATGGCCGTTCCGCCCTCCACGGCGTGGACTTCCATGGCGTACACGTTGTTGAGGTCCATGTTGAATCGGTTGTGGAGGCGCAGGCGCAGCTGCAGGGGGGCATCCTCCGCGGCGACGTCGCTGTCCTTCTTGATCTCGCGGCTGAGACTGGTGTCTATTTTGGCGCCGAGGTCGCCGAAACGATATAGGGACATGGCATTGTACACGATACCGGCCAATGAATCGTCCTGCATCTCGATGAAATCTTGCACCGTTCCTCCCTGGCATGCTTGGGTTTGACCGGTCCCCGCGGACTCGGCGAAAATCTGCGCTATTCTAGCGGAAAAATATCCAGCTTTCAACCATGCTGAACATTACGTTACGGCTTGAGCTTGAGCCGGATCTTTTCCAGTTCTTCCCGCAGGTAGTTCCGCTCGGACAGAATCCCGGGCGCAACCTTCTCTTTGTAATACTCCTCGGCCTTGTGGATGGGCCCTTCGAGAATCTGATAGAAATTGCGCTGGTTGGCTTTCGTCGTCATGACGTTCTTGTTGTACAGCTCGAAATCCTGGGCACTGACCCGGGCCAATCGCATGGCTTTCTTGTGCTCGGGGCTGATCTCCTCGGCGGTGGGCACCGATTCGGGCGGAGCCGCCCCGGCCGGCTCTTCCGGTTCGTACACCGTGTCCGGCGACGTGAGCGCCTTCTCGGTGATGCGCAGCTTCTGCTGCAGTTCCTCTTCCAGGTCGTACTCGGCGGTGGTGGCCGACGGGACCGGTTCCACGGGCCGTTCTTTCTCTTCCTCTTCCGCCGATGGGGTGACATCCTCGTAGATGACCTCTTCGGCCTCGACGACGGCCTTCGCCGGTTCCTTCACGGCGCGCAGCTGCTCCAACTCGCGCTCCAGGCGGGAGGCCTCCTCCCTGGCGGCCCTCTCGATCTCTTCTTCCTCCATGGCCTGCTGCCGGTCCTCTTCCCGCTTGCGGCGGGCATCTTCGGCCTCCTGCTCCAGGGCTTCCCGCCTCTTTTCGGCCGCGGCCACCTCGGTTTTCAGGCGGGCCACTTCGGCCTTGGCCTCTTCCGCCTTCTGCTGGAATTCCGTCAGCCGCGCCGAGAAGGAAGTGTCGGCGCCCAGGGACTGGATCTCGCCCCGGATTCCGCTGCACTCCTGCTCGATCTGGGCCAGCTGGGCCCGGACGTCTCCGACATTCTCGCGGATCCGGGCATACTCTTCCTGCATCCGTTTCAGGCTTTCGTCGGATTCGGCCAACCGCCCCTGCTTCTCGTCTCGTTCCTCGATGGCCAGCTGCAAGGCGTCGGTGGCGGCCTTGACCGCCTCCTCGGCGGCCGATTGCTCTTCCATGGCCGCCATGAGCTGCTTCTCGATTTCGGAGATGCTGGCCGAAACCTTGACGAGGGCGAGTTCTGCTGCGGCCATCTCCTCGCGGATCCTGTCCGTTTCCTTGCGCACTTCTTCCGTTTCCGCTTCCAGCGACTTCTTCAGGTCGACCGTTTCCTCGATGTCCTTCTCGCGCTTCTGAATGAGCCCCTTGCGGTCTTCCAGTGTCTTTTGGGCGAGCTTGATGTCGCGCTGGACGTTTTCCTTCTCCTTCTCGGCGATCTTCAGCAGGCCGTCGGCGATTTCGGCTTCCTTTTCCATGGCCTGGAGCGTTTCCGACAGCTTTTCGTAGACGGCCTCGATCTCGTCCAACTCGCTGCGCGCCTCGGTTTTTTCCCGAAGCAGGCGGGCTTTCTCGGACTCCACGTCCGAGGTCTTGCCTTCCACCTCCTCCTTCTGCCGGGCGACCTTCTCGAGCTTCTCCTCCAGCAGCTGGATCTGGGCCTCGACGTTCCGCCGGCTGGCGATGACGGATTCGATGTCCTGCTCCAGGGCCCGCTTCTCGTTCAGGAACGCCGACATGACCTCCCCGGCGCGCTGGTGCGATTTGGCGGTTTCCTCGACCCGCCTGGACAGAAGGGCGAACTTGGCCTCCTTCTCGCACTTGGCCGCCGTCACCTGGGCCAGTGTTTCCTTGGCCTTGGTGCGGTAGTTCATGATCTCTTCCATGATCGTCTGGCATTTTTCGCGCGTGAGGCGGAGCATGGACTCGGTGTCGAGTTCGCCCACGGTCCCTTCCTCGCCGAAGCCGATCTCGGTGGCCAGGATGTCGTTCACCTCATCCATGGTCTTGCCGCTGTCCTCCCCGGCGATCACGGCGAGGATCCCGCCCAGGACGGACTGGGTTTCGCGGATTTCGTGGAAGAACCGTTTCTCCTGGCCCTGGATTTCGGCTTCCAGGTCGCGGGTGGCGCTCAGGCCGTCCTTGGCTTCGCGGTAGATGTCCTTCAACTCCCGCCAGGCCGTTCGCAGGGCGTCCATCTCCGCTTTCACGGGGTCGACGGGAGGCGGTGCGGCTGCCGGCTGCGGCCTGGGCGGGGTCGACGGTTCGATCGGTTCCGGCGGGCGGGGCACAGGTTCTCGGGCAGGCGTGCCGGCCGGTTTGGACGGGGCTGGCGGTTTCGCCTTGTCCTGTTGCCCCGAAATGGACAGACTGGTCGAACCAGGGTGTTTCTTGAACTTGTCGAAGAGTCCCATTTTCACTCCTCATACGGGGGATTCTGACGGAACGGGGACATTCTAGTTAACCGGCAGTGCAAATACAATAGGAAAAATCACTTGGGATTCCGCTCGGCGACGATGGCCTCGTAGACTTTCTTGTATTTGCGGGCCGATTCGCGCCAGGAAAAGTCCCGGGACATGGCGTTTCGGATCAGGCGCTGCCACAGGCTGGGCATCTGGTAGGTGTCCAACGCCTCGTGGATGGCGATTCTCAGGCTTTCCGCCGTGTACGCCTGAAAAACGAACCCGGTCCCTTCGCCTGTTTCCGGATCGAAGTGGCCGACCGTGTCGGCCAGGCCGCCCGTTTCCCGGACGATGGGCGCCGTCCCGTAGCGCATGCTGTACATCTGGTTCAATCCGCACGGCTCGAAGCGCGACGGCATGAGGAACATGTCCGCCCCGGCTTCGATCAGGTGGGCGAGGCGGTTGTCGAACCCGATGTGCACGCTGATGAAGTCGGGGTACTTCAGGGCGGCTTCCCGGAAGAGCAGTTCGTATTTTGGCAAACCCGTTCCCAGCAGCACCAGGCGCAGATTCAGACCGGCCAACTCGGGCAGCAGGGAGACGACGAGGTCGATGCCCTTCTGGTCGACCAGGCGCCCGATCATCCCGATCAGCGGTCGGTCGTCGCCGTTTGCCGCAAACCCGAACCTGCGCAGCACGGCGGCCTTGTTCAGCGCCTTGCCGCTCAGGTCTTCCGCCGAGAACGTCGCGGCCGTCAGTTCGTCGAGCGCGGGGTCCCAGGCGTCCTCGTCGATCCCGTTGAGAATGCCTGTGAGCGCGTCCCGGCGCTGCCGCAGGATGCCCTCGAGGCCGCAGCCGTATTCCGGCAGTTCGCAGATTTCCCGGGCGTAGCGCTCGCTGACCGTGGTGATGGAGTCGGCGAAGAGGATGCCGATCTTCAGCGCGTTGATCTGGCCGAAGTACTCGAACGGGGAGAGCGGGAAGAAGTGGCTTTCGGGAACGCCGTAGGCGCCGATCAGGGACCGGTGGCAGATGCCCTGGTAGGCGATGTTGTGGATGGTCAGCATGCCGGACGTCGGGGCGAACTGCTCGCCGACGGCGCCCCAGGTGCGCATGAGGGCCAGCGCCGGCGCCGTGTGGGAATCGTGGGTGTGCAGCACGTCAGGCACGCCGCCGGTCTCGGCCAGGTACGCCAGGACGGCCTTGCAGAAAAAGAGATAGCGGAGGGGGGCGTCGCCGTATTCCCCGCCCGTGTCGGGGTCGGTGTAGACACCCGGGCGCGAGAAAAAGCGGTTGGAGCGGACGAGGTATACCGCTATCCCGGAATCCGGAGCGGCAGTCCGGAAGACCTGGTACGGTTCTTCCTGGCCGGGAAGAAGTTCCACTTTGCCCTTGTGCAAAAAGGACACGTCTTCTTTCGGGAGGGGCCTGTCGATGTCCCCGTAGAAGGGGAGGAACACCTCCACGTCGCACCCTTCGGCGCGCAGGGCGGGGGGAAGGGATCCCACCACGTCGGCCAACCCCCCCACCTTGGCCAGGGGGGCCATCTCGGCTGCCAGAAATACGATTCTCACAATCGGTTTCCTCCTCGAATCATCGTCATGGCTTGGCGAAAACCCCGCCCTGGTGGATGAAGACGTCCCGGAGAAAGACGGCGGCGTCCTCCGGAGGGGTGGGGTTGATGAAAAAGCCGGTCCCCCACTCGAACCCCGCCACCCGGGTCAGGCGCGGGAAGATTTCGATGTGCCAGTGGAAGTCCCACTCGACCGTGTCCCAGTAGTAGGAGCGCTTGGGCAGCGAGTGCACGTTCGG
The DNA here is from genome assembly GCA_964436005.1 of uncultured Acidobacteriota bacterium. Classification (GTDB taxonomy): domain Bacteria; phylum Acidobacteriota; class JAAYUB01; order JAAYUB01; family JAAYUB01; genus JAGNHB01. The sequence continues at coordinate 11,634 of CAYTBK010000007.1, forward strand.
CACGGTGTGGAGCATCATGTTGTAGGCCACGTCCTTGAGCCCGAGCTTCAGTCGCAGCAGGGAGTCCTTGAGGATCGTGGCCAGGTCCACGATGGCGCGCTGGTCCATGAGCGCGAAGCTGTGCGAATGGAAGCGCGGCATGATGGTCATTTCGAAGGGGAACCGGGAGGCGTAGGGGAGAAAGGAGACGAAGTTGTCGTTGGTCGTGATGATCCGGTCCTGGCGGTCCAGTTCGAAATCAAGGATATCGCAGAAAAGGCAGCGGTTCTTGAGGTGGAAGTGATCCTTGGCGGACTCCAGTTCGGTGGCCACCACCTTGGGGGTCACCGGGGTGGCGATGATCTGGGAATGCGGGTGGGCCAGGGAAGCGCCGGCCGCGGCGCCGTGGTTCCGGAAGACGAGGATGTAGCGGAACCGGTGGTCCTGGCTGAGGTCCAGCCAGCGCAGGCGGTAGGTCTCCACGATGCGGGCGATGTGCTCGACGGGCATGTCGGCCATGTCCAGGTCATGCGCCGGCGTTTCGATGACCACCTCGTGCGCGCCCACCCCCCGCATGCGGTCGTACGGTCCCAGGGCGCGTTTGTCGAGCTGCCCTTCAATCATCAAGGCGGGATAGAGATTCGGCACGACCCGGATGTCCCAGCCCGGCGCGTTCCGGTAGGAGCCGGGGTGGCGCAGGGCCATGATCTCCATGGGGGTCCGGTCCTCGTGTTCGGGGCAGAAGGGACAGAAGCCCTCCTTCTTTTCCGTTTCCCGGGCGATCTGGAAATCGCGCGGGCGCTTCCCCCTTTCAGCCGAGATGACGACCCACTGCTTCTGGATGGGATCCTGGCGGAGTTCGGACATGGCGGGCTGACCTCAGGATTCCCGCTGCAGGGAAGTGAGCCGGAGCTGCATGGTGCAACGGTTTTCCCCCCGGGAGAGCGGCAGGAAGAACCAGAGCCCCAGCCCCTGGAATGTTTTCTCCATGGTGTCGATGGAGAGGGAGACGCTCTCCACCGGGAAGTGCCGCACGGCCACGGGGCTGGAGAAAGTGAAATCGACGAGGAAGCCGTCCCGCCGGTCTTCCAGGGTGACGCCGTCGGTCCTGTCCCAGCCGCCGTCCCGGGCGAGCCCGCGGGCCTCGATCCGCCGGAAAACGGGGTAAATGCACTTGGCCGGGTCGTCTCCCCCGGACAGGCCGAGGGTCCACTCGATGCCCAGGAAGCCTTCCGTTTCGGTGAGGAGGTGGTACACGACTTCCAGCATGGGGGCGGCCGGCGTGGGGTAGTAGCGCTTTTTCAGCACGGCTCCGTCCACCTTCGCGACCAGCGGGATGCCGGTGGGGGAGGCCTCCGCGAGTTCGAAAGCCTGGCGCCGGAAGTCGAGCGCGGGCCGGGCGGTTTCGATCCGCAGCGCCGGGGCTTCCGGCAGCGCGTCGAAGACCGCCTCCCGACAGGACCAGCGCGGGCCGTCGTCGAAAACGAGGTGGGAGAAGTCCAGGCCCGGCGAGGAGTCGTCACCGTCCGTGCGGACAACCCGGGACGAGGCCGCCGTGAGGTGGTACTTTTCCTTCCAGCGGGCCAGGGTGGACAGAAGGTTGAAGGCGGCCGGCTTGAAGGAGAGCTCCAGGAGGGCGCCCCCCTGGGCGGGGGAGACCACGGCGGTGTAGTCGGTGTGGCGGATGATCGCCTCGTCGTGCCGGTCGAGATCGAAGTCCTCCCACTGGATGGCCGTTTCCGGCTCGTCGCCGCTGAGGGCTTCCAGCTCCGTCTCCGCCCGCAGGATGTTTTTCCAGGCCTCGTGACGGAGGTGCGGCAGGTAGAGCCCCCCGAACACGCCGTGCCAGAACACGTCGTTGGACTGGGCCCGGAGGAGGTGGTCGTATGCCTCGGTCCGGCGGGTGGTTTCGCTGAACGCGCGCGAAACCATGAGCATGCGTTTGTGCATGTAGTTGCTTTCCGGGTATTTGACGAGGAAATTCCGCCAGATGCCCCCCTGCAGGAACGGTTTGATCTGGGGGAACGTTCCTTCCCTCTCGAAGCGGGCTTTCCACTCCTCGAACCGCCTGGCGCTCTCCGGCGGCAGCGACCACTGGCCCATCTCGATGTAGGAGGCCACCGGCAGGGCCGCCCGCCCCAACGGCTGGCGGGTGTCCCAGTACTCTTTCAGCGTCGTCGTCCGGACCGTGTCCTGGCTGTCTTCCAGCATGGAGAAGAAATCTTCCAGCCACCGCCGGTTGTAGACCCAGTCGTACGTTTTCGGCCAGGCGCCGAATTTCTCCGCGTCGTCCAGGGTGACCGCCAGTTCGCGGCCTTCGGCCTGCATGCGCTGGAAGGCTTCCCGGACCTTGGGGACCTCCGCCCAGGGGGTCAGGTACCGCATCTGCTCGCTGATGGGGAAAACGCTCACCGCGGCGTCGAGCTCCTCGACCATGAAGTAGCCGTCGATGTCTTCCGGCAGCAGGCCCGAGGAGAAGAAGTGGTAGTCGTCCAGGCAGACGTAGCTCACGTTGGCCGCGGCCAGGTCGCCCACCAGGCCGGGTTCCCAGACCCGCTCGGCCAGCCAGGCCCCGGTAGGGCGAACCCCGAAGAGGTTCTGCACTTCCGCGGAGAGGCGGAGGATCTGCTCCTGCCGGTCCGCCGGGGGGATGACGGGGAATATCGGCTCGTACAACCCCCCGGTGAGGATCTCCAGGCGCCCGGCCTCGACGAGGCCCTTGAGCATGGAGATGTATTCCGCGTGTTTCTCCTGCAGCCATCGCAGGAGGAAGCCGGTGCAGTGCCAGACCATCTTCAGGGAGCGGTGCCGCTCGAAGCAGGTCATGAACGGCCCGTAGGCGTTGCGGAAGGATTCCTCCAAAACGTGTTCGAAGTTGCCCACGGGCTGGTGCAGGTGTATGCCGAGGATGAGATTGACAGGCGGGTTCATTCTTTGGTCCTCCCTCGCGGTGGATGGCGGCGGTGGTCTCAGACGACCCAGTAGTATTTTTCCAGGTCGTCGATGGCGATCTTCTGGGACAGGTACCCGTCGTGGGGCATCTGTTCGGCCAGGTTGTTCCCGATGTAGATGCGAAGCCCGAACTCGAGGCCCTGGTTCTCTTTGGCGCCGATGTCGGCGAAGGGGACGCCCAGTTCGACGATGCGGTTCACGCCGACCAGGCTCACCGGGCGCACTTCGACCTCCCGATTCTCGCCGTCCAGCCGGACGCGCTCGTACTTGATCTTCCCGGCCGCGACGTCGTTGACCATCCGGAAGAAGACGTTGCCCGGTTTCCGGAAGACGACGTCCACCCGGAAGGGGTACTTGCGGTCGTGGAGGATGGCGTTGTCCACGTCGAGGCGGATGTAGAGGTTGTCGTGGTCGAAGCCGAACCAGAAACCGCTGAAGATGCGGTGGACCTGCTGCATGGTGACGAAACTGTACTGGTTGGAGAAATAGCCCGCCGCCAGCCACTCGAAGTAGTCGGTGATGTTACCGTCGAGCGTGGGCGTGATGAGCTCGAAAGGTCGCTGGAAGCGGAACCGCCCCGTTTTCTGAATGATGGGGCGGAAGAACTCCTGGGGCGGCTCGAAGCCCATGCGCCGCCAGGCCATCTGCAGGTGGCTGCGGAAAAGCTGGTCGAACTCCCGGTCGTACTCGGAGAAATGGTCTTCGCCGTACCACCAGAACCAGTCGCTTCCTTCGGCCGCCATGATGGCCTGGTGGGCCTCCTGGAGCCTGTCCACTTCGTCGGCGCCGCCTTCCAGCCGGCGTTCCTCGTATTTCTTCCGGGTGCTGGCCAGCAGGTCCCAGGCTTTGTTCTTCTCCGGATGGCCGATCCAGGTGGAGAAGGTCCCCGATATCCACGATCCCGCCCGGATCCTCGGCAGGTCCTGCGGAGGCGGCGCCATGGCGGCATACTCCGAAAACGTGCAGGCCCGGAGGTGGGGCGACTCCTGCAGCTTCCCGTACAGGGAGCGCAGGAAGCGCACGCCGTTTTCGGGGTAGTATTCCCAGGCGTTCTCCCCGTCCAGGATGATGGGAACGGCGAAGGGGCGCCCGTCGTTGGGCAAAAGTTTCCGAATCAGCAGGAGTCGGCTGGTCAGGTCCTCCGCCGCGGCTTCCCCGTCATAGGTGGAGTAGGTGAAACCGATCATGTCGGAGAGCAGGTGGTCCCGGAAGAACACCCGCAGCGGGCCGGCGCTCGTGTTGTGCGCGTAGTCGCCGTAGCGTGCCTCGGCCGGCGGGGCGCTCCCCTCGTCCAGCAAACCCGAGCGGAGGAGAGACGCCTGCAGGATCTCCTCGTCGGTGGCGATCCATTCGATGCCCGCTTCCCGGATGAAGGGCAGGATCTCTTCCGAGACGGACCCCTCGGACGGCCACATGCCCTTGGGCGGCCGGCCGAAGCTGCGCTCGAACAGCCGCACGGCCTCCTCCACGTGCCACCGCACGTCTTCGGCGTAATGAAAGTCGTGCAGGGGCAGTTCCATGTTGGGGATGGCTTCCCGGGCGGAGTTGATGTTGCAGACCAGGGGCAGGATCGGGTGGAAATAGGGGGAGGTGGACAGCTCGATGCGCCCCCCCTCGTAGGCGGACTTGTACGCCGGCAGGATTTCCCCCATGAAGGCCCGGTGCATGGTGAAGACCCCCTCCTTGTTTTCCTCGGAGAAGTTGCGGCCGGCCCGGATGAGGGGCTCCACTTCCGGGCGGGCCTTGAGCACCTCGCCCGACCAGGCCAGGTTGTACCATACCTGGAGATCGCGGAAGTCCTGCTCGGTGAAGTGCTCCGCCTTCTGGCGCAGCTGTTCGGGCTCCACGACGTACCCGCGCTTTTCGAAAAGTTCCTTGTAGCGGGGGTAGGGCTGGATCATGTTGTCGAAGTTCAGGGAAAAGAAATTCTTCAGCAGGAAGACCTTGTCGTCCGGTGAGAGCTGGGCGGCGGCCTTGCGGGATATCTGGAGGAAGTGGTCCTCGGCCCCGTTCTCCGTGTAGTCCCGGAGCTGGTCCAGGAGAGAGGGCACGAGGTTGAAGGTGACGTGCACGTCCGGAAAATCCTCCAGGATTTTCAGCATGTCGAAATAGTCCTTCACCGCGTGCAGCCGCACCCAGGGCAGCAGGTAATCGGGCGAGTCGGGCTCGCGGTAGACGGGCTGATGCATGTGCCACAGGATGAGGACATACAGCGGATCGTTCTGCTTGGAGGGGATCGGGGTCATACGCATTCTTCCTCCTGGCTGTTTCCGCGGGCGTCTCCGCGGGCTGTCGGCCGAACCGCCCGCCCGGTCCCGGGTGATGCCCTTCGCGACGGGCGACTCTTCGCGTGCGTCCCGCCGAACCGAGCGGATGCCCGGCAGGATGATCGCGCCAAGTGGGGCCATGCCCAAGTTTGAACCTACTATACCATGAGGATGGGACCGGGCGGCTCAAAAACTTGGACCGACAGGGACCTTTGTTTTCTGTTGAACATTTGGTATAGTCAGGCCGCACTGCTTGTTTTCCGGCACCGGTCGGGGAAACGGCCGCACGAGTTCCGCCGGCGGGAGAAAGAGGCAGGCGCATGTGGCACATTTATGAAAAAAATCATCACCGTTGAAAAAACAGGGTCTCGCGAGATGGTGATCCGGATCGGCGGCGAGGACCGCTTTGCCGTCGCCCACCGGGTCGTTCACGAGAATGGGGTGCCCGTGTGGCAATACGCCCACCGGGGCGCCGATCTCCTTTCCGGCGACTGGGACCTGCTGGACTGCACCTCGCTCCGCCGGGTGGCCGGTTTCCACTACCTCCCTTCCGCCTACCGGCACGGAGAGGATTTGCTTCTCCGGGTGCAGGGCGACGAAAGCGAATACTTGTTCCGAAGGCAGGCCGCCGACGAGGACCGCTGGTTGCTGGCGCCCCGCGACGGTGAAACCCTCCTGGAGAGCCTGCCGTCGGAACCCGGGGCACCTCACCGCTGGCAGTTGGCGCTGCGCCGGGACGCGGCCGGTGTTGTCCTCTGGCCCCTGGTCTGCCTGCTGGCCTTCGACCGGATGGCTTGCGGGCGTCTCTGAAGACGGGGCGAAACGCTTCCCGGACAATCTTGCCGTCCCTCCTGCCCGGCGCTCTCCGCGGCGCGGCGGAAAACGCCCGAGGCCTCCGGGGAACTCGTTCAGGGCTTGTAGAAAAGCGTTATGTCGAAAGGGTTTCCGGAAGCGAAGTAGCCGCGGTTCCTCAGTTCGGCGCCCCGGGGAGGGCAGATCTGGAAGCCGCGGCCGCCGACGACGCTGGGAAGGGAGAGGGTGGCCTCCTTCATGGGCGCGAAGGCGTTTTTCAGCCCGCCGCCCATGAGATTGGCGATTTCACCCAAAGCGTCGACCACGGTGCACTCCTCCGGCGGGTCGGAAGTGCCCAGCATGGCCTGGGTGAAGGCGACGGCGGAAAATTCCGGGCAGTGGATGTGCAGTCCGACGGAGACTTCCGACGAAAGCCCGATCATCGCCGTGTAGACTTTTTCCCCGTCGGCCGGGACATACCAGTCCTTGCTGGGAGAAACATCCATCCCCAGCATCATGGTGAATGATTCGGCGATGACGGGATCCAGGCTGAGGTACAGCTGGTCGATCATTTTTTCAGGATCAACTGGGCCAGAATTTTCTGGCCGTCCGAATCGAACCACAAGTCGCGCTTCTCGTGCCCCTGGGGCGTGTGGGTCTTGTAGTCCTTTCCGTAGATCACGCTGGGCAGGGAGAGCCGGTAATTCTCGAAGGCCTTGACCTTGTTCTTGAAGCTGCCGCCGATCATGTTGGCCACTTCGCCCATGGCGTCCACGACGCTGGCCTTGTCGTCGCCCACGTCCATGCCCAGCATGGCATTGGTGGAGCGGAAGGCGAAGGACTCGTCGCAGTGGAAGTAGATGAGCCCCGATTCTTCCCCGCCCAACCCGATCATGGCGGTAAACTGCTTTTCGGGAGGCCAGATGGGGTCTCCCGCGTCCGCCAGGAACTGGACGTCGATGAAGATCATGGTCTGGAAGACTTCCTGGACAGCTTGAATCAGTTCGTTCGTATAATCCAACATGTCGGTTCTCCTAGATGGCCAGGACGGACTTCACTCGTTCCTGGAGCTGGTCTGCGCTGAACGGCTTCTTGATGTAGCCCTTGGCACCGAACTGGATGGCCTCCATCACTTTCGATTCGCTGCCCTCGGTTGTGATCATGATGACGGGTATCCGGGCGCTCAGCCCCTTCTCGTTCATCGCCTTGATGAACTGGAGGCCGTCCATGTTCGGCATGTTGATGTCGCTCAGGACAAGGTCGATGGGGTTGGCCTCCAGCGCCGTCAGCGCTTCCTGCCCATCGCCCACTTCGACCACGCTGTCCATCGGGAGCCCGATCTGCTGCAGCGCGCGCAGCACGATCTTGCGCATGACCGCCGAATCATCCACGATCAACACCTTGAACCCCATTCTTCCACCTCCTGGAGCTTTGTCGCCGCCGTTGTCTGACATCGGAACAACCGCATTCTAGCAGAAAGTTTTCCCTCCGTTCAAGCCGATATTTGGCGGGCCAACATTTTGGGGTATATTGTTTTCTCCTTCCGGAACGCCGGGGGGCCACAAAATAGAAATCATGGAGACGATATGACTTTGCGGGCAATCTGGGCTCTTCCCGCCATCGCGATCATGACCGTGGTCATGTCGCTGCTGGCGATGGTGTCGACCATTTTCTCCCCCAGCGGCCAGGCGCAGCATCGCTGCGCGCGCTTCTGGGGGCGTTTCATCCTGTGGGTTTGCGGCGTCCGGCTTTCGGCCAGGGGCTTGGAGCACATCCCCGCCCAGGGGCCTTTCATCCTCATGAGCAACCACCAGAGCAACATGGACATCCCCATCCTGTTGACCGCGCTGCCCGTGCAGTTCCGTTTCCTAGCCAAGGAGTCGCTGTTCCGCATCCCGTTCCTCGGCTGGTACCTTCGCCGTTGCCGGCACATCCCGATCCACCGGAAGGAACCCCGCAAGGCGGTCCGCAGCCTGCGGGAAGCCGCCGAGAAAATCCGCGGCGGCGTGCCGGTGCTCGTCTTTCCCGAGGGCACGCGCAGCTCGGACGGCGAGCTTCAGGAATTCAAGAAAGGCGGTTTCCTGCTGGCCACTTTCGCCGGCGTGCCGATCATCCCCCTGGCCATCGAGGGCAGCTGCCGGATCCTGCCTCGCGGTTCGGCCGCCTTGCGGGGGGGGCGTGTCAACCTGGTCGCGGAGGTGGCGGTGGAGACCGTCGGCGCGACCTCCAAGGACACGGACAAGATCGCGGAGGCGGTGCGGGAGGGCATCCGGCAAGCGCAGGCCGCCGCCCGGGAGGTCGAACGTGCCTCATGAAACCCTGAAGTCCTCACGTTTTTTCCAGCCGGCCTGCCGCATCGTGGAGAAGCTCCGCCAGGCGGGCTTCGTCGCCTTCTTCGCCGGGGGCTGCATCCGCGACGCGTTGCTGGGCTGCCCTTGCGAGGACATCGACATCGCCACGGAAGCGGTGCCGACGACGATCATGGGCCTGTTCCCCCACCATGCCGCCGTGGGGGCCTCCTTCGGCGTGGTCCTGGTGGTCGAGGAGGGCATCCCCTTCGAGGTGGCCACGTTTCGCAGCGACCACGGCTACGCCGACGGGCGGCGGCCCACCGGGGTGACCTTCTCTTCCCCCGAAGAAGACTCCCGCCGGCGCGACTTCACTGTCAACGGCCTGTTCTACGATCCGCTGGAACGCCGCCTGATCGACTTCGTGGGGGGGGTGAAGGATCTGCGGGCCCGTCTGCTGCGGACCATCGGCCGCCCCGAGGACCGCTTCGGGGAAGACCACCTCCGGATCATGCGGGCCGTCCGCTTCTCCGCCCGCTTCGGCCTGACCATGGACCCGGCCACCCGGGCCGCCATTTCCCCGCTGGCCGGCACCCTGGCCAGAATCGCGGCGGAACGGGTCCGCGACGAACTCGTCAAAACCCTGACGAAACAGGGCGCCCACGTGGCCCTGCAGCTTTTCCTGGATTGCGGCATCCTGGACGTCGTGCTCCCCGAGATCTCCGCCCTCGTCGGGGTTCGGCAACCGGAGGCGTTCCACCCCGAGGGAGACGTCTTCACCCACACCAAGCTGATGTTCGAGAAGGCCGATTATCCCCTGACACCCACCCTGGCCCTGGCCATCCTCCTGCACGACGTGGGCAAGCCGCCCACCTACCGGGAGGCGCCCGACCGCATCCGCTTCCACGGGCACCCCGAAGTGGGGGCCGACATGGCCGGCGACATCCTCGGCCGGCTGAAGTGCAGCCGGCACGAGGCCGAAGCCGTGGCGGCGCTGGTCCGCGAGCACCTGCGTTTCGCCAGCGTCCGGGACATGCGGCCCAGCACCCTCAAGCGATTCCTCCGCCTGCCCGATTTCGGCGAGCACCTCGAACTGCACCGGCTGGACTGTCTGTCCTCCCACCGGGACCTGAAAAACTGGGAATTCTGCCGTGACCAACTCGCCGCGCTGAACGAGGAACTGTTGCGCCCGGCCCCGCTGCTGCGGGGGGAAGACCTCATCGCCCTGGGCCTGTCACCGGGGCCGCTGTTCAAACGGATTTTAGAACAGCTGGAAGATTTGCAGCTGGAAGGAAAAGTGTCCACCCGGGAGGAGGCGCTGGCCTGGGTGCTCGCCACGCACGGCGGAAACAGAAGCGAAGCCTAGCCGGAGATCGTCTGGCCGGGAGCGGACCGGTTGACCGGCTAACTGCGGGCGCGTCGGCCAGACCCCCTGATGCTTTCGTAGGGGTCGGGCGTGCCGGCGGGGCGGGTGTGCCAGCGCCGGTGGCCCCACATCCACCAGTCCGGCATGGCCCGGACGGCCCCCTCGATGGCGGCGGCGAAACGCTGGGTGTTCACCGCGTCGTCGGCTCGCCGGTCGGAGGTCTTCTGCAGGGGGATTTCCCCCTCCAGGCGGAAGATGAACTCCGCCTGCCCGGAAGGGTCGGGGGCGATGAAGGCGGGGATGACGGCCGCCCCGGTCACCCGGGCGATGCCCGCCGGCCCGACGGCCATGCAGGCGGGACGTCCGAAGAATTCCACGAACACGCCCTCCTTCTCCTGGACCTTCTGGTCGATGAGGATCCCGACCTCCCCCTTTTCCGACAGCACCCGGGTGACCTTGCGCAGGGCGTCCTGCTTCAGGATCGGCACGCAGCCCGACAGGGTCCGGCGCCGGGTCATGAAGCGGTCGAAAAGGGCGAAATCCAGGGGTCGCATGATGAAGTGGACGGGGTGGGAGAAGACGCCGTGGCTGAAGGAAAGCAGTTCCCAGGGGCCGAGGTGGGCCGTCAGGAAGAGGATGGGCCGGCCGGCCTCCTTCGCCTGGCGGTAGTGCTCGAAACCCTCGTAGCGGACGATGCGGGAGAGGCGGTCCGGAATGACCAGCGCGGGCAGGCGGGCGATCCAGACGAGCAGTTCGCCGAGGTGGGCGAAGGAATCCCGGGCGATGCGGTCCTGCTGTTTTTCGGACAAGGCGGGGAAGGCGATGCCCAGGTTGATCCTGGCGATGCGGCGGTGCCGCTTGAGCAATCGCCAGGCCAGCTTCCCTCCGCCATGGGTCAGGAAGCGGGCGGCCGGAAGCGGCAGGAGGCGCAGGAAGCCGAGCGCCAGTCGGCAGAATCCGTAGATCAGCCACTGTCCGAGGCCGGGCCGGCGCATGGTCACCGGCCCGCGCTGCGCATGGCTGCCAGGAGGGAGGCGGCCCGCCTGGCCAGCGGGGCGTTCTCCCCGCGGACGACCTTCTCCAGCAGGGCGGTGGCCCGGGCCGTGTCCTGCAGGCGCACGAGGACGTTGGCCAGGTACCAGCCGATTTCCGGTCGGCCGGCCGCTTCGGGGATCGCCGCAACGGTTTCCAGGTAGGCGCGGGCCGATTCGTAGCGACCGGTCAGGTAGGCCGCGACCCCGCAGTAAAAGCGCGTCCGCCAATCCTGGGGGTGCCTGTCGAGCCACTGGCCGCCGCGCTCGAGGAAGGCGGCATACTCGGCCCGCGCATAGACTTCCATCACGGCTTCGAGTTCGCCGTCGGCGGGGGGCGGGCCGCCGCGGTTGACCGACGACACCCAGGCGAAGGGGGCGTCTTCCAGTTCCGCCGCGATGGCCGGGGCCAGGGGCGAGGTCAGTCGGGACTTGAGAACGTACAGCCCGGCCAGTGCCGCCACCAGGATGGAGGCGGCGACGGCCAGCGCGACGGTCAGGCGGCGTGTCCCGGAACGGCCCTTGTCCGCCGGGAAAAAGTCGGCCGGCAGGGCCTGCTCGATTTCCGGGCGGAGCGCCTTGGCCGCCAGGATTTCCTGGAGGGTGCGCGAACACGCGCGGCAGTGGTCGAGATGGTCCAGCGTCTCCTCCATTTCGGCGCCGGACAGGTTGCCGTTGACGAATTCGAGCAATCGGGCGCTGTCACATTCCATGTTCGCCTGCCCCCTGCCTGGGAATAGCGCCAGGGACTCCTGGCCTTCGAACGCTTACCATTTTTTCCACTCCTCACGGAGGTCTTCGCTGAGGCTGCGCAGCGATTCCAGGGCGTTCCGCATTCTCGAATGGACCGTGCTGACGGGCATCCGCTTGCGCCGGCCGATTTCCTTGAGGGACAGGGGCGGTTCCCGGAAGAAGGTCCATTGCAACAGCTGCCGCTGGAAGGGCGGCAGCTGCTCCATCCGCTTGACCAGACCGGCCACGGCCTTCTCCTTCGCCTCCTCTGCCTGGCGGACCATGAAGCAGCCTTCCGGGTCTTCCTCCCCCGGCCTGGACAGGCTCTCGATCCTCTCGTCGTCCTCCGTCTCGACTTTCCGCAGGGAAGTCCGCCGGCGGATGCGGTCGATGCAGGAATTGGTGAGCATCCGGCAGAAGAACCGCATCGCCTCTTCCTTGTCGCTGGGCACCGCCCGCGCGTCCAGAAACTTCCGGCAGGCCTCCTGGAAGCAATCCTCCGCCTGTTCCTCGTCGCCCACGTATTTGTGGGCGACGCGCAGGAACATCCGCCGTCGTTCCGCTACGATCTTCTCGAGTGCGGCATGGGGGGAAGGCACAGCTGCCTACCAGCAGTCTTCCGGTTTGGCGGGTCGCATCATGAGGGCGGCGACGGCCGAGTGGGCGTCCTTGTCGTGGAAGAGCGCCTCGTACACTTCCCGGGTGATGGGCAATTCCACGCCGACGCGGTTCCCCAGTTCCATGGCCGATTCTGTGGTCCGGACGCCTTCGGCCACCATGACCATCTCGCCCAGGATTTCGGGCAGCCGGCGCCCCTTCCCGATCTGCTCGCCGACGTAACGGTTGCGGGAGTGCCGGCTCATGCAGGTGGTGATCAGGTCGCCCATCCCGGCCAGTCCGGCGAAAGTCGAGGCCTTGGCCCCCAGGGCCAGTCCCAGGCGGGTGATTTCCGCCAGGCCCCGGGTCAGCAGGGCGCCCTTGCTGTTGTCGCCGAAGCCGAGCCCGTCGCACACGCCCGTGGCCAGGGCGATGACGTTCTTGAGCGAGCCGGCCAGTTCGACGCCGACCAGATCGCTGCTCGTGTAGACCCGGAACAGGTCGCACATGAAGGTTTCCTGGACGAACAGGGCGGTCTGTTCCCTGTCCGAGGCCGTCACGACCACGGTGGGCAGGCCCCGGCTGACTTCTTCGGCGTGCGACGGTCCGGAAAGAGTCGCCACGAGACCGGGGGGGAGGAAGGGAAGCTCTTCGCGGATCATCTCCGACATGCGCTTGAGCGTCTTGTTCTCGATGCCTTTGGAAACGTTGACGATGGGGCAGGGGGAAGGGCGGGCCCCGGCCAGCCGCCGCATCACCGAGCGGGCTGCCTGCGAGGGCGAGGACATGACGATCAGTTCCGCCCCCGGCAGAAGGGACTCCATGTCCGTGGAAACGGCGATTTCGCGCGGGATGCTCACGCCCGGGAGAAAACGGGTGTTTTCCCCCCTTTCCCTCATGTTGGTCACCTCGGTTTCCTCATAAGCCCAAAGGCCGACCTGATGGCCGTTCCTGTGGAGAAGTAGCGCCAGCGTGGTTCCCCATCCCCCGGCGCCAAGCACTGCCACTTGACGTTTGATCTTGGCCATGGCTCACTCCCTGGTGAATTCAGACTGCCCATTCTAGAGCATCCGGGCATTCCTTGCAACGGGAATCTGTCTTTCCTTTTATCGGGGAAACAGTTCTGGTACAATGGCCCTGTCTTCTGGCCATGCGCTGCAAGAGTCGCTGCGGAATGTGAGAACAGGATGAAGCATTCTTCCCGGAATCGTTTTTTCATGCACAACTCGCTGCCAGCGAGCCTTTTCCTGGCGGTGGTCTTCCTTTTTCCCACGTTCGCCGCTTCCGCCGGGGCGGGCGGGAAAAAGGGCACGGGGAAGGAGAACGCTCAGGAACCGGTGTATGCCCACTATCTCTTCGACCATTACACGGTGGCCGAAGGGCTCGTCCAGGAGCAGGTCGTCACGGCCATGCAGGACAATCAGGGGCAGATCTGGGCCGGCACGCTGGGCGGGTTGTCTTGCTATGACGGAAAGAGCTTCCGCAACTATTCCTCGCTCGAGGGGCTGCCCGATACCGTGGTCCTTTCCCTGGCCACCGATGCCGAAGGGAGCGTCTGGGTCGGTACGGCTTCCGGCGTGGCCAAGTTCGAAGGAGGCGCTTTTGTCCAGTACTACCTTGTCGGTTTCCGGAAGCAGCCGTCCGTTCGGGATATCCATCAAATGCCGGATGGGACCGTGGCCTTGGCCACGTCCGGCGGCGTTGTCCTGGCCAGGGGGAACAACCAGAGGAAGCTGACCACAAAGGACGGGTTGCCGGACAACAACATCCTGTGCCTGGAGCTTTCGCCGGAGGGGGGGGTCTGGATCGGCGGCGCCAAGGGACTTTCGTTGTTCCGCGACGGCAAGGTGATCCACATCCCCTACCTGAACGTTCCGGACCGGGAGAGGGACTTTGTCTCCGGCCTCTCGTCCGATCCGGTGACGGGGGACCTGGTCGTCACCCGGAAGGAGCGGATCCAGATCCTGAAATCCGGAGTGCTGAAGGAGACCGTCCTGCCCGGGCTGGACAAGGATGGGGAACTCAACCAGGCCGTGGTGGACCGGACCGGCACGCTCTGGGTCCCGGTGCTCAAGAAGGGTGTTCTCTACCGCCCTCAGGGGGGAGCTTTCCGGTCCGTCACCGAAGAGACCGGCCTGCGGAGCAACGTAGTCTACAGCCTGCTGGTCGACTACGAGGACAACGTCTGGTTCTGCACGGACAGCGGGCTGGACAAGCTGTCGAATCGTTCCGTGACCTGCTTTTCCACGAACAACGGGTTGCCGAGCAACACCGTCTGGTTCGCCGCGCCCTGCCACGGTCGCGTCGCCGTGGGGACGGCCCAGGGCCTGCTGTTCATGGATGACCAGGCCTTGGCGCCGGAAGTGTTCCTGCCGGGAAAGAGCATCGTCGAGTACCATCCCCTGCCTGACGGAAGCGTCCTCCTCGGGGCGGAAGACGGCGTCTACCTGTTCCGGGACGGGAAGGGGATTCCGGCGGACGTCAAGGAACTCAACGGCCTCGTGGTCTGGCGGGTCGCCGAACTGGGGGACGGCGAAAACCTCCTGGGAACAATAGACGGAATCTGGAAGGGGCGCCACCCTTCCTACAAACGGTTGCCCTGGCCGGAGTGGGCGCACGGGAAGGAAATCAGCGATTTCCTCCGCTTCGACCGGGATCACTGGTGGGTCGCCACGAACAAGGGCATCCTGCAGATGACGGTGAAACACGGCGTCGCCTCTTTCTCGCGGGACGTCATTCTGCCCGGGGCGGACGTGCAGTGCCTCTGCCGCCTCCCCAACGGGGACGTTCTCGCCGGCACCATCGGGAAGGGGATCATCCGTTGCTTTCCCGGCGGAACGTCGCGCAACGAGAGCATCCTCCCCCCCGGCAGTTCGAGCAACGTGTGGGCCCTGGCCCTGGAAGCGAGCGGCAAGCTGTGGATCGGCACGAGCCGCGGCATTTTTACGTATTGGAACGGTGTCTGCACCGATTTCAACGCGCGGTACCGGATTCCCTTCAGCGAGGTCAGTTGCCGCCGGTCGATTCAGTTGGGCGCGAACGGGACGGGCGCGATCGCCACGACAACGGGACTGTATCTTTACAAAGAAAGCAAGCGGTCCGAGACGCCTTTGCCCCGCGGGGGCATTACCGACATCCTGGTGAACGGGAAGCCCTGGAGTGACGGACAGGCTCTGGACCTGAGCTACACCGACAAGCTGACCGTCCGTTTCCGCTGCCTCAGCTTCCTGAACGAGAAAGGGAACCGCTACCAAGTCTTTCTGGAGGGGGTCGACAGCGACTGGCGCGCCCCGCAGCCGGAAGGCGTCATCGACTTCCCCTTTCTGCCGCCCGGCAACATGGTCTTCCGCCTGCGCATCATCAACGCTTCCGGCGAGATTCTGGAAGTGCCGCGGAAGCTGTTGATCCGTTCCCACCCGCCTTTCACCGAAACGCCTCTGTTCTATTTCCTGATTTTCGGCACGGTTGCCGTCGTGGCCCTTCTCTTCGTCATGTACAAGATTCACCTGGACCGGAGGGAAAAGACCAGGCTGGCCGGACTGGTGCAGGAGAAGACCGCGGAGTTGGCGGAGTCGGAGGAAAAATACCGCCACCTGGTGGAAGGGTCTCCCGTCGGGATCGCCATTCTGCAGAAAGGGAGCATGGTCTACCACAACACCTATCTGGCGAGGATCACCAAGCACGCCGTCGGGGAGCTGCTGGGCAAGCCTTTCGAAAGCCTCATCCACCACGAGGACCTCCCGCTGTTCCGCGAGTACAAGGAACAGTGCGACCGGGGCGACACCTCCCTGCACGAGTACGAGATCCGGCTGATCTGCGCGGACTCTTCGATGAAGTACGCCATATTGCACGCCATCGCCACCATGTACCGTTCCGAGCAGGCGATCCTGGTCAACGTCACCGACATCACGGAGAAAAAACGGCTGCAGGAGCAGTTGACCTATTTCCAGAAGCTCGAGTCCATCGGGACCCTGGCCGGGGCCATCGCCCACGATTTCAACAACATCATGCAGGGCATCGGGGGGTTGGCATCGCTGATCCGCATGCAGCTGGAGCCCACTTCGCCTTTCCACGGCGATCTGGCCCTGATCGAGGACTCGACCGGCAAGGCGGCGGTCCTGACGCGCAAGCTGCTGGGCTTCGCCCGGAAAGGGAAGTATGTCGTCACCGGCCTGGAGGTGCACGAGGTCATCGAGTCGGTGATCGTGTTTTCCCGCCGCATTGTGCCGGCCAATGTGGAGTTCGCCCGCGAGTTCAGCCCTGAGTCCCTTTTTGTGCACGGGGACCGCACCCAGCTGGAACAGGTTTTTCTCAACGTCTTCTTGAACGCCTGGGAGGCCATGCCGCAGGGCGGGAAAATCGTCGTGCGCACTTCCCGGGAGAACCTGGCCGAGGACAAGCCGTTGGTCGACCACACCATGAAGCGGGGCGAATACGTGAAAATCGAGGTGGAGGACGCCGGCTGCGGCATCGCGCCGGAGAACATCTCCAAGGTGTTCACGCCGTTCTTCACCACCAAGAAACATGATTCCGGTTACGGCCTGGGCCTGGCCACGGCTTTCGGAACCGTCAAGAACCACCAGGGCTACATCTACCTCGGCAGCGAACTCGGTCGGGGGACGGTGGTGACCGTCTACTTGCCCTTTTACCTGCCCAAGGAAAAAGGCTTTTCAGAAGACCAGCCGGCGCCGCGCTGGGAAAACCTGGCCCAGCGGTCCGTCCTGGTGGTGGAGGACGAGGCCATCCTCCGCAAGTATCTGCGCAACCTTCTTTCCTCGTACGAAATCAAGGTGTACGAGGCGGAAAACGGCATCCAGGCCTTGCAACTGTTCCGCATGTTCGCAGACGACATCGACGGCGTCCTGCTGGACGTGAACATGCCGCTGATGGACGGTGTCGAGACATACAAGAAACTCAAGGAGATCCGAACCGACATCCCCGTCCTCATCCTGGGCTCGTACGGGGAGGACGCCAAAGTCAGGGTCATGCTCAACATGGGATGTCTGGGCGTCGCCTCGAAACCCGTGGACGCCGAAACGGTGCTGGCTCTCCTGGCGAAGATCGTCGCCGGTTCGAACGGCGAGGCGAACGGGGCGGAGTGTTGATTCTACGCGCGAGAGGTTCGAGCGGAGGTCGTTTTGAAAAGAAACCAGGGGGTGCATGTCGACGCGGTGGAGCCCGAGTCGCCCGCGGAGTTCATGGGCATCGAGCCCGGTGACATTTGCTTGAAGGTGAACGGCCAGGAAGTGGAGGATTTCCTGGACGTCAACTTCCATTTCCAGGACGGCGAGGAGAATGTCCTGCTTTTCGCCAAAAGGGACGGCGCACTTTGGGAGGCCGAGGTGGAGCTCGACGAGGGCGAGGAACTGGGAATCGCCTGGGCTGACATCCCTCCCCGTCTATGCCGGAACCGGTGCCAGTTCTGTTTCGTCGACCAACTGCCCCGCGGCGTTCGTCCCACGCTGAGAATCAAGGACGAGGATTACCGGCACTCCTTCCTCTACGGCAATTTCATCACGCTGTCCAACCTCACGGATCACGACGTCAGGAGGATCGTCGCCCAGCGCCTGTCCCCTCTGTACGTCTCCGTGCACGCCACGGACCAGTCGGTGCGCCGGGCGTTGACGGGCAGTCGCCCGGCGGACCGCTTCGATACGCTGTTCGGCCGCCTGGTGGAGGGGGGGATCCGTCTGCATACCCAGGTCGTCCTCTGCCCGGGCCTCAACGACGGAGACGTTTTCCTGCGCACCGTGGCGGATCTGGCGGCCCGGCGGCCTCAGGTGCTGTCGGTGGGCGTCGTGCCGGTGGGCCTCACCGCCCATCGCCAAGGCCTGGCGGAGCTGGAGCGGGTGGATGCCGCCAAGTCCCGGGAGGTGCTGCAGGTCGTTCACCGCCTGCAGGAATCATTCCGGAAAGGCAGGACGGGGCGTTTCGTTTTCGCCGCCGACGAGTTCTACCTGCTGGCCGGGGAGGAGATCCCGCCGGCCAAGGCCTACGAGGGCTATCCCCAACTGGAGAACGGCGTCGGAATGGTCCGCGACTTTCTCGAGGAGTTCGCCCCTCTTCTCAAGCGGAAGCGCCCGTCCTGGGCCGGCCGCCGGGCCGTCTTCGCCACCGGAAGCTCCTTCGCCCCCGTGCTGCGGGGCTGCCTGGAGCGCTTCAACGAAGTTCACGGAGCGTTCCTGGAAGTGCTGGAAGTGCCCAACCGCTTTCTCGGCCCCAGCGTCACCGTGGCCGGCCTGCTCTCGGGAGGGGATTTCCTCGAGGCGGCCCGGGGGCGGGACGTCGGTGAATTCCTGGCTATCCCCGCGTCATGCCTGAACATGGACGGTGTTTTCCTGGACGATTCCACGCCGGAAGAACTGCAACAGAGGCTCAACCTGCCCCTCCTTTCGTTTCACCCTTCCGCCCAGGGCTTCGACGCCGTGCTGAACGGCTGAAAGGCCGGCGGCGGCAGGCGCCACGGACACCGGGAGAATCCCCGACCCATCCCCGGCATCCAATCGTCAGCCTCCGGCGAATTACGGGGCGTTCGCTTCGGCCGCCCCATTCGGACTTCGGGTGGAAAGGATTAGAATATGCTTGCAAAAATGAGGAAATACATGAAAGACATCCTGATCGTCCTCCTGATCCTCTTCGCCTGGTTCGCCCTGCAGAAGTGGATTCTGCCCCGCTTGGGCGTTCCCACCTGAATGTCCGACTCCTGCGATCTCGGGTCACGGGATCATCATCAGAAGAAGAATCCTCCTGCCGGCAAAGACGCTCTCTGATTCCACAAGCGTCCGCCGCCTCCGGGAAAACGGAAAACGTTGCGGCCTCTGGCCGCCTGGCACCCGCGGGGTAAAACCCGGGTGCGGAATCTGCGTACACATGCGCGAGTGGCGGCATCTTCCGGCGAAGACCACTTTTTCGCGCTCCTTCTTTCATCTTCCCCGGTTAACAGGTATAATGCCGCTTTATCTTCGGTCGGAGGCTGATCATGCAGCGGTGGATGAAAGGGGTGTACAGCGTGTCGTCAGTGCTGGTTCTCTTCCTGATTTGCGGGTTTGTCTGGAACAGCTTTGCCGCCGAAGATGAAGATTACAAGAACCTCATCGTCTTCAGTGAGGTGATCCGGAAAGTCCAGGATTCCTATGTTGAGAAACCGGACATCCGGAAACTGACCGTCGGCGCGCTGCGCGGCCTGGCTTACGGAGTGGATGCGTTTTCGTGCTACCTGACACCGGAGGAGCGGCGACTCGTGGAAGCGCGCAAGGGCGAAACCGGCATCACCGGCGTGGTCATCACGCCCCGCAGCGGGTTCTACCGCATAATGGCGGTGATTCCCGGTTCTTCTGCCGACAAGGCCGGACTTTTCCCGGGCGATCTCGTGGAAGAAATCGAGCGCAAGGGGACGAGCGAGATGCCGCCCCCCTGCGTGCAGGCCGCTTTGGCCGGGCCTGTGGGCTCGGAAGTGCGGTTGGGCATCCAGCGGGGGCAGTCGGAAGAACTGAAAGAGGTCGTTCTGAAGCGGACGACCCCCATCGCCCAGGTACCGGAGTACAAGATCCTGGAACCGGGGATCGGCCTGTTGAAGATCCGGGAGTTTTCCCCCGGCGTCGCCGAGGACGTGAAGCGAGCGCTCAACGCCATGTCGAACAGCGGGGTGAAGAGCCTGGTGCTGGATCTGCGCGACAACTGCAGCGGCAGTTATCCGGAAGCCTTGGAGACGGCCAACCTGTTCGTCGGCTCCGGGAATCTCGCCCTACTGAAGGTTCGCGGGCAGGATGCCGCCCCTGCGCCGGTCCCCGCCAAGGCCGAGAAACTCCTTTTCCCCGGCGCCCTGGTGGTGATGGCCAACGGCTTCACTTCCGGCCCGGCCGAAGTCGTCGCCGGGGCCATCAAGGATTCGGGCCGCGGAAAGATTGTCGGGTTGAAGACGTACGGGACCGCTTCCGAGCAGAAGGACCTGGTCCTCCCGGACAGCGCCGTCATGCGGCTCACCACGGTGCGCTACCTGACCCCTTCCGGAACGGCCATCACCAACGAGAAGACCAACCTGGCGGGAATCAAGCCGGACTTGAAGTCTCCGCCCGAGGATTTCGCCCTCTCGCTGTATATCGATTACGACATGGCGACCGGAGAGGAATCGGCGCCCCTTTACCGGAAATACGT
This sequence comes from uncultured Acidobacteriota bacterium, assembly GCA_964436005.1. Classification (GTDB taxonomy): domain Bacteria; phylum Acidobacteriota; class JAAYUB01; order JAAYUB01; family JAAYUB01; genus JAGNHB01. The sequence goes on from CAYTBK010000007.1 coordinate 31,792, forward strand.
GGACAGCGTCTACGCGAAGCAGCTCGAACAGGCGCTGGAACTGCTGAAGAACCCACAAATGGACCTGAAGGCCGAGGTCGTGCCGGCTGAATAGATCGCAATTGGATTTTTCAGCCGGGACAAGGTCGTGGCAAGGTATGGATCGTCAATTCTTCATTGAGCGTTACGGCGAGGGGGGGGAAGAACTCCGCCTATTGGACTCCCTTGATGCCGCCCGGCTTCCCCGTCACGTCGCGATCATCATGGATGGCAACGGGCGGTGGGCCGTGGGGCAGGGAAAGCCCCGGGTCGAGGGGCACCGGGTGGGCGCGGAGTCGGTACGCGCCGTGACCGAAGCCTGCGCCGCGCTGGGCATTGAGCAGCTCACGCTTTACGCCTTCTCGGTGGAGAACTGGAAACGGCCCAAGGCTGAGATCCGCGAACTCATGAAGCTGCTGCGCCGCTACGTCAAGGAAGAGCTGCCCACCCTGCAGCGCAACGGCATCCGGTTCCGCGCCATCGGCCGCCTGGGCGGCCTGGACGCCCTCACCCGGCGCATGGTTTCCTTCACCCAGCAGGCCACGGCGGCCAACTCGGGCATGTGCCTGAACATCGCCTTGAATTACGGGGGGCGTGCCGAGATCGCCGACGCGGCGGCCGCCGTCGCCCGAGACGTGGCGGCGGGACGGCTGGACCCGAGTGCGGTGGACGAGAACGAGATCGAACGCCGCCTGTACACGGCCGGTCTTCCCGATCCCGACCTGCTGGTGCGCACCAGCGGGGAGTGCCGGGTGAGCAACTTCATGCTGTGGCAGATCGCCTATGCCGAGTTCGTGGTCACGCCCGCCCTGTGGCCCGACTTCCGCGGGGCCGAACTGCTCCGCTGCATCGGGGAATACCAGAAGCGGGAACGCCGTTTCGGCGGTCTCGCCGAGGAGTGATATGGCCCTTCGGATCCTGTCCGCCCTGATCCTGATCCCCGTCGTGCTGGGGATCGTTTTCTTCGTTCCCCCGCTTCCCTTCGCCCTGGCCGCGACGGCCCTGGCCGCCCTCGCCTTCTGGGAATTCCTGAAAATGGGTCGCTTGCGTTACGGTGGAGGCGACAACCTGCCGCTCGTCTTCCTGGGCATCCTGGCTGGATTCCCCTGTTTCTGGGCGCCGACTGCCGACGGGCGCGCCGCCTGGGCGGCCGGGTTCCTGCTCTGCGCCGGGTCGCTGGCCATCGTGCGCGGGAAGGAGCCTGCCGAGGCTTTGGGGCGGATCATTTGGCCGGCCGCCGGTTTCCTGTACATTTTCGTCCTGTTTTCCTGGGTGTCCGACATTCGCTTCAACCTGGACGTGAAGAACGGCGCGGTCCTGCTCGTCTTTTTCCTCCTGATCCAGTGGGTGGGCGACACCATGGCCTATGCCACGGGGAGACTGTTCGGGAAGCGGAAGCTGATTCCGTCCGTCAGCCCCGGCAAGACGGTGGCCGGCGCCCTGGGCGGCCTCGCCGGAAGCGCGACGGTCGGGCTGGTGATGGCTTTGGCCGCCTTCCCGGGCCACCGCCCGGCGGTCTTCGCCGCCGCCGCTCTGCTCCTCGGCGCGGCCGGGCAGGTGGGTGACCTGCTGGAATCCCTGTTCAAGCGCTGCTGCGGGGTCAAGGACTCCTCCGCCCTGATCCCGGGACACGGCGGGATGCTGGACCGCATCGATTCGCTGCTGTTCACGGCGCCGCTATTCTTCTTCCTTCTCCGTTCGGTGTTGCGATGGGCATGACGAGTTCCCGGAAAAAGCTGGCCGTCCTGGGTTCCACCGGTTCCATCGGTTGCAGCACCCTGGACGTCGTCGACTCGCGGCCGGAAGCCTACGAGGTGGTCGGCCTGGCCGCCGGCCGGAACGTGGAGCTGCTGGGCAGCCAGATCGCGCGGTTCCGCCCCCGCCTGGTCTCCGTGGCCTCCGTGGAGCGGCGGGACGCCCTGGCGCGGCAGCTCCGGGAAGCCGGCATCGACCTCCGCGGGGTGGACTTGCTCGCCGGCGAGGAAGGCGCTCGCGCGGTGGCTTCCATGCCGGAAGCGGATACCGTCGTGTCGGCCATGGTCGGTTTCGCCGGGCTGCGGCCGACCATGGAGGCCGTCCGGCGCGGCAAGCGCGTGGCCCTGGCCAACAAGGAGACGCTGGTGGCCGCCGGAGGTCTGATCATGGAGGCGGCCCGCCTGTCCGGGGCCAAACTCCTGCCGGTGGACAGCGAGCACAACGCCATTTTCCAGTGCCTGCAGGGGCAGGACCCCGCCGCCGTGGAGCGACTGTGGCTGACGGCTTCCGGCGGGCCCTTCCTGCGCATGCCAGCCGGCGCCTTCGAGGGAATCACCGTGGAAGAGGCCCTGACCCATCCGACCTGGAAGATGGGGAAGAAAATCTCCATCGACTCCGCCACCCTCATGAACAAGGGGCTGGAGGTGATCGAGGCCCGCTGGCTGTTCAGCATGCAGCCTTCCCGGATCGGTGTCGTCATCCATCCCCAGTCGGTGGTCCATTCCCTGGTGGAGTTCGTGGACGGATCCTTCCTCGCCCAACTGGGCGTCACCGACATGAAACTGCCCATCCGCTTCGCCCTGGACCACCCGGACCGGCTGGCCTCCAAAATGCCCGGACTGAACCTGTTCCAGCTGCCCGACCTGGAGTTCCTCGAGCCGGACCGGGCCAAGTTTCCCTGCCTGGACCTCGCCTACCGGGCGCTCGAAGCGGGCGGGACCGCCCCCGCCGCTCTCAACGCCGCCAACGAGATTGCCGTGGCCGCCTTCCTGGAGGAAATGATTCCCTTTACCGCCATTCCCAACGTCATCGCCGAGTGCCTGGAAAATTTCCCGGCGGGTCCGGCCGATACGTTGGAGGCCATCGAAACGGCGGACTTCTGGGCCCGGGAAAACGCGCGGGAAATCATCCGGGGCAATCCGGACGGGAGCGGGCCGACTTTTCACATAGACCTGCGACGTTCTCAGGGGGTTTCATGATCAGCGTGCTGGCGTTTGTTTTCATCCTGGGCATCATGATCTTCCTTCATGAACTGGGGCATTTTCTGGCCGCACGGGCCTTCGGGATCCGGGTGGAGACCTTCTCCCTCGGGTTCGGCCGGCGGCTCTGCGGTTTCAAGCGCAACGGCACCGACTACCGCATTTCCATGATCCCGCTCGGCGGGTTCGTCAAGATGGCCGGGGAGCACTTCTCCGAAGACGCCACCGGCGATCCGGGCGAGTTCCTTTCCAAGCCCCGCTGGCAGCGGGCCATGGTGACGGCGGCGGGTCCGCTGATGAACCTCCTGTTTGCCGTCTTCCTGCTGTGGGTCAACTACATGGTCGGCGTGGAAGTCCCGGGTTTCTACCAGGCGCAGCCCCGTGTCGGGCTCGTGGGGGGAAACTCCCCCGCGGCCGGGAAAGGGCTGGAGACCGGCGACTACCTGGTAGCGGTGAACGGTTCGGAGATGACCACCTGGTCTGATTTTGTCATGGCCTCCGTCTCCTTCTCCAACCAGAGCGTTCCGGTGACCTTTTCCCGCGACGGGGTTTCTTTCCAGCGCCAGCTGCATTTCCGGGAAACGGAGACGGACCCTTCGGAAATCACCGGAATCTACCCCTTCATCCCCATCCATGTGGAGGACGTGGCCAAAAACTCCCCCGCCGAGCGGGCCGGTTTGCGCGCGGGGGACGAAATCGTGTCGGTGACCGACGGGCCGTCGGTGCAGCGGGGGTTCCTGGCCGTGTTCCGACTGATCCGGGACAATGCCGGAACGGTCGACTACGGACTGGTCGCCGACGGCCTCTTCCGCCTGTTCACGCCGGCGGCGCCCGGATTCGGTGCCGCCGATCCCGCCTGGGACAGACAGCGGAATCCTTTTTCCGGGATCACCGAGGGAAGGCGCCTACGCGCGGCTGTCAGGCGAGGCGGCCAGACCTGGGCCGTGGATTTCGTGCCCGACGCCGTGAACCGGAACGACGGTCGGGGCCTGGCCGGTTTCCAGCTCGATTTCCGCCTGGTCACGGAGCGCTTCGGCCCCTGGCTGGCCCTGAAGCGTTCGCTCAAGGACAACCTGCGGTTCGTCGCCATGACCTACCGGGTTCTGGCCAAGGTGGTCGGGGGCACCCTGTCCATTCGCCAGTTCTCGGGCCCCATCGGCATCGCCCGGGCTTCCGGCGACGCGGTGAAAACAGGCAACCTGGTGGTTGTCTTCAATTTCATGGCCCTCATCAGCATGAACCTGGCGGTGCTGAACCTGTTGCCCATCCCGGTCCTGGACGGCGGGATGCTGTTCTTCCTGCTGCTGGAGATGGTCTTCCGGCGCGATATCCCCCTGCGGTTCAAGGAGCGGGCGGTAACGGCCGGCATGCTCCTGCTGCTGGCCTTCATGGCCGTCGTCATCTTCTTCGACGTCTACAAGATGTTCAAATAGCGGCATGGCGACCGAAGAGTATCCAGAGCGCTGACCGCCTCCCCGCGGACGGACCGGCCCGACCGGGGGAAAGTTCTGGGCCGAACGTGTCCGCGGAGGAAACGATCGGCCTTCCTCAAGTTCATCCTGTTCATCAATGTTAAATATTAAATTTTCAATGTGCTGCGCGCTGCCAGCAAGGCCCGGATCCGGCGGGCCAGGCGGTCGGCCAGGCGGCGCACGGCGGACTCCACCGGCGGGGAGAGCGATTCGCGCAACTCTTCCGGCGGCCATATGGTGACAGCGAAAACCTCCGTTTCGGGGAAGGGGGCCACCTGGCCCAGTGCGCGCAAGATGCCCAGCACCCAGGCCAGGTCGTTCTGGTGCAGGGAGGCGGCGGCGCGGGAAGGCGTGGGGACGCGCCGGGTCACCCGCCCCGGTGTCCTGCCGCAGACGGCGTCCACGAGAAAGAACCGGGGGGCGAGCGGCAGACTGTCGGCCAGGGCGAAGAGGTCGCCGTCCAGGGTCTGCAGGAGCAACCTCGACTCGCCGGGAAAGGAAGCGGCGAGTTCCGCCACGACGGCGGGACCGGCGCCGTCGTCCCCGGCCAGGGGGTTGCCGACGCCGATCACGCCCACGGCGAAGGGGTGCGGCTCAGTAGAGCTTGATCTCGTAGCGACACCCCTTCTCGCCGCGCTCTGCCTGGACCAGGCGAGGGCGCACGTTGGCCATGCGCGAAAGGTACCCGGCCAGGTAGTTGTAGAAAAGCACGCACAGTTCCTGGCCCAGGGGGATGTTTTCCTTTCCGCACAGGTCGCGGACGAAGCACTTGCCGACGTCGATGGTCAGATGGTCGCCCGCCGCGGCAAAGGTGAGATCCCAGGTGGGGGCGAACTGCTCGCGGGCCAGGTCCAGCACCTCGGCGAAGTCCTTGGGCTGGCGGTAGCGGGGCAGTTGGCCCGCCAGCGTCCGGCCCGCCATGGTCCCCACGGCCGGCAGGCCGCCGCCGAGAGTCTGCTTGAAGACGGAGGCCACGGACAGGAGCCGCACCCCCAGGTCGTTCAGCGCCGATTTCAGTTCGGCCTCGTCGGACATCACCCGCTGGTGCGTCTTCTCCTCCCCCAGCAGGCGGGTGGCCAGGTCCAGGGCGTAGGGGTCGTGGTAGAAGTTCTCCGAATGAACCACCTCGCCGTGATCGATGGCCCCGGCCGGGCAGATCTCCGAACAGCTCAGGCAGCCGAAGCACTCGAGGGGTTTCGCTACTGTCGGCACCCGCTTTTCTTCGTCGAAGGCGAAGACGCCGGTCCGGCAGGTCTCCACGCACAGCGTGCAGCCCACGCAGGCTTTTTCGTCGATCTGGATGGAAACCATGCGTCACCTCCTGCCGATGCGGCGGACCGTCTCGCCGCGGCGCCGGACGACCACTTCCAGGGGCATCCGCCCCAGGGCGTGCGTGGCGCAGGCCAGGCACGGGTCGAAGCACCGTATGACGAACTCGAGTCCGTTGAGGAAGCCTTCGTCGGAATGGCGGCCGTACAGGGACTGGGCCGCCGCCGTCACGGCCCCGTCGATGGCGTCGTAGTTGTTCTGCGTGGCCACCACCAGGTTGGCGGCGGTCAGCCGGCCGGCCGCATCGGCCGTGTAGTCGTGGACCAGGATGCCGCGCGGCGCCTCGATCAGCCCGATGTACCGGCCGGCCCGCGGGGCGGGGTCGGCGGTCTTGACGGGGCCGCCGCCGAGCTGCTTCGGGATCTCGGCCATCCTCTCGGCGCAGTGAACCATCTCGATCAGGCGGGCCGCGATGAAGTCTACCACGGACACCTTCTCCCGGATTTTTGTCCGGAAGGCCTGCAGCAGGCTGTCCGCCTTCGGCGTGCCCAAACTGTCGTTGGCCTGCAGCCGGGCCAGGGGGCCGACCAGCTGGAGGCGGTCCTCCAGGCCGCGGATGCGAACCGACTTCATGTACGATCCCGGCATGACGGATTCCACGATGTTCTCGCCGTACGCCGAGGCGGGGAAGGTCTTCAGCCGGGCCCCGCCCGTGTCGACGACCCGGACTTCGCCGTGCAGGAAGTCCACCCGGCCGTCCTGGGAAACCGCCATGTTCAGGAAGGGCAGCTCGGTGGACTGGCGGATCTCTTCCACGGACTCCAGGCGGGAACGCACCACTTCGCCCAGGTCTTCCAGCAGGGTGAGGGCTTCCTCTCCCCAGGCACCGATGCGGGACATCCGGTCCTCGGGCGGGCGGTACGACATGCCGCCGGGCACGGCCGTCACCGGGTGGACGCCGCGCCCGCCGACGGCCTCCACGGTGAGCTGGCCGAGAGTCCTCAGCCGGAGCGCTTTTTTGGCGGCTTCCGGGTTCGCCTGCAAAAGCCCGAACACGTTGCGGTCGGCGGAGGGCGATTCGATGCCCAGGATCAGGTCCGGGCCGAGCAGGAAAAAGGTGCTCAGGGCGTGGGAGTGGAGGATGTGCCCGGCGTACAGGAGGTCGCGCAGCAGCCGGGCGTCCGGCGGAACCTCGACGCCCAGGCCGTTCTCGATGGCCTCGACGGAGACCAGGTGGTGGGCGGCCGGGCAGACGCCGCAGATACGGGCCGTGAACTGGGGCATCTTGAAGAGTTCCATCTTCTCGATGAACTTCTCGAAACCGCGGATTTCCATCACCTGGAGGTGGGCTTTCTCCACGGCCCCCGCGTCGTTCACGTCCAGCAGGACCTTGGCGTGGCCTTCGATCCGGGTGACGGGAGTGAGCGTGATCCGTTTTCCCATGGTTGTTCTCCTCTATCCTGCCGTTTCGGGCTGCGTCGGGGCGGTCCACTCGCGCAGCTCGACGGCGGGCTTGCGGTACATGACGGGGGAAGCCATCGCATAGGCGTAGAACGTCTTGGCGTCTTCCTCGATGTAGCGCCTGACCTCCTCGGCGGGGATTCCACAGAGCATCTCCATCCGTTTGGCCACCAGGGTCCGGATGTCCAGGTGCGGTTCGGCCACGACGTCGGCCGAGGGGCCGTTGCATCCCGTGCAGGCGACGCCGACTTCCGGGCAGGGGGCCAGGCAGCGATTGAGGGTGACCGAACCCAGGCAGACCACGCCCTGGCTCAGGAAGCACTTCTCCGGATCGGGGGCCGTGACCGCGCCCCGGCGAAGGGGCGTTCCCGGGCTCTTCACCATCTTCCGCCGGCAGTCGGAGCAGACCGGTTTGCCGGTGGAAACGGCGTCCTTGTTCCCCAGGAACCGCCGGACGATGGTGGCGATGAAAGCGGGATGCGGCGGGCAGCCGGGCAGGAAGGCGTCCACGGGAACCAACTCGTCGATGGGGACGACGCTCTTCTCCAGCGGCACGGCGTCGGCGTCCGGGCGTTGCCCCGGCACGTTGGTCGGCCCCTGCGAATAGGCGGTATCCAGCACCTGGTCCTTTTCGTACAGCCAGCCCAGGCCCGACGGCCCGCCGTAGACGGCGCAGGAACCGAAGGCCACCAGCGTCTTGACGCTGGCCCGGAGCCGGCGGAGCATCTCCCGGTCGTGCTCGCTGCGGACGGCGCCCTCCACGATGCCCAGGTCGGCCTCGGGGAAGCCCTTTTCGTCCATCAGGACGGGAAGCCGGACGAAGACCACGTCTTCCACCAAGGCCAGAAGTTTCTCGTGCAGGTCTACCATCGCCACATGGCAGCCGGAGCAGCCCGACAGCCATTCCGTCGAGATTCTGGCTTTCATGATTTCTCCTCCCAGGTCATTTCCTTCAGGCAGGCGTTGGGGCCGGCCTGGATGATCTCCAGGCCCACCTTGTGCCCGGGGAAGATCTTCTCCATGGCGCCGGCGAAGACGCCATGGGCCATCTGGCACAGGGAGAGCTTCTGCTCGTGGGCGAAGCGGAACAGGGCGTTCCGGATCATGCAGGTTCGGAAGACCACGCGCATCTTCCTCGTCCCGCCATCCACCTGCACCAGTTCGGCGCTCTCTCCCTGGAAAGGCTCGAAGTCCCACCGGATACCCCTCTCGGCCAGTGCGGCGCGCAACAGCTTCAGGGCCTCGACGGGGTCGGCGGTGGGCGCGACGTTCTTGACCGCCTCCAGGCCGAACTTCTTGCCCGCGTTGAAGCTGATGGACATGCAGCCGCGCCCCAGGTGCTTTTCCGCACCGTGGGCCAGGGCGCCCAGGAAATAGGAGACGTCGTGCAATTCTTTCCGCAACGGTTCCATACATCCCCCTGCTGACGTGTTTGGCGTCCACCGCCGCAAACGGGGTCCGCGGGCGGCCGACGGGATCTTGGATTCAGGAGACCTCGGGCGTGACGCCGGCGGCGGGACGCTACATGGCCCGCTCGATCTCGGCCGAGCGCTTGCGGAGCTGGTACCGGATGTTGCCCAGGTTGGCGCCGGGCGCCGCCACCACGGCCAGGATCGAATCCGTTCCCAGCAGCGAGATGACGATGATGCCGTCCTTGTACTCGAACAGCCCCTGGGTGAGCTGGCCGATCCCCAGTTCCTGGCCGACCACCTCCGACGAACCGACGCCCGTCGAGATGACCGCGCCGACGGCGTCGGCGTCGACTTTCCCCCCCCGGGATACCGCCTCGATGACGAAACCGTCCCGGCTGACCAGCACGGCCGTATTGATGCCTTCCACGATAATCAGTTCCTTGAGCAGGTCCGTCAGCGTCATGATGCTCATGTTGTCAAACCTCCACCTTGTCTATGGTATTCAGGATTCTTGTCAAGAGGGCGCCGGCCTGGGGCGCCCCTTCCATCCGTTCGGCCGGGATGGTGGTCGTTGCGCCGGTGGCCAGGACGAAAAGGGGGATATCCAGGGAAGAGACATGGGTGCGGAAGTCTTCGAGGTGGCGCTCGTCTTCCGGGCCGGCCACGGCGAAGATCGTCGCGTCGGTGGTGCCGAGCATGCGGTCCCAGAGGAAAGAGAACCGTTTGTCGCCCCGGATGGAGAAGAGATGGAAGACCCGGTCCGACCAGGCCAGCTTGAGGAAGCTCATCCCGCCCATGGTCGCTCCCCGCGGGGCTTCCAGGCCGCAGGCGCCGGCCAGGGTCTGCAGCACCACCCGGCAGTCCTCCTCGCGTACGCAGGCCACCAGCAGGCGGACGGGGCGGACCGGCAGTTGCAGGATGTCGTTCCCGACCTGGGGCTCGATGTGCCCTTTCCGCACCAGTTTGGCCACGGTGACCGCCACGCGGGACTGGGAAAGACGGGTCGTCTCCTGGATTTCGGGAAGGTTGACCTTGCCCTTCCGGATGGCCCGGATCACCGCCGTGGTGTCGGGGTCGTCCTGCCCGTCGGGAACGCTGTTCAGCTTCAGCGGCTGGATGTCGGCGGGAACGAATTCCTGGCTGTCTTGCCTCTCGTCGTAGAGTCGGATGGTGTCCATCAGCATGAAGCTGATGGGTTTGGCGATGGCTCCCTCGGGCACGGCCCCGGGGGAGAACCGGAAATGCCCCTCCCGCAGGGCGAGCATCTCCATCAGGGCGTCTTCGCCCGTGATGTCGCGGAAGACGGCGTCCATCAGCATGGGGCTGCGCACCGTCAGCTTGCCATCGGCGTCTTTCGTCCGGATGTGGAGAATCCCTTCCCGCATGGTGTAGTCGAGGAACTGGAGGATGTCCATCAGCGACACCTCTTCCAGGTATCCGCCCAGCGCCTCTTCCCTCGGCCGCCGCGAAAGTTTGCGGGTCAGGGACTCCAGCCGGGCGACCAGTTCGTCCGGGTCGAAGGGCTTGGGCAGGTAATCGTCCGCCCCCGAGCGGAGGCCGGTCACCCGGTCCCGGGCCGTGCCCAGGGCGGAGAGGAAGAGGAAAGGCGTGTCGCGGAACCCGTTCATGGCGCGGAAGGCCTTGCAGAAATCCAGCCCGCTCATGCCGGGCATCATGATGTCCGAAACCACGATGTCGGGTTCCGCCTGTCGCGCCGCTTCCAGGCCGGCGTACCCGTCCTTGGCGCAGACGACGCGGCAGGGCGATCCGCTCAGGCCGCTTTCCAGGATCTGCTCCACCAGGGAGAGGAGCCGGGGGTCGTCGTCCACCACCAGGATCACCCAGGGTTCCTGCTCCGGCCCGTTCGGCGTCCCGGCCTTGGGGAGTGAGTTGTCCTGCCTGGGTGCTGATTTCGCCATGCGCTTCCTCGACCTGCCGACACCCGTTGCCGTTCCGATCATCCATGAACTGCTCACATTTTAAAGACAGAAGCATTGACTTGCAATGAATTTGTTCACAAATGCAGGTTGTTCTTCCGCCCGAGCCGAGGAGGGCAAAGCGGTTACCCTGAAAAGCGGGGGTTTTGGGCCAGCCCGCCCCTGGCCAGTGAAGTTGCATCTGCCGGGGAAAGCGGGTACCATTCCCCTTTTCCGTCGCCTTGCCGCCGGGGCCCGGCGACTCCCGGTCCCGAATTCCCGCGAGGAGGGTTTGCCGTCATGTGGATTGTGTCCTGGCCCCGATTGGCGCTATTGTGCCTGGTTCTTTCCGTGTCCTGGTCCGGCCTGGCCCGGGCCGGCGCTCCCGTGCCGGCGGCGGAGGCAGGCATTCTGCTGCCGAATTCCGGCTTCGAAGAGGACGGAGGGGCGGGGCAGCCCGCCGGCTGGGCCCTGGCGCCTTCGTCCGGCGGTGCCGCCGGCGCACTCGCCCGCAGCGACGGAGGGGCGCACGGCGGCAAGGCGTGCCTGGCCCTGCGACACGCCGTTCCCGCCTCCACCACCGTGCAGTCGGCAGAAGTGCCGCTGGAAGTGGGGCACCTGTACCGCCTGAGCGGATGGATCCGCACGGAAAAGGCGTTCACGGACCCCGGACAGCGGTACCCCACGTCCCTGCCCGCCTGCCTCGGCATGGCCTCCTTCCCCTTCACCAACCACTCGCCGGCGGTGGGCGGCGACTCCCCCTGGCGGGAGGTCAGCGTGCTCTTCATCGCCACCCGGGGCAAGGACCGCGTGCAGCTCCACCTGGGCCGGAACGGCGCCTCGTCCGGGACCGCCTGGTTCGACGACCTCCGGCTCGAGCCGGTGGAGAACGTCGGGGAACTGGTGCCCGCGCAGACCGCCCGCTGGTTCGGCCCCGCCTATCGCTACGACGACCGGGGCTGGATCTTCGTCCACATCCAGGGCGAGCCCTACGCGCGGGGTTACCAGTTCGGCTACCTGCTTGGCGAGGAGATCGCCGAGTACGCCCGCAAGCTGTCGGTCCGGCAGAACGCCCAGGACCCCGCCGCCGGCTGGGAGATCCTCCGGCTGATGACCGACGCCCTGATGTTCCGGCGTTACGAGCCGGAGTATCAGACGGAAATGAAGGGCATCGCCGACGGGGCGGCCAAGAGCGGCGCCCGGATCGGCACGCGGGCCGTGGACGCGCTGGACATCGCCGTGCTCAACTCGGTGGTGGACCTCGGGCAGCTGCGGGACGCGCTCCCGAAAACCCGCACCGCCCTCACCGGAATCAATTTCCTGAAGAACGAGGACGAACTCCAGGTGCGGGAGAACAACCACAAGTGCTCGGCTTTCGCCGCCACGGGTTCGGCCACCGCCGACGGACGGCCCGTGTTCGGGCAGCTGTTCATGTGGAACGGCTACCTGGGCGTGCACTGGGACGTTCTGCTGGACGTGCAGCCCGCCCGGGGCCACCGCTTCGTCATGCAGACCTTCCCGGGGGGCATCCATTCGGGGGCGGATTTCTACATCAGCGACGCCGGACTGGTGGTGGGGGAGACCACGGTGGGCCAGACCCCCTTCCACGACGGCGGCACCCCCCAGAGCAACCGCATCCGCAAGGCCATCCAGTACGCCTCGTCGGTGGACGATTTCGTGAAGATCATGACGGACCGGAACAACGGGCTCTACACCAACGAGTGGCCCTTCGCCGACGTGAAGACGGGCGAGGTGGGCATCCTCCTGCTGGGGACGGAGAAGTGGCGGCTGTGGCGCTCGTCGGGGAAGGACTTCCCGGCCGGCCTGACGGATTTCTACTGGTGCAACAACAATGCAAAGGATTTGGAGGTGCGGAAGGAGTACGCCGCCTCGCCGGACAACGCGCCCTGCGACCTGGCCTTCCGCCCCTGGAACCGCGACCTGGCCCTGGTGGATTTCTACCGCCGGGAAAAAGGGAAGATCGACGCCACGGCCGCCGTCGACTTCTGGGCCACTTCCCCAGTCAACCGGCCGCACGCCTGCGACGGCAAGGTGACCACCGGGGAGATGGCCGACCGGCTGGTGTTCCTGGCCCACGCCGGCAAGACCACCCTGCGGGAGAAGTTCGTCGGCGGGCGCTTCGTCGCCGACCTGCCCGGGGCGCAGCCCCACCTGTCGCTCGGCTACTCCACGGCCAGCCCGGTCTTTCTGACGGAGCGCCTGCAGGCCGCCCACGCCGCCGCCGGCGAGAAACCGGCCGAGGAGAAGGCGCCGGAGACGGACCTGGCGGCCGTTTCCGAAGTCTCCACCGTGGACAGGCGCCTGCTCTGGCAGAACACAATCGTGCCGGCCACGCCCGCGGAAAACTGGTTGAGCGCCGGTTCCGCCGCCTACTGGCGGTTGCTCCAGGACATGCCCAAGGAGGGCAGGGAGGCGGCCCCCTGGCTGCGCGACCAACTGGAGGGCATCCGCAACGCCTGCCTGTACACCATGGACCGGGAGGGCGACCTGCCGCCCCTCTCCGCCACCCTGCGCTTCGACCGCTACGGCGACTACCAGATCTCCCGGGTCAAGGGCACTTTCGCCCTGCACCAGCTCCGGCTGATGCTGGGCAACGCGGCCTTCTTCCGGATGATGGAAGCCGTGCACGCCGAACTCGCCGGCCACACCGCCACCACGGAGGACTTCCTGCGGGCGGCGGAGGCGGCGGCGGGCCAGCCGGTCCGGGCGCTGGCTCTCCAGTGGCTGGAGCGGGCCGGGCTGCCGGACCCGGCGGTGGAGGCAGAGGCGGCGGAGAAGAGCCCGGGCAACTGGGAAGTGGTGGTGAAGGTGCGCCAACAGGGCCAGCCCTGGCGCCTGTTCGGCGCCGTGGACATCGAGGGCCAGGGCAAGACCTGGCGCCGGCCCTGCGAAGTCGACGGCGGGGAAACCGTGCTGACCTTCACCGTGCCGGAGCGGCCCCTCCGCGTCCGCTTCAACGCCGGGGCCGACTTCCCCGTGGTCTGCGGGGAGTTCTACACCCTGGGCAGCTTTTTCGAGGACTTCCAACACACCCGCATCGTGTACGGCACCTCCCGGGAGATCGAGGCCAACCGGACCCTGGCCGGCCGCTGGCAGGAGACCGTCGCCGACGTGTTCAGCGAGGTGTTGCCCCCCCTGGTCAAGGACTGCGAGCTCCGCGAAGCGGAGCGGGCCTCCTGCGACCTGATGGTGCTGGGGCAGGCGGAGGACAACACCCTGACCGCGGAACTGGCCGGGAAGATCCCCGGCCTGGAGATGGGCCGGAACTGGTTCCGCTGGCAGGGGAAGACATTCGCCCGCCCCGACGACGGGCTGCTGGTGGTGGCGGCGAACCCCTGGAACCCGAAGAAGGCGCTCTACCTGTTCCTCGCCAACAGCGCCGGGCAGCTGTACCAGATGACCAAGAAGTGGCAGGTGCTGCCCTCCTGGGCCGTCTTTCGCGGCGACCAGGTGAAGGAGAAGGGTTACCACCGGGTGGCCCGGTTCGACCGGCCGCTCCCGGCGCCGGAACGGCGGCCGGGAACGGGGAACGGGACCGGACAGGCAGCCAGGTAGGAGACGAGATGAATCCGATGGTTCGCTACCCCGTGCCGGCACCCGCCACCCACAATCAAGTGGGGAAACGACAGGCCCGTATTTCCAGGAGGGCAGCTCGTCAGATATTCTTTCTGTCGTTCATTTTTACGGTTCTGGTCATGCCTTTGCCGGCCGGGAGCGACGGTTGGACCAACACTGGCCCGAACGACGGGGTGGTGGACCTGGCGGCCAGCCCCGTCGAAGGGCGCCCGGCCTGGGCTCTGATGCGAAACCGCGGCCTGCTGCGGAGCGACGACGGGCTGAACTGGCAGGCCGTCAACACGGGGGACCTCGCCCGGTCCTTCACCCGGCTCTTCGCCGACCCGCAGGACCCCGCCGCCCTGTTCGCCGCGGCCGGCGCTTCGGGCGTCCTTTACCGGAGCGCGGACGGAGGGCTTTCCTGGACGCCGGTCCTCACCCTGACCCCGGGGGCAGGCACCTTGTTCGACGGTTACCAGTGCGCGCCCTCGGATCCGGCCTTCCGGTACGTCTCCTGCGGGCAGGCGGTGTACTGGAGCGAGGACGGCGGCTTGCATTGGTCGCCGCTGCCATCGGCCCCCCCCGAAAGCCATCACCGGCTGCCTGGCGGTCTGCCCGGACGACCCGCGCCAGTTCGTCACCAGTTACACCGACACGACGTACTCCCCGTGGGGAACCGTCAGCTGTCCGGCGGTGGCCCGGTACTCCGTGACGGGGAACACGCTCACGCCGCTCCTGGCCCTGGAGGCCTCGCAGTATCCCTTCTTCCCGACCGCCGCGGTGGTCGATCCGGAAAACCCGCAGCGGATGTTCGTGCTGGCGAACCGGTATTCTCCGGGCGGGCAGTACAGCATGTTGTACTCGTCTTCCGACGGAGGAGCCCATTGGAGCGAGCAGTGGTTGGATTTCTCCGGCATGACCCTCCTGAGGCTGGAACGGTTGCCGGAAGAAACCCTCTGCGTGGCCGGAGACGGAGGGGTTCTGACCAGCCGGGACGGCGGCCTTACGTGGAGCGCTTCTCTGTCCTGTTCCCCCGATCGCCTGGTGGTGATGCCCGGGCCGCCCAGCCGGGTTGTGGCCTTGCGCTTGAATCAGCTCGTCATCAGCTCGGACGGAATGATCTCCTGGCAGGACCCGGAGTCCGGAATGTCCACCGCCAGCATCCTGGTCATGATTTCCCGCTGGCTCGGCACTTGGTATAGCTGGGACGTCCTGGCCACCGCAGACTCCCCAACCGTGGCCCTGGCTTTCAGCTGTGATCTTTCTCTCCCGCATTACCGAGATTACTACGACGCGACGGGGCAAGGGCGCATCCGCATCCGCGGCGAGAACCTGGCGACGACGGGCCTGCCGGAAGTGTCCTGCCTCAGCCTGGCCGCCACTGCCGGGACGGGCGGCCTGGACGAGCTCTACCTGGGCACGACCGAAGGGATTTACCGGGGGATCCGCGGTTGGGGGACCACCTGCACCTGGAGCCGGCTGTACCCGGCCGGGGGCGGGACCTTCCCCGTGCGCTGCCTTTCCGTGAGCCCCGGCGACCCGACGATTCTCTTCGCCGGCACGGACGAAGGCGTCTATCGGGGTTCCACCGGATCGGTCGATTCCTGGCAGCGGCTGGGCGATCTGCCCGCGGTTCCCGTGCGCCAGGTGCTGGCGCACCCCGCCAGCCCCTCCACCCTCTACGCCGCCACGGCCGACGGGTTTTTCCGTTCCGCTGACGGGGGCGCGAGCTGGAAGGACTGTTCGGGCGGCCTGACCGTGCGGGACGTCCGGGCCCTGCTGGCGCACCCGCTGAACACCGAAACGCTGTACGCAGGGACGGCGGGGGGCGGCGTGTTCCAGAGCCGCGACCGGGGGGAGACCTGGGTCTCTCTTGGCGGCCCGCACGATCCGGACGTCCGCGCGCTCGGTTTCAGTGTTCACCCTTTCACGATTCATGCCGGAACGGCGTCGGAAGGCGAGTTCGCCTTTTCCCCGAGCGGGGAGTACGATCTGGACCGAAACGGTTTCACCGACGCCGCGGATCTGGCCTTGCTGGGTTCCGTGCTGGCCGGCAACATGGCCCTGAACGGGTTCCGGTCGAAAAACGGCTGGCTCTTCCCGGATTACGCGGAAAGATACCCGCAGCCCGACCCGGTCCGGCACCTGGACCTCAACGGCGACGGGAAACGGGACATCCTCGACTTTTGCCGGCTGAAGGGCTTGGTCGATCCCTGATGCGTCGTTGCCCGGCTGGGAACGCTTTTTCCCGAACCGCCGGCTAGTTCTGCTGGATGGTCATCCGCAGCAGGTTGACCAGGTCCAGGGCGTCGGCGCCCGGGGCCCCGTCCAGGTCCGCCGCCCCGGCGGAGGCGGCGAAGGGGTACTGGCCCGGCGTCACGTTGCCGGCCAGGAAGTGGATCATGACCACGAGGTCGAGGGCGTTGACCCGGGTGTCCAGGTTCAGGTCGCCCGGCGTGAGCTGGCCGTCGGCCGGCCGGATGAAGATGTAAGTGGTGTCGGAACCCGTGTTGAGGCGGTTGTCCTCGGCGCGGAACTCGATTTCGTGCAGCCCGGCGGCCAGGTTGCGGACGGCCAGGGACGGTCCGGTGCCCAGCAGGCCGTGGCGCGATGATGTCCACGACATGTGGGCGGCCGGGAAGGCCGGTTCGTCGATGTCGGAGACCACGCCGTCGAAGACCACCGTGTCGTTCTGGGAGAAGATGGTCAGGGCGGACGGGCTGGCGATGCTGGCCTGGGGCGCCTGCCCGGCCTTGCTGAAGACGAGGTCGGAGACGTCCTCCGCCGTGTTGATCCCGTCGGTGGCCTGGACCTTGACCAGGCTGCTCTTGAGGCCTTCCGGAAGGGTGGACAGGTCGACGGTGTAGTAGCTCCTTCGCTCGTCCGAGGACAGCATCTGCCACGTCGTGCCGTTGTCGGGGCTGAAGAGCACGGCGTACGTCAGCGGGTCGCCGTCGGAATCGCCGCCGGTCCAGGTGATGGTCTGGAAACCCGTCCCGTTCCAGGACTCGCCGCCGTTCGGGGAGAGGACCCGCACCGTCGGGGCCTTGGGCCCGGCCTGGATCTTGATGCTTTCCCCGAAACTGCCTTCCAGCAGAATGGTCTGCGTCCCCGACTTGGCCGGCAGGACCTGGGTGAAGAGCCCGCGGCCCTTCATGTCGATGATGGGGGCGACGTCGAACTGCCGCTCGAAGAGCGTGGCGCCCTGGCCGTCCAGCAGGCGCAGCTTGCAGTTCCCCGTGCCCTGCTGGTCGGAGGAGCCGGCGGGGAGCAGCCCCTGCCAGGCCGGGTCCAGAATGGCCTTGCCGCCCTGGACCAGGCCGCTGACGTAGAGGTAGGGGGCGGGGGGGGCGCCGGCATTGTCGGAAGGTGCGGCCGGCGGGGCCGTCGTGCAGGGTGACGGCCGCTCCGGCGACCGGTCCTGCCGGAGCGTGGCCCCGAAATACCCCCGCAGCCAGTTCCACGAGTAGACCGACATCCAGGTGTCGCCGCAGTAGGACATCAACGCCCCGTAGTCGTCGGGGTCCTTGAGGCTGAGGCTGTTGTCCGGCTCGATCTGGACGCCCCAGTCCCCGATGGACGCTTCGGGCAGCAGCGTGCCGTCCTGGTCCCGGTACGCGGGGTATGGTTCGTAAGGGCCCGCGGGGTCGTCGCAGCCCTGCACGTGCCCCAACCCGTAGGCGTGGCCGATCTCGTGGGCCGTGGTCATCCGGTAGAATTCACTGTCCGAGGCCACCGAGATGCAGACGGGGAAGTCGGCGTCGGTGATCCCGCGGTTGAGGAAGGACGGGTGCATGAGCGCCAGCCAGACCGAGCCGCAGTTCCAGGTGGGCGGCTGGCAGTGACGGAAGCCCAGGGCGTAGTGCAGGCCGTGGAGGAAAGCGGACAGGTTGTCGTCGTCGCCCGTGCTGATGACCTCGTGGGTGGTGGCCACGCCCGTGTTCAGCACGCTGATCATGTCGGGCGGGACCGGGTAGATCTGGCGGGTGCGGACGATGTTCCGCGTGCAGTCGGCCCAGGTCGGCTCCACATTGCCTTCGCTGGCGGAGCGGACCTTGTACACGTGCACCGTCATGCGGCAGTCCGCTTCGTGGAAGACGACTTCCTGGATCACCGAGTTGTACGCGTCGTAGCCGCCCGGTTTCTCCGGGATGTGGTTCCAGGCGTTGACGGTGGCCTCCAGCCGGGTCGTGCCGGCGGTGGTCCAGTTGCTGGGCAGGATGAAGTTGAAGCTGCGGTCCGTGCTTTCCCGCTGCCACGCCAGGGTTTCGAACCGGTTCAGGGTCAACTCGTTGAGGGCGTAGATGGGCGAACCCTCCATCTCCACGCCCCCGCGGTAGGCCCGCAGCAGGCACGGAACGCCCGGGATGTTCTCGTCGGTGCTGAGCAGCGTGGCGTATACCCGCACCAGGGTGGTCTTGCCGCGGACCAGGGTCGTGGTGTGGGAAGGCCCGGGCGGGGTGATCCCCAGCTTCTCCCATCCCTGGATGGCCTGGGTCGGCTCCAGCGCGCGGGCGCGGAAGTCCAGCGTGTCGGGGTAGGACGGGGGCGGCGGGTCCGGCGGGAGGTACTCCACGTCAATGCTGTCCCGGTCGTCGTTCCCGTCGAAGTCCACCGCCCGGACCTGGAGCGAGTGCGTCCCCTCCGTGTCGCCGATGCGGATGGGGGCACTGAACAGATACGTGTTCGTTCCCGGGATGGGGATGGGCGTGATGGGGCCGTCCAGGTGGCCGTCGTGCCAGGCCTGCAGGTACAGCAGGCCGCGGTCTTCCTCCACGGTGCCGCCCACGAAGAACACGGAAGTCCGGGAGGGGTGTTCGGTCGTGCCTTCGGGGCTGACGTCGGTGATTTCCACCACGGGAGGCGTGGTGTCGGCCGGCGGGGCGGCCACCGTGCCGTCGTAGACCTTCACGAGCACCGCGTCCAGGATTTCCGGCGCGAAGGCGGCGCCGTAGGTGATTTCCACGCAGCCGATGGTCCCGTGGTTGGCGCTGCCGGCGGTCGTTTCCACCTTCAACTCGTGGTAGCAGGGCGTCGGGCCGTTCCCGAGGTTCACGGTGGCCGAGCCGACCAGGTCGCGGTACCCGCCGTCGGTGCGGTAGGCGTACATCGAGGCGACCACCGGCAGGGGTGCGCGCTCGTCCATTCCGACGTATACGCGCACGGAGTGCGAGGTGAAACCGGTGAGGGTCAGGCAGATCTTCTCGTCGGCGCTGCCGAATTCGCTGCCGAGAGCCGGGACGTTCTTCAGCACGTTGGGGGCCGAGCGGGCGTCGGCCCAGGCCGTGACGGTGGGGCGGCCGTTGCTTTCGAAAATGACGCCCCGCCCGCCGCCCAGGTCGGCGTACGGTTGGTGGGCGGCGTTGAAAACGTAACTGGCCGCCAGTTCGTCGAAGTTGAGCAGGTGCTGGACGACGGTGGGAGCGGGCCGGGAAAGGGCCGCCCCGACGAGGATCAGAAGAGCGAGGGGCATTCCCGCCACCCGGCGGAAGCTCGTGGTGCGCATCGAACCCTCCCTTGCCCAGGCAGGCCAAAACTGCAGCCCTGGTGCGCTTCGGCAGGGGCACGCGGAACTGCGGGATGCCCGGGCACCATGATGTTGAGCAGCGACTTACAAAATTGTACACCGCAAAGGCGGCACTGGCAAGCCTGTTTTCAGGCGGGAAAGGGAAAGCGGGCCCGTGGGCGGGGGCCCGCTCTCCGGTGCGGGGCGATTCGAGCGCCTGGTCAGTACGTCTGGAGCAGGAGGGTGTACTCGGCCGGGTACGAACCGGACTTCGGGGTTCCCGTGACCCGGATGAAGAAATTCCCCGTGCGGTTGGCGGTGTAGGTGAAATCCTGGTCCCCGTACCCCCAGAGCGAGGTGCCCGTCGTCAGGACGCTGCCCACGTCGTCGAGAAGGTCGAGATAGACGTCCTGGTCGGAGACGACGCCGAAAATGCGGTCCAGCAGGCAGGCCGTGATGGTCTGCCCGTTCTGCAGCGGAACCACGAAAAAGTCGTCGTCCGTCGTCTGGCAGAAGGAACCCGTGGCCATGGCCGGCAGGGACCCGATCGGATCGGCCGTGTTCAAGGAATTGTTCGGTTCCTGTTCGAACTTGGTTTCGTGGATCTGGTCCGTGCGCGGAGACGAGGGGATGGAGGTGAAAACCGTCCGGTCAGGATGGCTTGTCGTGCGGATGGCCATCAGGCAGAAAGTGTGTCTGGAATAGAAGTTGACAATGTCCTTGTACGGTCCCAGTTCCGGGAAGAGCAACCGCAGGTAGTTGGCCGCCTGTCCTCTTGCCGGGATGCTGATGTTCTGGTCCACAGGGCCCTGGCCGGTGTACACCCGGGCCGTGACGATGATGGGCTCCGAGTTCGGGTTGGCGATGCCGAAGGACATGTCGGTGTTCAGTCCGGGCAGCGGATCGTCGTTGCGGACCACGGCCTCGACGTAGGTGTCGGTCGCCGGACGGGTCGGCGGGACAGAGACTTCGAACTCCATGGGCGGGTCGGGGGTGTCGGTGAGGTAGATGCCGTAACTGCAGCTTACCACGTACAAAGGCTTTTCGGAACGGATCCAGGCCCAGCCCATGCCGAGGTTCCCGGACCCTGTGGACATGCAGGTGACTGTTTGGTCTTGAAAATCCCCGTAGAACGAAGTGTTCGTCCCGTTCAGCGAGAGCATTTCCTCGCTGGACATGGTGATGGAGAGCGGGTTCCCGTCGGCCGCAAAAAAGTAGATCCAAACGTCCCCATCCCCCGAGATGGTGAAACGGGTTCGGTAGGAAACGTTCCCGTACGTACCGAAGGCGACTTGCGGGAAGATGTAGTCGTTGATGGCCATGGCGGCGTCGGACACCCCGGCGAAAAGAAGGAA
This sequence comes from uncultured Acidobacteriota bacterium, assembly GCA_964436005.1. Taxonomy (GTDB): domain Bacteria; phylum Acidobacteriota; class JAAYUB01; order JAAYUB01; family JAAYUB01; genus JAGNHB01. Next base: position 52,731 of record CAYTBK010000007.1, read on the forward strand.
GGACAGGAGGATGGTGCGGATCGACAATCGTCTCATGGTGCCTCCTTGATCTTCGGAAGCCCGTTCCGGGCGGGCGAAGACGAAACTCCGCATTCTGCGTGCACTCCCCTGTCGCCCGAAAGGCTGCCGGTTTCCTCCATCATGACCGTGAACGCTCAATCCGTCAACCTGTATTTGCCAGTGCAACCGGTGGGATTTGCCGGCCGTCGGACTCCTTTTCGTTGTATGATTCGCCTCGTCGCAGAGCGGGTTTCCCCCCTCTTCTCCAGGCCTGGCCGGGTTGGAATCGCGACCGGCGACGTCCCGAGGGCGGTGCGCCTTTTGAGCGATGCGTCAGCGAGGGTTCAGTGAGTTTGTTGAATACTCGAGGCGGAAGATTTCGTATGAGGCCGCTTGATATCCATGCGGGGCGCGGTATGTATTCATGGGCAGTCCGATTGTCCGTTGCGATATTGGCTTGCCTTTGCCTGCAGGCCGGGGCGGCCGATCCGCAGGCCTGGATTCGTTTCCGGAACATCGGGGTGGAGGACGGACTGCCCGAAAACAGCCCCCGAATACTGCTGCAGGACCGGATCGGCTTCCTGTGGATTGGAACGCAGAACGGTTTGCTTCGCTATGACGGGACGCGCTACAAGATCTTCAAGCCGGACCCGGACAACAAGAGACATATGCGGGGAAGAAGCGTCAGCGCCCTGGCGGAAGGCCTCGGGGAGAGGCTCTGGATCGGGACGGAGGCAGGCCTGGAGATGCTTGACCGAAAGACGGGCAAGTTCACCCATTACCCCATCGACTCCGGCAGGGTGGAAGCTTTCAGCAACAAGCCTTTTGGCATCGTGGAGGACGAATCCGGGAAAGTCTGGGTCGTGACGGAAGGGCTCAACCTGGAGCGGCTGGATCAGGAAACGGGCAAGGTGGTCCGTTTCCGCCACCGGGCCAGCGACCCCTCTTCGCTGGACAGCGATATCGTTCCTTCCAGGCATTGCATTTACAAGGACCCCACCGGGAGAATCTGGGTTGGCACGCAAAAAGGAGTCAGCCTCTTCGACCCGGCGACAGAAGGCTTCCGGCGTATTCGCACGATGAAACTGCCCAACGGGATCGGATGCGTGAATTTCCTGCAGGCGTCCCGACGGTTTCCGGGCGCTTTTTGGGCGGGCACAGCGGGCAACGGACTGTTCCTCATCCAGCCCGATGCAGGTGAGAAACCATTTCTGGTGTGGCAGTTTTCGATACAGGACCGGAACTCGTTCCGGGCTGCGGCCAACTGGGTTTTCGGTTTGCTGGAGGATCGGGCCGGGAATGTCTGGCTGGCCACGTCGGATGGCCTGTACCGTTTCGATCCGGCTTCCGGCGTGTCCCGGGCGGTCGCCCAGGCCAATGTGGGGGCGAACCAGGAAAACGCCTTCATCGGCCCCTTCCTGGAAGACCTGCACGGGAACATCTGGTTCCGGACGGTCTCGGCCAAGGCCGTCTGCCGGTTCTCGCCCGCGAGCGGGGCACTGGTGGTGCTGGACGGGTCCGAAACGGACAACACTGGGTTTCGTGTCGGCAACCGGATCTTCGACATGCTGGTGGACAAGGGAGGCGCCCTCTGGATCGGAACCTGGGTGGGCGGCCTGAACATGATGGATCCCACCCAGCAGAGGTTTCCGGGCCTGCAAGGCTCCGCGGGCGGACGGCCCGGGTTGGCCGCCGACAACGTCCGAAGCTTGTGCTGCGACCGGGAGAACCTGTGGATCGGGACGAGCGCCGGGCTGGATTGCCAGAACCTGGCAAACGGAGAGATCCGGCACAACGTTCTGGCGCCCCCGGGAAATGACGCGTCCATCAATGCCGTCCGCTGCCTGGCCGCGGATGCGGCCGGGAAAATATGGGTGGGCGGTTCGAACGGCATTTCGGTCATCGCGCCGGGATCCAAACAGATGCAGCGGTTTGTCCACCGGGAGCCGGTTCTTCCCCCTTCGTTTTTCCCGCGGCTGGACGAACTGCTGCGGGGGAAGGCTCGCGCTGCCGGGATCCTCACCGTTGGCGATGGCGCCAACCTGGCGGCGCCGTTTTCCTTGACGGCCCCTACCGCCATGCTGGTCGTTTGTACCGGGGAAGGGGCAACGGAACTGGTGGACCGCGGCTGGCTGGAAGGCGCACAGGGGCGCGTGCTGTGGAACATGAAGCCCGAAAACACCTTTCCTGCCGGCGGCGATGAGCAGAACCGCTTGTCTTTTGCCGTGGTGCGACTGGCTGCGGGGAACTACACGCTCCGCTACCGCAGCAACACGGCGCATTCGGCCTTCGGGTGGCGGAGAAAACTGCCCGACCGGCCCGACTTGTGGGGCATCCAGGCCCTGACTCTCACGCCCGCCCAGGAGAAGGTGTTTTCCTCCCTGCTGTCCGCGCGGAATACGAACAGCCTCTCCCACAATTATGTGCGGGCCATTCTGCCCGACCATCAGGGAAACATCTGGGCCGGGACGTTGTACGGCCTGAATCGTCTGAACCCGGCCACCGGGGAGGTTCGCCGATACTATGGCGAAAACGAGAACCCTGCGAGTCTCGGCGATTCCAACATCACCTGCATCTACGAGGACAGCGCGGGTTCCTTGTGGGTCGGGACGAACGACGGCGGGTTGAGCCGGTTCCGGCCGGAAACGGACGATTTCGAGCGGTATCTGCCCAAGCATTGCATCCTGTCCATCCAGGAGGACCATTCCGGGCACTTCTGGCTGGGCACGTACGAATTGGGTCTTTGCCTGCTGGACAGAAGGACGGGCGCCACCAAGTATTTTTCCGAGCGCGACGGCCTGTGCAGCGACCTGGTGACGGGGAACGTGCCGGACAGGGAGGGCTTCCTGTGGCTCGGCACGTCGCGGGGCCTGTCCCGCTTCGACCCGGCCCGCCAGATTTTCAAGAATTACAGCGTGGTGGATGGCAAAACGGTCAACGACACCGTCCAGACCATGTTGCAGCTGCCGGACGGGACGATCTGTCTGGGCGGAAAGAAAGGGCTGAACCGTTTCCGGCCGTCGGAGCTGCAGGACAATCCCAACCCGCCCGCCGTGGCGTTGATCGGGTTCCGGCTTTTCGGCGAAATGGTCCGACCCGAGCCGAACGGCCCTTTGCGGGAGGACATCTCCATCGCCGAAGAAATCGTTTTGCCCTGGCACCAGAACAATATTTCATTCGAATTTGCCGCGCTGCACTTCAGCGCGCCGGAGAAAAACAGCTACGCATACATGCTGCACGGGATGGACAAGGCCTGGATCCATTGCGGGGCGGAACGGACGGCCAATTACACCAATCTCGATCCGGGCACCTATACTTTCCAGGTCAAGGCGGCCAACTGCGACGGTGTTTGGAACGAGAAAGGCAGATCCATCCGGATCGTCATCACTCCCCCTTTCTGGCGAACGATCTGGGCCTACCTGCTGTACGCCGCCCTGATCGTGGGCGGCGCCTGGGGGGTTTACCACCTCCGGGTCTGGAAGCTCAAAGAGAATGAATGGCGGTTGTCCAACCTCGTCGACCTGCGCACATACCAGTTGTCCAAGGCCAACGAGAAGCTCCAGGAAGCCAACACGGAACTGGAGACGTACGCCGGGCGGCTGGCCAAAACCAATACCGAGCTGGAGAAAGCGAATCAGCTCAAGACGGATCTGCTCCAGATGGCGGCCCATGACCTGAAGAACCCCCTGACCGCCATCATCGGGTTCACGGATCTTCTGAAAGCCAAGTGCGGTCATGACGCAAAGGCGAAGACGGGCCTGGATGTCATCGGGGATTCCGCCGACCGCATGTTCCACCTGATCACCGAACTGCTCGAAACGGCGGCCATCGAGGACGGGCGCCTGGTTCTGAAGACGGAAACCGTTGACATGGCGGAGCTTGCCGAGGCCAGTTGCCAATTGGTCAGGCCTTCGGCCGCAAACAAGAACCAGGAGTTGACCCTGGAAGCCGAGGCGGCCTGCCTGGTGAACGGGGATGAGGGCATTCTCCGGCAGGTGATGGACAATCTCATCGGCAACGCGGTCAAGTATTCCCCGCTGGGAAAAAACATCTGGGTATCCGTCCGGAAAAGGGGCGGGGAAGCGTGGCTGGAAGTGCGTGACGAGGGCCCCGGCCTGACGGAAACGGACAAGAAGAGGGTTTTCGGGAAATTCCAGAAACTCTCCGCCCAGCCGACGGGGAACGAGTCCAGCACGGGCCTGGGCCTGTCTATCGCCAAGGGGCTGGTGGAGCTTCACGGCGGGAGACTCTGGGCGGAAAGCGAAGCCGGGAATGGGGCTTCTTTTTTCATTGCGATCCCCCTCGTGCCCATCCGCCAGGAAGATGCCTGACCACAACCTCGCGATCGGGGAAGAGGCCATTTTTACGGGACAATTTGTGATAAAAGTCATTGGAAGACAGCGGCAACGGTAATATCATGATGTTGCGTGCGGAAAGGCGTTGCTGTGCCTTGGAGGTGGGATATGGAACCAGGAAGCGGAGGTCTCGAGTACGGGGCGGCATCGATGGACATCGGTACGCTTGTCGCTTCTGTGGAAAAAGTGCAGAGCGAAGTGCTGCGCGGCAACGTGGTCGAAGCGATCCAGACTCTCTTCCGCATGAAGAAATCGGGGCTCCAGGTGGATTTTTCCGCCTTGCAGGAGGTCCTCGACATCCCCAACTACGTCAAGCACCTGTTCGATGAGACGAACATCGGCGACGCCGTGACGGCGACGAAGTGTCTGGCCGCGCTGAAGGGCCTCCACCTCGACGTCGATTCCAGGCAGATCGATTATGTCCGTTACAAGAAAATGTCGATGCTCGGCAATGCCAGCGCCGAAGAGCACGCCATGACGGCTCGGCCCGAGTTCCGGTCCCTGATCATGGTGCTGCGGTCGTTTCACGTCATCGTGGGCGATTTCCGGGAGTGTTCCGTCCATTCGGCGGACGAGGGGGTTTCCTGCCAGGAGGAGATCACCCTGCGCTTTCCCAACCTGTCTTTCCGGGACACGTTTTTGCAGACGGCCTTCCGGGTGGCCCTGGAACACGATCTGAACTTCACCTGGGAAAACCGCGCCTCCATTTTCAACCAGGACATGACTGGGCACATCGGGTGGTTTGTCCGCCACGCGGGCAAGGAGATAAGCAGCGAAGCCATGCTGGTGCTGAAAAAGCGCTTTGACCGCTTCATCAATGCGCTGGTGGCGGAAGTGGAGCATTTCGGCTTTCTCCGCTGCATCATGCCGGAAGGTTCGCTGGACCACATGAAGAAAATCATCTTTTCCCGGGACACGGCCGTGGCTTCCCAGATCTGCTCTGCCTTGTCCGACCGGAATGCGGTCGGGGTGCACGATCTCGACACACTCCTTTCCTGGTTCGCGGACGCCGACAACGGGGTTTCCGCCTTCGTCTTCCACCTTTCCATCCGGGACTTCGACGTCATCCAGGCCATGGTGAACTTCAAGCTGATGCGGGACAAGGTAGGCCCCCCGTTCATTGTTCTGGCGGAAGACCCATTTTTCCTGGTCATGAAAGATCCCTTTCACCTTTTCTCGGGCTGCGAGTTTCTCCAGCTCTTTTCTCCCGAGGCGGTGTCCCAAATTTCCGCCACCATCGTCAAGACGGCGGCGTGCCGGCGGCGGTTTGTCCGGATCCCCGTGGACATCCGCTGCCACGCCAACTTGCGCACGCGCTCGGAGCACACGAGGGTGACCCCGGTCAGCCCGGCGGGCGCCTTCCTCAAAACACACAAGGCGATTCCCGTTTTTGCCCCGGCGGAAATCCACCTGTACGATCCGGAATCCGGCTTTGAGGAGACCATTGTCGGAAACGTCATCTACAACCAGCGCGGCGGGTCGGCGGTGCGTTTCGACAACGTGATCTCTTTCGAAAAATTCAAGCAGCTGAGGGCGATGACCCTTTCCCGGCACCGTCGGGTCGTGGACACCTTCCAGCGCTCCGTTCTTTGACCCCGGCGACGCGGCTTCCTTTGTAATATATTGAAGCAACAATTTATTGCATTGATTGCCCGGCATGATTTGTCGTGCTTCCCCCGAATTCCTGGTATAAAATCGACCGTGCCAAATCCGCTCTTCCCCCCGTGGCCTGCCGGCCGGGAGAAGAGATCAAATGAGGTGGTTACATGAAGAAAGTCAGGTTCTTGCTTCTATTCGGCGTGTGTGTGCTGCTGACCTTGCCCGTTCTTTCGCAGGGGGCGGATGTTCGGCAGCAGCTTTTCCTCATCAGCCAGGCAGTTGGGGCAGGAACGAAAATTGGCGTGATCTGCCAGGTGTCGACGAACGCCGCGGCCGTTCAGAGCCTGATGGTTTCGTCGAAGGCCTACCGCGTCGAACTGCTCTTTTTCGATGCGAAGACCATCCAGGACGTCGAGAAAGGTTTCGTGTCCCTGCTCCCGAAAGGGATTCGGGCGGTCATCGTCATCCCCGACAATTGTGCCGGGAGCAAGAACGGCATCGGGATTCTGGCCGGAAAATGCAAGGGAGCCAAGATCCCCCTGTTCGGCACCATGCCGAACGCCTTGGCCCTGGGCGCCCTGGCCACGGTGTCCAAAGCAGGCGACGGTTCACTGAAACTCATCGTCAGCAAAGCCAAAATGGCCGAATGGGGAGTCCAGTTCAAACCGGAAGTGCAGGGGAAAATGGAGCTGCAATAGCCGATGGTCCCATTCGGCAAGGTTCCGGGGGAGTTGCTGCGGCAACTCCCCTTTTGCTATGAGATGAGTTCTGCCGTGAAATCGTAATCGAGTGAACGCTTCAGCCTGGCCTGGACGAATCGTCCCGGCGAAAGCGTTTCCACGGCGCCCTCCGTCAGGTAGACCACGCCGTCCACATCCGGCGCCTGACCTTCGGTCCTGGCCTGGACCAGGAAATCGGCATCGTCGCGGATGCCGTCGACGACGACCTGGACCACCTTCCCCCGGTTCTCGCGCTGCTTTTTTCGAATGATTCCCAACTGCAGACGCATCAGCCTGTCGCGACGCTTTTCCGCCTCCCGGCTGTCGACCTGGCCATCCAGCTCGCTGGCGGGGGTGCCTTCCTCGTCGGAATAGGCGAAAACGCCCAGATTGTCGAGAGCTGCGTCCTTCACGAACTGCACGAGCCTCCGGAAAGCCTCCGGCGTTTCGCCGGGGAAGCCGACGATGAGGGAGGACCGGAGAGCCAGGCCGGGCAGGGCGGATCTGGCCTTCTCGATGAGCGAAAGATACAGCTCGGCGTCGCCGCGTCTCCCCATCCTGGCCAGAATGTCCGCATCGGCATGCTGGAAAGGTATGTCCAGGTAGCGGCATATGTTGCGGGAGGAGGCGATCGCCGCCAGGAGTTCCTCGCTGATTTCCGAGGGATACGCGTACATGAGCCGCAGCCAGTATTCGCCGCCGAGAGAACCCAGGCGCTTCAGCAAGGGCACGATGGCGTTGCGTTCGCCGCGGTCGCGGCCGAAGGAGGTCGTGTCCTGGCCGATGAGGATCAGTTCCTTGACGCCTTCCTGCAGCAACCGCTCCGCTTCCCGGACGATGTCGTCGCCGGCCCGGCTGCGCAGTTTCCCGCGTATGGCCGGGATGGCGCAGAAAGTGCAGCGGTGGGAGCAGCCGTCCGCTATCTTCAGGTAGGCGATGTGAGCGGGCGTGACCCGACGCCGGGGCGTAGCGAAAGTGGGCAGGAAAGGGGGATCGTCGATGCGGACCGACCGCCCTCCTGAGGTCTCGATGGCTTCGCAGATCCGGCCCAGATCATTGACGCCGAGGATGGCGTCGATCTCCGGGATGTCGCTCGAGAGCACGCTTGCGTACCGCTGCGCCAGGCAACCGGTGACCACCACTCGCAGGGCTGGGTTGGTCTCCTTCTGACGGACTGCCTCGAAGACGGCGTCGAGAGATTCTTCCTTGGCGCTTTGGATGAACCCGCAGGTGTTGACGATGGCGACGTCGGCGTTGTCGGGCAGATCTGTCAGTTCATGCCCGGCCTGGGCCAGGAGGCCCGCCATGATTTCCGTATCCACCAGGTTTTTCGGGCAGCCCAGGCTTCGAATGTATATTTTTTTCATTGAATTCATCCTCGAAAAATTCCGTTCCTGCATCCTTGCCCGGAAGGCAGCGTATTATAGCGGGGCGGCGAGGGATTCCCAAGCACTACATTGCTTGATTATTATCGGCATGAAGGGTAAAATCGCATATTTTGGACGACCTTGGCAGCTGGCGATACCCACGCTGCCTCTTCGCGCGAAGCTACTGTCTTTCCTTGGGAGGAAACATGATACGAGTTGTTCAGCTGAAATTCGCTTTCCTTGTGCTCTTCGCTTTCAGCCGGCTGGGCATGGCCCAGACCACTCCGGCCGCTACGTCTTCTCCCGAAGCCAAGCCTAAAATCAAATTGGATCATCTGGTCCACGATTTCAAGGAAGTGAACCCCGCGTCCGACCTGGAGGCCGTGTTCAATATCACGAACACCGGCAACGCTCCACTGGATATCATAGATATCAAAGCGTCTTGCGGTTGCACCATCCCCAGCATCGGGAAGCGGCTGCTGGCCCCCGGGGAAACGACAGTCCTGAAAGTGCGGCTGAAACCGCCCAACATCGCCGGCCTGGTCGACAAGAAGGTGACCATCAAGACAAACGACCCCGTCATCCCTTCGGTCATGCTTTCCCTGCTGGCCAACGTTGTGCTGGAGCTTTCGATCGAGCCGCAGTTCCTCCGCTTCGAGAACGTTCTTCGCTCCGATCAGCCGACCCGCGACATCTTGCTGGTGCCGAGAGATGCCGAGAAATTCAAGGTGATCGGAATCACCGCTGACTCCCCGTACCTGTCCACAAATTTGGTGCAGGAAGGGGCGCGGTACCGGGTGACCGTTCGACTGGACGCCCCTTCTGTTCCGGCGGGCACGAGCGATTTCATGAGCACCCTCGTCCACATCAAGACCAACAGCGAATCGTTGCCGGAAGCCCTCGTTCCCGTGAACGTGCGCTTTCTTCCGCTCTATACCACGCTCCCCGAGCGGTTGCAGGTTTACGTCAAGGCAGACGCGACTTCCACCCGGCCGATCATCATCAAACAAACGCACGGACAGCCTTTCGAAATAACCGCCATTCGCTCGAGCAGCCCCTTCGTCAAGCCGACCATCGTCACCAACGGCCAGGCCAGCAACGACGTGTCCGTTTCATTTGAAATCCCGACCGGGCAGCGGGCGGCGAGCCAGGGCATCATCACCATCGAAATCGGTGAGAAATCCATCGCCGTCCCGTTCCGTGTTACGGTGGAAAATCCCCAGCCGCCGACAACGGGCCAGACCCCCGCCCCCGAAAATCCTGCCAAGTAGGACAGCCATGAAAGCAGTCACGACGATCTTCGGCCTCATGCTCCTGGCATCTCTTCTGCCGGCTCAGGAAACGTTGCCATCCATGTATGTTCACAAGGAACACATCACTTTGGAAGACGTACGCCCGAACGAGGTGGTTCCGGTGCGCTTTTCCTACACCAACCTCGGGAAGAAAGCGCTGCACATCGAAAAAGCGCTCACCTCCTGCGGCTGCCTTTCCTACATCCTGTCGGGCGAGATTTTGGAACCCGGTAAGGACGGCTTCATCGATCTCCAGTACAAGGCGCCTAGCGTCAAGGGTCATTCCGAATACAGAATTACTCTAATCACCGACGACCCGATGAAACAAGAGGTTTTTCTGACCCTGACGGTGAAAGTGGTGCCGGAAGTTTTCTGTGAACCCATCTGTTTGGAAGTCGATTGGCCGGTGAAGGCGGACTGGGTTGGCGAGATCAAGGTCACTTTCAAGAACCCGTGTTCAATTACTGGGCTGAAGGCGAGTTGCGACAGCCTGAAAGCTTCCGTGGCCAAAGCGGACGAAAAAGGGGCCACGATCAGACTGTCCGTCGTCGACGCGAAAGAGTACGTCAACAGCTACAACCTGGTGGTGGAAACCACAAGCAAGGAACAACCGTCCATCAATTTTCCCGTGTACTTCAAAAGAGCCCAGGAATGGCTTTTCGGGAAGGATCCGCGAAAATTCGATTTCTTCACCGGGAACCAGACGATCACGAAGCACATATCCATGGCCCATCAGGACGGCGGTGTATTCCACATCGATAAAATCGAGCCTTCCAACAAGTTTTTTTCCGTGAAGATACTCAAAAACGACTCGGCCGCCTGTGAGTTCGACCTGACGCTGAATGCCACGGGAATCATCAAAGGATCTTGCGACGGGTACCTCACGATTTTCACCAACCGGGGGACGACCCGCCTCGCCATCCCTTGCACAGCCCGTTCCCATTGACATGGGTTGACCGCTAACGATGAATCCACACCCAACGATAAACGAAAAAAGGGAGATCCCCGGGCCGCCGCACCCTGCGAGTGCGGTCGGCCTGGCCCGGATTCCCGAATGGGCAGCTGTCGCTTTCATCCTGGCCGTCGGGGTTTGTCTCTATTTGCCATCGGTATTTTACGGATTCGTCTTCGACGATTCGATCCTGGTGGTCAATTTTGCGACAGTCCACAACTTCAGCCAGGCCCTGTCTGAATTCCTGCACCTTTCCTACCGTTCTGTCCGTACCTTGAGTTACGCCGTCGACTATCTCGTGAGTGGACCGTCGCCGGTGGTTTTCCACCTGAGCAACCTGTTCTGGCATCTTCTGGTTCTGCTCATGGCCTGGCTTGTGTTGAAACGGATCTGCGATTCACGGCGGATTGCCCTCTGGTCCCTCGTCTTCTTCGCGGTTCATCCCGTGCACATCGACGCGGTGGCATATATATCTGGGCGGCGAGACATCCTGTCGGCGCTCTTCACCCTCATCGCCCTGTACGTTTTCTTGCGCATACGTTCCACTTCCCGGTTCGGAACGAGGCTGGCCCTGTGGCCGGTGGTGTTCCTTTGTTTCGGCCTGGCCTTTCTGTCGAAAGAAATGGGCGTCATCACTCCCCTGTTGATGTTTTTGTATGATTTCACCCGAAGGAGGGCCTCCCTGCCCAAGGAAGCCCGTTGGAAATTGCTTCGCAGCCTTGTCGGCGCGGTGGCCATGGCCTGGCCGTTCTACCTGGGGACGATCGTCATCGGGATTCTGGTGCTGTCCAGAGTCGGTATCGACTCCTTCACCGGAAGGTTCGTCTGGTGGGGGGGCACGTACCTGACGAACATCATGACCAGCGCGAAGATCATCCTATATGACATATACTTGATGGCCGTCCCCATTTCACTGCGGGCGGACTACTCCTACGCGGGTTTTCCGGTCGTGCACTCCGCAACGGAGGTCACGGGGTGGGTCGCTCTGGTGGCCGTCATCTGCCTGCTGGGAATTCTGGTATGGCTCTTCTCAAACAAGTATTACCGGTTCGGCTTCTGGGGGATGTGGTTTTTGCTGTCCCTGACGCCTGTCCTGCACTTCGTGATTCCCCACCACGAGATTTTCGCCGAGCATTATCTCTATCTCGCTTCCCTGGGATTCTGCGTGATCCTCGCCCTGTTGCTGGACAAAGCCAGCCAGCGATTCCCGAAAACGGGCTCGGCCGCGAAATGGGCGGCGACCGCCGGTTTTTCCATCCTGCTGCTGCTTCACCTGCCAGCCTACCGGTCTGATTTCACTCTCTTCCATGACGTCCTCGACAAAGCCCCAACCTGCGTGAGGGCCAACTGGACCATCGGCAACCTTTATCTCGCTCAAGCAGAGGCCGAATTCTCTTCGGGCGACCTGGCGGCTGCCAAAAAATCAAAAACGATCGCTGCCGGGCACTTCGAACGCATCGTCGCCTTGCCCTTGGAGTACGAACTGGATTCCGTTCCCACGGAGATCATCAAGAAAATGAAGCACCTTTGGCAGGAGGGTGAGAGCGAAGTCATTCACCGTGATGTCTTTGCGCATGCTTATGCCTGGGAGAAACTGGGTGGGATCTACGAATCGGAAGAGAAGTTCGAAAAGGCCAAGAAAGCCTACCTGGCCGCCCTCAGCCTGGGGATTCAGCAATCGATGATTTTCGATCGTTTGGGCCGGATGTCCGCAGAAAAAGGGAATTTCCCGGAGGCGATCGCCTATTTCGAGAAGGGTGTCGCTTTGAAACCCGACTCTTTCGACACCATTACGAACATCGGCGTTGCTCACTGCGGATTGAAGCAGTGGCCACAGGCGAAGGCCTGTTTCCAGAAAGCGCTGTCCATCAACCGCAACTACGCTCTGGCCAATTATTACCTGGCCCAGGTCATCATGACGGCGGAACCCGAATTTGACAAAAAGGCCGTGATCCGGCTTCTGAAGAAAGCCTTGGACAAGAAACTGGATCCCCGGCTGGAGCCCGACGCCAAGCGCCAGTTGGCGATTTTGCAGCAGCCCTGACCAGGCCAGCAGAATGAAAAAAGGCCGCTCATCGGAGCGGCCTTTTTCACGATCCGGAAGCGTCAGCGCGTCACCAGGCGGTTTTCCGCGTCCGACAACCATTGGTTGAGCAGTTCGGCCAGGTCGTGGTAGGGAGCTCTGGCGGGCCCCGCGAGAGAAGTCACCCGCCGGAAGTGCCAGGCGCCGTCGGAAACGGTGGCCGTACCGCGGGCGGAAACGGGTTGCGCTTCCACGTTCTTGCCGTCCGGCAGTGTGACATGGAGTTCCAGGGCGAGGTTGACGGGGAAAGAAACCTCCGGAGGGGCCACCCGGTTAGCGTCCAGGGGCAGCATTTCCTTCCAGACGCCCAGGAAAACAGGGGTGGGCAAGGTCATGGCGCCTTCGTCGAAGAGTTTGTCCGCCGTCGCTTCGAAGGAAGCTTCCATGGCGTTGCCGGAAGCCAGGTGGACGGTCGTCTTGAGGTCCTTGACGCCGTATGGCTTGAGGATTTCAGAAAGAACCGACTCGGCGTAGGCCGATGCGCCTGCGAGCGCTCGTCCGCTGTCCACGGCGGCCCCGCCCACGGCCAACCGGCCGGAGAGCCGGCAGCTCTTGTCCTTCCAGTGGCTGGCTTCGAGGCGCAGCGTCCAGGATGTTCCCGCTGGTGTCGCGGATGGATGCCGCTTCCCGTCTGGGGTCAACAGAACCTTCCCCGCCATGTGCGGATCGCCGGGAAGATAGATATTCCCGGAGGACGAAGCGTAGATGGGGCCGGCAGTCGTTTCGCCGCAAACCACGAACTCGGCGGCGCCGCTCAGTCCGGGCGCAGCTTCCTGGGGGCCGTTGGCATACAGCAGTGCCCCGACGCCGGCATTGCGGCAGCCAAAAGCCCGCAACAGGGTTGCCGTGAGGCGCACCCGGTCCAGGGCCGTGCCGCAGGACTGGTCGTACACTGCCTGGGGCGTGGCGTTCGCAAACCCGGTGGCCGTTATCGGAAGTTCCACCGGCCGCACCAGGGACGATGTCTGCTTGATCAGGCCGGCCGCGTCGGACAGGTTGACCGGCCCGGCGGCCGGGCGACGCTCCGTCATGCGGTACAGCGCGGCGCTGTCGAGTTCGCCCGGTTGCAGCAGACGCAGGACGGCCGCATCGTCGGGGGCCGTGGAAAAGGATACCCAAGGGGCGAAGGACGCGGGTGCTGCCGCCAGGCGCTCTCTCGGCAGCACGGCAACGGCGGATGGCGTACAGGTGTAGACGTCGAAGCCGTTTTCCGCCACCTTGGAAAAGGGAGCGCCCGTCCCGGCCGCCACCAACTTCAGGGGCGTGCCTCGGGGAACACGGACCTGCACGGTGGCCTGCTTGACCGGGAAAGAGCTCCAGAGCGGCACGAAACCCTCGAAGAACGGGGTGAAACCCTTTTTCGTCCGCACCACGTAGCTCAGTTCGGTGATGGCGCCGATCTCCAGGGCGGTGTGGGCTACGACGAGGTCTCGCTGGTTGGCGAAGGCCGGCTGGGACACGGCTTCCGGCGGGGTGATGACGATCCGGGCGTTCGCCGGCA